>DATNOU010000049.1:0-26474 GCA_035601195.1 Gaiellaceae bacterium | reverse complement strand
GTCTCCGCCGGCGGGACGATGAACCGCGAGGCCGCGGCCCTCGGAGTTCCCGTCTACACGACGTACGGCGGGCGTCTCGGCGGAGTCGACGAGGCGCTGATCCGCGAGGGACGCCTGCGGCCGCTGACCGATCCGCGCGCGCTCGAGCTCGTCAAGCGCGAAGGCGAAGGGAGCCGCGTTCGCCGCGATCCCGCTGATCTGCTCCAGCTGCTCCTTCCGGTCTAGCTCTCCCTAAACAGTCTCCGGCTCCCGCTCGCCTTCGCGGATGCGACGAGGGGCGCGCACCATCGCGCCGAGGCGATTGACGACCTCGACCGGCTCACCGGCTTCGACGAGGCGCTCGAGCTCAGTGAGCTCCTCTTCCAGCCAGTGAGGATCGACGGGCTGGGTGGCGCACCGCAGGATCTTCGGATGGGAGGTCGGCACGGCGTTCTCGCCGTCCCCCCAAAGCTCCTCGTGCAGCTTCTCGCCCGGCCGGACGCCGATGAACTCGATCGCGATGTCGCGCTCCGGCTCCTTCCCGGACAGGCGGATCATGTTGCGGGCAAGCTCGATGATCTTCACGGGCGTCCCCATGTCCAGGACGTAGACATCGCCGCTCTCGCCGATCGCGCCCGCCTGGATGATGAGCTGCACGGCCTCGGGAATGGTCATGAAGTAGCGCGTCATGTCCGGGTGGGTGACGGTCACCGGCCCGCCACGCGCGATCTGGCGCCGAAAGAGCGGGATCACGCTTCCCGACGAGCCGAGCACGTTGCCGAAGCGCACCGAGATGAAATGCGTGCCGTTCTGCTCGCGGGCCGCGGCCGCCTCCACGATCCATTCGCAGACGGCCTTCGTCTGCCCGAGCACGTTCTTCGGATTGACTGCTTTGTCAGTCGAGACGAGGACGAAGCGTTTCGTTCCCAGCTCGGAGGCGACGTCCGCGACGACGGAGGTGGAGAAGATGTTGTTCCGCGCGGACTCGAGCGGATTCCCTTCCATGAGCGGCACGTGTTTGTATGCCGCGGCGTGGAAGACGACCCCGGGGCGGAAGCGCTCGAACAGCCGGCGCATCTTCACGCGGTCCTTCACGTCGGCGAGAACGGAGACCGTGGACGGGTAGCGGCGCTCGAAGGCGAGCTCGCGCTCGATCTCCACGAGCGCGTTCTCGCCGTTGTCGACGAGCACGATTCGCTCGGCGCCAACCGCCGCGATCTGGCGGCAGAGCTCCGAGCCGATCGAGCCCCCTGCCCCCGTCACCAGTACCGTCTCGCCGGTGAGGTACGAGGCGATCGAGGCGAGGTCGAGCTCGATGGCTTCCCTTCCGAGAACGTCCTCGACCTGCACCTCGCGGAGCTGCCGTGAAAGGTTGAGGTCACCGCTGATGAGCTCGTACACGGCGGGAAGGGTCTTCACAGGGACCCGCGCGTCACGGCAGGCGTTGACGATCTTCTGGCGCGTCTCGCCGGCGGCGGACGGGACGGCGATGATGACCTCGTCCGGCCGGCTGTCGCCGATTAGAGCGGCGAGATCGTCCGTCGTCCCCAGTACGCGCACGCCGTGAACGCGAAGGTTCTTCTTCCGAGTGTCGTCATCGATGAGCCCGATCGGCGTGTAGCCGAGCGCCGGGTTCTTCTGCATCTCGCGCAGGATGAGCTGGCCCGCGTCGCCCGCTCCGACGACGATGACTTCCTTTCCGCGCGCGACGAGGCCCTTGCGGCCGGGCCGCTCCATGAGCGAGCGCGCGAGCAGCCGCACTCCGGTGACAAGGGCCAGAAGCAGCAGCGTGTCGGTGATGAAGACCGAGCGCGGCAGCCGCAAGTTCTCGACCGGCTCGATGAGATAGATGACGATGAAGACGAGGAATGAAGCGAGGACGACACCGCGGACGATGCTCCACATGTCCCGAATAGAGAGGTAGCGCCACCAGTGGTTGTAGAAGCCCGAGAGGACGAAGACGCCAATCTTGAGGCCAACCACGATGAAAATCGTCTGACCGACGAGATCCGTGTAGCGGTCGGGGATGCTGAAGTCGAAGCGGAGGGCGAAGGCCAGATACCACGCCACCGCGACGAGACAAGCGTCCACCAGCAGGTGGAAGACGCGGCGGCGGTTGAACCACCTCACGAAGCGGCCCTCAAGGCGAGCGCCGAGCGCACACTCTCCACGACCCGCTCCTGCTGCTCGGCCGTGATCGCCGGCCACAAGGGCAGCGCCAGCGTCTCCCGTGCCGCGCGCTCGGTCTCCGGTAAGCCTTTTCCGGAGCTGAACGAGCTGAGCGCGGGCTGGAGGTGCAGAGGGAGGGAGTAGTAGGTCGCGCAGCCAATGTCCTGCGAGCGCAGGGCCGCCGCGACACGGTCCCGCTCGGGGGTTCGGACGCAGAAGACGTGGTAGACGTGCCCGGGCTCGTCACGCGGGAGGTCGCACAGCTCCCCCAACCCGAGCTCCGCGTAGCGGGCTGCGGCGGCTCTTCGGCCCTCGTTCCACTCGCCCACGTGGCCAAGAAAGATCCGCAGCACGGCGGCCTGGAGCTCGTCGAGGCGCGAGTTGTAGCCGATCGCGTCGAAGCGCTCCTTGTCGCGTGAGCCGTGGAAGCGGAGCAGGCGAACTCGCTCCGCGAGCGTCTCGTCCGAGGTCACGACCAGCCCGCCGTCGCCGAGCCCGAAGAGGTTCTTGGTCGGATAGAAGCTGAACGTCCCCGCCTGGCCGATCGCGCCGGCGTGCTTTCCGCCGACGGTGGCGCCGAAGGCCTGCGCGGCGTCCTCGAGGACCGGCACGGAGTCGGGAAGTTCCCCGAGCGGAGCCGGACGCCCGTAGAGGTGGACGGCGAGGATCGCCTTCGTCCGCTCCGTCACCCGCTCCGAGACGTCCGCAGGATCGAGGTTCAGCGTCGCCGGGTCGATGTCTGTGAAGACCGGCGTGGCGCCGCGCCTTGCGATGGCCTCAGCGGTCGCGTAGAAGGTGAAGGAAGGGCAGACGACCTCGTCCCCGGGCCCGATCTCGAGGGCGTCGAGGACGAGTACGAGGGCGTCGGTCCCGTTGGCCACGCCGACCGAGTGCGAGGCGCCGAGGTAGGCCGCAACTTCCTCCTCGAAGGCGCGCACGTTCGGACCAAGGATGAACTGCCCGGCCTCGAGCACCTCCTCGATCGCCCGCCGAACCTCCTCCAGGAGCGGCCCGTACTGCGCCTTGACGTCGGTGAGGGGGATGGCCACGGCGGCTGAGTTTAACGTCAGGCCGAGCGCTCCAGAGCCCGGCGCCGGGCCCGGCGCTGGACGAGCCGCACCGCGAACCAGACGATTGCCGCGGCCACGAGCCCGAGGACCACGTAGTCCGCATAGCGCCAGCCTTCGTGGAAGCGCTCCCAGCTCGAGCCGAGCGCGAGGCCGGCTCCGGCGAGGCCGAAGCACCAGGGAATCGTTCCCAGGAACGACAGCAGCGTGAAGCGCGCCAGGGGCATCTCGGCGACTCCGGCCGGAATGGAGATGAAGGACCGCACGACCGGGACCACGCGAGAGAGGAACACCGTCGCATCCCCGTAGCGGGCGAACCACGCTTCCGCCCGCTCCAGCCGTTCGGGCGTCACATGCACCCAGCGGCCGTGCCGCTCGAGAAACGGGCGCCCGCCGATCCGCCCGATTCCCCATCCGAGCACGGAGCCGAGCGTGTAGCCGATGAGGCCCGCCATAGCCATTGCGACGTAGGCACCCGCCGTCGAGTCGATCTGCGCCCCGAAGAGCGTCACGTTATGGTCGGGAAACGCGCCGACGGCCACTGCCCCCGCGTAGAGCATCACGATCTCGCTCGCGGCCGGCAGCACCGCGTCCACAAGCATGAGCAGGAAGACGGCGTAAAGACCGTAGTCCCCGACGGCAGAGGTGACGGCGCCGGTGATCCCGTGCATCCGGCGAGTGTAGTCGTCGGGCGTTCGGTGCTAGGACACTCGGCGGACGAGGAAGCGCTTGGCCAGCGCGACGCGCCCCAGGCCGTTCGTCGCCCGGACGGTGGCGACGAACGTCCCGCTCCGGACGACCCTCCCTGATCCGTTGCGCCCGTTCCAGATGACCGCGTACCCGCCGGGCCGCAGACCGGTCTGCGAGGTCAGCGTGCGAACGAGCCGACCGCTCGGTTTGGAGATGAACACCTTCACGTCGGCGGTGTGCGCGAGCTCGAAGCCGATCCGCAGATGTCCGCCGACTCCCCGCCGCACCCGCATCACGCTCTTCGACAGCGTGAGGAATCCGAGCGTCTTGTTGATGCGGAACTGCCGCTCCATCCGGCTGAACCGGCTCTCCCCGTCGACCCCGGAAATGATCCACCGCCAAGTCCCTTCCGCGAGTCTCCTGCTGGCCAGGTCCTTCGTCAGCGTCCCGGGGGAGCGCACGGCGTTGTACTCCCAGCGGAGGGCTCCGTTCGGATTCAGGAGCCTGATGTTCACCGTCGAGCGGCGGACGAACTTCGCGTAGAGCCGCTGCGTGTCCGCGTAACCATCGCCGTTGGGCGAGAACGTGGGCCAGCGAGGCTTGCGCGCGTATGCGCCGATGTAGATGAGCTGGAGCGAGTCGGCGATCAGCCGCTCCCGCCCGTCGGACGGGCTGTTCAGGACCTGGCCGTTGAAGGCGATCTCCGTGGAGCCACCTGCGTCGAACGCCATCGCCTCCACCGCGCCGTAGTGCACCATCTGATTGGCGAGTTGGGTGTTCGTGAGGCCACGGCTGGCGGAGCTCCGCCCGTCGGCGACGAGGAGGACGATGCGCCCGTCGGCGAGCTGGCCGACGGCGGTGCGGGGATGGCGCGAGCTCATCTGATACGTCGAGAACCACTCGTCCGCCCGGTAGACAGGCACGCCGGCGCGGACGAGCACGGGGCCGCCCCCGATCGCAGTCTTCACCCCTTCCCACCAGCTCGTCAGCCCAATGCGGAAGGTCATCCCTCCCCCGGGCACCGCCTGGGCGTTCAGGATCTGCCGGGCCTCTCGCCGCGCCTGGAGGATGGCTCCGCCGGGCGGAATCGCGTGACCGGACCCTCGCGCCACCTTGACGACGAAGGCACGACGGTCGACGTTCGGGAAAGCGCGGCTGACGCCGCTGAGAATCGCCTCGTTGGTGTAGCTCCTGCGGGGGGTGTGACCCCCCCATGCGCTCGTGAACAGCGTGAACCCGCGCCGCGAGGTGATCGGCCGGTTGAACTCCTTCAGGCCCCGGATCCCATGGCCGTCGAACTGGAACGTGCCCGCATATTGGATTCGCGCCACGCGCAGGAGACCGTCCAGACCAATGCCGAGGCTCGATCTCCCTGGAAGAGGACGGCTGGCGACCACGCCGCCTCGGACGAAGATTCCGCTGGGATGGCCGGTCGTCCAGTTGAAGAGATCGCCGTTGACCCCCACCAGGTTGTTCCGCCGCAGTAGCCGGCGCTGCATCGATGTGAGCGTCTCCTTGCCGCTCACGAGCTCGTTCGAGAGCACGGGGCGCAGCCCGTAGAGACCCCCGGGCTTGGGGCCGAGGACGACGTGGAACACCACCGGCGCGCCGCCGACGGTGCGTTTCTCCCGGATGTAGCGGATCCCGGGCATGATCTCCTCGGACGTCCCCGCTGTAGACGCAGCCGGAGGGAGGACGCACACCGCAAGCGCGGCGAGAAGCACGGCCTTCCTCGGCACCCCGCAGTCACGTAAACAGACTGCGCCCCGCTTTACAAGTGTCCTTGCAGGGGTTTAACCCCGGTTACCAGGCGCGGACGTCGCGGTAGAGCGTGTCGCGCTGCACCGGGGTCTTGCCCAGAGCCTTGATCGCGCGGACGAAATCCTCGGCCGTCGCGCGATGCGTCGTTCCGGCGGCGGAGACGACGTTCTCCTCGATCATGACCGACCCCATGTCGTCGGCTCCGAAGGAGAGCGCGACCTGGCCCACCTTCATTCCTTGCGTCACCCAGCTCGACTGGATGTGGTCGACGTTGTCGAGGTAGATGCGACTGACGGCCTGCGTGAGCAGGTAGTCGAACGACGTCGGACGAACCTCCTCCGAGACGACGTCCCCGAGACGGTTGCCGTCGCGTTGGAAGGTCCAGGAGATGAAGGCGCGGAAGCCGTGCAGCTCGTCCTGCAGATCGCGGATCCGCCGCATGTGCTCGACCCGCTCCTCCACAGTCTCGACGTGCCCGTACATCATGGTCGCGGTCGTCGACATGCCCAGCCGCTGGGCCTCGCGCATGATCCCCAGCCACTCGCCGGAAGTCGTCTTCTTCGGCGAGATGATCTTGCGGACGCGGTCGACGAGGATCTCGGCGCCGCCGCCGGGAAGCGAATCCAGCCCCGCGTCGCGGAGCCGGGTCAGCGCCTGGGGAATGGTCAGCTTCGAGCGGCGCGCGGCGTGCTGGATCTCCGACGGCGAGAGCGCGTGCAGGTGGATGGGATAGCGCGCCTTGATCGAGCTGAAGAGATCCTCGTAGTACTCGACGCCGAGGTCGGGGTGGTGACCGCCCTGCATGAGAAGCGCCGTGCCGCCGAGGGCCAGCGTCTCCTCGATCTTCTTGAAGATGACCGTCTTCGGCAGGAGGTAGCCCTCGCGCGTGTCGCCCGGGCGGCGGTAGAACGCGCAGAAGTCGCAGTCCGTGTAGCAGACGTTCGTGTAGTTGACGTTGCGGTCGACGATGAACGTCACCCGCCGCTTGTCGATCTTGCGGTTACGCAGCTCGTCGGCCACGCGGCCGACCGCGACGAGGTCGCGGCTGCGAAGCAGCGTCAGAGCGTCCTCGTCGCTGATCCGCTCGCCCTCGAGCGCCTTCTCGACGACCTCGGCGACGCTCACGATGTCCCAGCCTGTAGGGGCGGGGCATGCCCCGCCCCTACCTCATCGAACAGGAATCGCAGCTCCGGCAGGCGCTCCAGCTCGCCGGCTTCGACGGCCAGCTCGAAAAAGGACAGGAGCCCGGCGCGCTCCTTGGGGCCGAACCGGTAACGCAGCTTCTCGAAGTACCTGGCGAGGAAGCCGGCCGGGTAGCCGTAGCGGGCGCTCGCCTCCCGTGCAAGCCGCTCGGGCTCGGCCCGGTTGGCGCGCAAGGCCGTGAGGAATGCAGCTTCGAGCTCCGGCACTCCGTCGGGCGGCGGATCGGGGCAGGCGAAGACCGCGTAGACCATCGGAAGACCCGTGCGCTCGAGCCAGAGTCGGCCGAGATCGTAGTGCGGAGTCGGGTCCTCGAACATGCTCTTCAGCGCCGCGTCGCCGATCAGGAGCTTCGCGTCCGCCTTCTCCCCGAGCGGCACCTGCTCGGCCTCCGGCAGAAGCACGCGCACGAGCACGGCCGAGGTCGCGCTCTCGGGAGTCACCGCGACCGAGCTCACGCTCGCGAGCGGCGCGCGAGAGACAAGCTGAATCGAATCGACCGCCCCCTCGGAGGAGACGCAGAGCCGCGGCAGGACGCGCAGGCGCTCGGAGTGGCGTCCGTACTCGATCGAGGAGATGGGCGCGATGTCGATCTCCCCGGCCAGCACGCGCTCGTTCAGCTCCGTCGGCACGCCCGCGACCTCCTCCACGTCCGCGTCGAGCCCGAAGAAGATCGGCGCCATGTTCACGTAGCTGATCCGGCCGAGACGGATCATTCCCATCTCCTGAGCTCGTTGTAGAGCGTGTCCCGCTGCACGGGAACGCGCCCGGCGGCCTGGATCACACGCACGAGCTCCTCGATCTTCTGCTCGGTCTCCGTCTCCGCCCCGGCGGCGTGGAAGATCTCCTCACGAACAACGGTCCCCTGCACGTCGTCGGCGCCGAAGTGGAGCGCGACCTGGGCGAGCGGGAGGCCCATCATGATCCAGTAGGCCTTCACGTGCGGGACGTTGTCGAGGAGCAGACGCGAGACCGCAATCAGCTTGAGGTCGTCAGAGCCGGGAGTGAACGTCCAGCCACGGCGCTCAAAGACCGTGTTCTCGGGATGGAAGGCGAGCGGGATGAAGGCGAGGAAGCCTCCCGTCTCATCCTGAAGGGCGCGCAGGCGCAGCAGGTGGTCGACCCGCTCCTCGTAAGTCTCGACGTGCCCGTAGAGCATCGTGCAGTGGGTCGGAATGCCAAGCCCGTGCGCCGTGCGGTGCGTGTCGATCCAGAAGTCGGGGTGCTCCTTGCCCGGTGCGACGAGCCGGCGAACCCGGTCGGCGAAGACCTCTGCGCCCCCGCCGGGGAGCGAGCCGAGGCCGGCGTCGCGGAGCTCGCGCAAGACCTCTTCGTGGGTCAAGCCGGAGAGCCTTGTCATGTGGTGAATCTCGCTCGCGGTGAAGCACTTGAGATGCACGTCCGGCATCGCCTCGTTCAGCTTCCGGATGATGTCGACGTAGTAGTCGAAGTCGACGTGCGGGCTCTCGCCGCCGACCATATGGATCTCGGTGAAGCCGGTGAGCTCGCGCTGACGGAGCGCGTCTTCCACCAGCTCATCGCCCGTGTACGTGTAGGCGCCCTCCTGCTTCTGCGTCACCGCGAATGCGCAGAACTTGCACTTGACGCGGCAGACGTTCGTCTGGTTCAAGTAGAGGTTCTGGACGAAATAGACGTCGTCCCCCCCGCCGCGGCGCCTGCGCGACACGTCGGCGAGCTCCCCGAGCTGCAAGACGTCATCCGACTCCATCAGCGTCAGGCCGTCCTCGAAGTCGAGGCGCTCGTTCGCCTCGATCTTCTCCCGGATCGCATCGAGACCGGTGTGCGTCTGGACCGCCATCAGGTCTCCCGGTTCACGACGGCGTGGGTGAGGGCTTCAAGCGAGCCGCGGTCGGGCTCACCGTCGAGGGCGGCGCGGGCTCGGGCTGCGTAGTCCTCCGCCAGCGCGCGGGCGGTCTCGAGCGCCCCGGTCGCGGCGACCCGCTCGAGCGCATCCGCGACCTGGTCACCGGCGAGCGCGCGACGCACCTCCGCGTCCTCGCGGGCGGCGAGGATCAGCGGCAGGGTGGGAGTCCCGTCGCGGAGATCGACGCCCGGCGCCTTCCCGGTGGTATCGAAGTCACCTGTGCAGTCGAGGATGTCGTCGGCGATCTGGAAGGCGACGCCGAGGGCGAGGCCGAACGGGCCGAGGCCCCGCCCGTTGCCACCGAGGAGGCACGCCGCCTCAAAGAGCTTTCCCGTCTTGAGCGAGCAGCGGGCGAGATAGTCGTCAACGGACGTGTCCGGCCGGAAAGCCTGGCGCCGCTGGAGCGCTTCGCCCCGCGCAAGTGCGAGAGCCGCGTCGGCGAGGACGGCCACGGCGCCGTGATCCTCGGTGCGAGCGAGCTGCGCGAACGCCCGTGCGAAGAGATAGTCACCCGCCGCCTTCGCCGCGCTCTCGCCGTGCTCGGCCCAGACGGTTGGACGCCCGCGCCGCAGGTCGGCACCGTCGAGCAGGTCGTCGTGCACCAGGGTGGCCATGTGCACGAGCTCCACGGCTGTGCCGCCGGCCACGGACCGCTTACTGTCGCGTTCTCCGGTTGGCGTGGAGAGGAAGACGAGGAGGGGGCGCAGGCGCTTGCCGCCCGCCGCCAGCGTGTCGGCTCCGATGTCGCCCAGACGCCCCGGATAGGCGGCGACGGTCTCCTCCAGCCGCTCTTCGAGGAGGTCGAGGTAGCGCTCGAGGCCCGGAACCTCTCGGACCGCCGCCAGCGCGCTCACCGACACTAGGATCGCTTCCCCACGTGGAGGGCCACGATACCCCCGCCCAGAAGTCGCCAGCCGACCTCCTCGAAGCCGGCGCGACGCATGGCGTCGGCCAAATCCTCCGGGCCGGGGAAACGCCGCACGCTGGCAGGGAGGTAGGAGTAGGCGCCGCCGCCCGGCAGCACCTTGCCGGCGAGCGGGATGAGCCCGTCGAACCAGAGGCGGAAAAACGGCCGCAGGACGCCGCGCGGGCGCGTGATCTCGAGGCAACCTAGCCTTCCTCCGGGAACGAGGACACGCGCAAGCTCGCGCAACCCCGCCTCCAGGTCGGCGAGGTTGCGAATGCCGAAGCCCACGGTGACGGCCTCGAAACTCGCTTCCTCGAAGGGAAGCGACGTGGCATCGCCGCGAACCCAGTCGACGTCGGCCGACTTGCGGCGAGCGCGAACGAGCATCTGGTCGGAAAAATCGACGCCGGTGACCTGGCCGCCGGCTGCGCGGTCGGCCAAGGCAAGGTCTCCGGTGCCACAGCAGACGTCGAGCACCTTGTCACCGCGCCGAACGGCTGCTTGCGCCGTCAGTCGCCGCCATTTCCGATCGAGCCCCAGGGTCATCACGCGGTTCATCGCGTCGTAGACCGGGGCGATCCGGTCGAACATGGTGCGCACCTCATCCGGGGCGAGGGTCCCGGTGCTCATTCCTGACCCCACCTTCGCGTGAGCCTGTTCTCGATCCCCAGCTGGTCGAGGCACCTCCCCACGACGAATTCGATCAGATCGTCGATGGTCTGCGGCGAGTTGTAGAAGCCGGGCGCCGCGAACAGGACGGTCGCCCCGGCCCGCCGGAGGCGCAGGAGGTTCTCGAGCTGGATGGTCGAGAGCGGGGTCTCGCGCGGCACGAGGATCAGCTTGCGCTCCTCCTTGAGGGCCACTGATGCGGCGCGGTGGACGAGGTTCGCCATCGCGCCGGCGGCGATCGTCCCGGCTGTCGCCATCGAACAGGGGCAGATGACGTAGCCGTCCACCTTCGCCGAGCCGCTGGCGTAGGGCGACTTGTAGTCCTTGACGTCGTAAACGGTGACGCCCGCCAGCCCGTCGGTCAGTCGGGCAACGACCTCGTCCCGCGCCATCCCCGGGTCGCCGTGGAGCTCGGTCGCGAGCACCTCGAAGCCGGAGTCGGAAATGCTCACGCCCACCTGCGTACCGGACTGGGAGAGGGCGGAAAGCAGCCGCGCGGCATACGGCGCCCCCGAAGCGCCCGTAATGCCGAGGAAGACGTTCATTAGCCCCCGCCCTTGGGGCCCTTCGAGGCTTCGAGGAAGACGGCGAGCTGCCGCAGTTGCTGGTCGGTCAGGCCGGCGAACGATGGCATCGGCGAGTTAGGCGTGTAGGCGGACGGGTCCTTGAGGTGGCCGATCTGCCAGTCGATGCCGCGCCCCTTCGAACCCTCCGCGCTCAGATCGGGCGCACCCGCGAAGCCGCCGCCGCTACCGAGATAGCTGTGGCAGTTGAGACACGTGAGCGAAGCGAAGATCCGCGCTCCCGGCAAGGCGTCCTGCGGCAGGTTTTGCGTCGCCTGCCACTCCGGAACTTTCGCCAGGTTCTCGCTCGCGATCGACTCCTTCGCCGTCGCGCCCTTGTACGTGAGGACACCCATCGAGGCGATGACGAGGAGCGCGGCGACCACGGCGACCGGGCGCCGGGCGAGCCGGCGCTCGCGGCGGCGGTCGAAGAACGGCACGAACAAGAGGATGATCAGCAGGATCGTGGGGATGCCGACGGTGGCGAGGAAGACCGATTCCGGCCACTTGAAGATCCGCAGCAGGTAGAAGAGGAAGTAGAAGTACCAGTCCGGCCGCGGCGTGAACGAGATCGTTCCCGGGTCCGACTCGTCCGCGTAGCGGGGCCCTAGAACGCCCGAGTCGCCGGGCTCCTCCCCGGCCGTGAAGTACCAGAGAGAGGCGAGCCCCACGATCACGGAGACGACGACGAGGCTCATGACCGTGTCGTGGAACATCGCGTATGGGTAGAAGGGCTTGCCGCGCCTGGCGACGTTCTTCTTGTAGAGCTCGAACTGCCGCCGCTGCTCCTCGGAGCTCACGGCCGGACCTCGTCACGAACCGGAGTGCCGATCGAACCGTTGCCGCGTGGCCGCGGCTCGACCAGTCCCCTGCGCACCGGCCCGCGCCCGTCCTCGACGAACTCGTAGCCGGCCGCGGCGCGCGTCCAGGGCGGCTCGGTGACGCCCAGCCGGATGACGAGGTAGAGGTGAAGCGTGATCAGGCCTATGAGGCCGCCGGGTATGACGAGCATGTGGAGCGAGTAGAAGCGGGCTAACGTGTCCCCCCCGATCTCCGCGCCCCCGCGTAGGAAATCGCCGAGAAACGGCCCGACAATCGGCGCGTTCGCGTTGATGTTGATCGCCACCACAGTCGCCCAGTAGGCCGTCTGATCCCAAGGCAGGAGGTAGCCGGTCAGGCCCTCGGCGAGCGCCAGCGTCAGGAGGATCACGCCCACCAGCCAGTTGAGCTCCCGCGGGTACTTGTAGGCGCCGAAGAGAAAGACGCGCCCCATGTGGAGAAAGAGGAGGATGATGAAGACGCTGGCGCCCCAGCGATGCATGCCGCGCACGAGCCAGCCGAGGGTGAGGTCGTTCGTGATCGTCTGGATCGAGCTGTACGCCGACTCGGGGTCCGGCTTGTAGTACATGGCGAGGATGACGCCGGTGACGAGCTGCACGAGAAAGGCCGTGAGCGTCGCCGAGCCGAGCGTGTGAAACCAATTCGACTCCGCGGGGACCCGCCGGAAGAGGAAGTACTTGACGGCCCCGACGAGGCCGGAGCGCTCCTCGAGCCAATCGATCGGGGCGAGGACCATGGCCTCGAGTTGCTGCCGCCGCTTCGACTTCCGCTGCCGGGCCATCAGGGGATCCAGAACTTCGGCGGGTAGAAGACCTTCTCCGGGCCGTCGACATGCTGGCCGGGATCGGCGAGGCGGTAGGCCTCGATCTTCGCCTTGGCTCCTTCGCCGATCACCTTGCCGACGCTGTAGGGCTTGCCGAGGACGAGGTTGCCTTCGCGGATCAGGAACTCGTAACGGTCGAGCGCGCGCACCGGCGGCCCGGCAGTCCGGTTGCCCTCGTTGTCGTAGGCGCCGCCGTGGCAGGGGCAAGTGAAGCCTGAGAGACCCTGCGTCACCCTGAGCGTCACGGTGCCTGAGTCCGTCTGGACCTCGTTCGGCTTCTGGAGGAGCCCGCCCGGCTGCGTCGGGCAGCCCATGTGCGCGCAGCGGTTCGAGATGATCGTCATGCTCGGGACGCCGTCGGCGACTCCGTTGTTGCGGATGAAGGCGGTGCGCTTGCTCACGTTGCCGGGCTCGGCGCGATTCGACTGGAAGGTGGCCGTGACCCACTCGTTCTGGGGGAAGTTGGCGAGCGGGCCGAGGTCGACCTCACCGTACTCCTGGTCCACGAAGGCGGGCGCGATCATGAAACCGAGCGCCGGAACGGTGACTATCCCGCCGATGAGGGCTCCGACCCCGAGCGTCGACATCTCGAGGAAGACCGAGCGCGGGTAGCGCTCCGGCTCCTCCTCCTCCTCCTCGACGACGGCGAGCTCGGAGACGGCGGGCTCGGTGGAGACCGGAGCGGGCACGCGGCGGATCTCACGCGTGGCCTCCCGGATCCAGAGGAATCCGAAGACCAGCACCAGGACGGCGCCGATCGCCGCCAGGATCCAGTTGATGATCAGCCCGACGAGGAGGAGCGCAACTCCCCCGGCGAAGGCGAAGGGCCAGATCGTCGGGGACGGGAGGTGGGGCTCGGCCTCGGGCTCTACCGGCTCCTCACCAGGCCGCTCTAGCTCGTCGGCCACCCAGCTCCCTTCATCGCTCGGCCGCTGTTACAAGCAGCGGCATTGTTTCTGCGGCTCGCGGATCCTGTCAACGACGTAGCGTTTGCCTCAATACCCTGGAAATACCACCGTTCTGCGCGCCCGGCGGCTCGATCCCGTACTCGCTCCAGCGTCCGTCGACCAGGTCACGAACTTCGGCGCTCATCTCGATGCGCTCCGGCCAGGGGCGCGCGCCTTCGGATTCCCACTTGTGCGTGGCATCGATGCCGAGCTTTCCGCCGTAGCAATACATCGCGGCGGCGTGGTCGAGCTGGTCCAGGGGGCCCTCCGAGAGCATCACGTCGCGGCCCGGATCGACGTTCGCGCAGGCGTGGAAGAAGACCTGCTCGTAGTCGTGGACGTCCACGAACTCGTCGACGACGACCACCGTCTTCGTCAGTGACAGCATTCCGAGTCCCCACATGGCGTGCATGACCTTCTTCGCATGGCCGGGGAACGCCTTGCGGATCGAGACGATGACGCAGTTGTGGAACGCACCCGCAACCGGGAGGTCGTAGTCGACGATCTCGGGGACCGTCATCCGGATCGCCGGAAGGAAGATGCGCTCGGTCGCCTTGCCGAGCCAGGCATCCTCGGCCGGGGGAATGCCGACGACGATGGACGGGTAGATGGCGTCGCGCCGCATCGTCATCTGTGTGAGGCGGAAGACCGGGAACGGCTCCGCCGGGGAGTAGTAGCCGGTGTGGTCGCCGAAGGGACCTTCGGTCCCGAGCTCGCCCTTCTCGATGAACCCCTCGAGCACGATCTCGGCGTCGGCGGGCACCTCGAGGTCGACCGTCTTGCATTTGACGAGCTCGACGGCTTCGCCGCGAAGGAAGCCTGCGAGCATGAACTCGTCGATGTGCTTCGGGAGCGGCGCGCTCGCCGAATAGGTCGTAACCGGGTCGCAGCCGAGAGCGACGGCGACCTCGAGGCGATCGCCCATGCCACGCCAGTCGGCCGCGCCGTCCTTGTGGATCTGCCAGTGCATGAAGGTCGTCCTCGCGTCGATCTTCTGCATCCGGTACATGCCGACGTTGCGCGTGCCGGTGCGGGGGTCGCGCGTGATCACCGCCGGAAGCGTGATGAAGGGCGCCGGATCACCCGGCCAGCAATGCTGGATCGGGAGTGCGTCGAGGTCGGGTTCCAGCACGAGCTCCTGGCAGGCGCCGGAACGGACGGTCTTGGGCATCGAGTCGGCCAGGCGCTTGAGCTTGCCGAGGCCCTTCACCTTTTCGACGAGGCCCTGGGGAGGCTGCATCTCGAGGACGTCCTCGAGCTTCCGGGCGACGGCGTCCAGGCTCGGTTCACCGAAGGCGAGCGACATGCGCCGCTCGGTCCCGAACTGGTTGATGAGAACGGCGTGCTCGGAGCCCTTGACGTTGCTGAACAAGAGAGCCGGCCCGCCCGACTTCACCGTGCGGTCGACGATCTCCGTGATCTCGAGATAGGGGTCGACCTCGGCTTCGACCTCGACGAGTTCACCCTCGCGGCGCAGCAGGTCGATCCAGGAACGCAGGTCGCTCACGGCCACGGGACCGAGTCTAACTCCGCTTCTCGAGTTAGTACGGGCGTCGCTGGGCCCGCCGCGCCTGGCGCCTGTGCCCGAAGTGGCGGGCGGCCTGGCCGAGCAGGATGACGCCGAGGAAGATCAGCCCGACCACCAGCATCGCGAGGATCACGTCGCGGCCCTCCTGGGCGGGCGTTTTCTCGGCGGCGAGGAGCAAGGAAAGCACGCTCATCGGTGGCGTAGCCTAATCGACCCTCTCGGAGTGAAACGCGAGAGCGTGGTTTCGAGCTTCGTCCGCCGGGGGCTCGTCCGCGAGAGAGCCGACCGTCGAGGCCCAGGCCTCACCGTCCTCCACTCCTCTTCCCTCGGCGCGCAGATGGGCGCACAGCGAGAGGAGCTCGGCCAGCCGCTCGACCGCTTCGACGTCCCCGGCGGCGGTGATGCGAACGAGACCGTGGGCATAGAGGTAGTCCCCGAGCAGAATGGCCGCGTCCCTGTCATCCGGTGAGAAGAGCCGCGGGCGGCCGTAGTGGAGGAGATAGCCCTCGTAAATGGACTCGATGCCGAGTGCGAACCGCTCGTCGGCGAGCGGCGAGAAGACGGCAACCTCCTCGCGCTCGTCCTCAGGCAGTAAGGCCGTGGCCCAGAGCGGGCTCTCACGCTCCGCTTCGAGCGCGATCGTCTCCCAAATAGTGGCGACGGTGGCGCTCTTACCCTGCAAGGAACTCCTGGGCCGCCTCGACCGTGCGCTCGACCTCGCCTGGGCCGTGCGCGGTCGAGACGAAGAACGCCTCGAACTGGGACGGCGCGACGTAGACGCCGTGGGCGAGCAGATGCCGGAAGAACGCACCGTAGCGATCGAGGTCGCTTGCCCTGGCCTCCTCGACGTTTCGCACGGGTGCGATCCGGAAGAAGACAGTCAGCATGGATCCGATCCGCTGCACGGTCACATCCTCGTGCCGGAGCCCGGCCTCGAGGGCCGCGCCTGTCTCCTCCAGCTGCCGGTAGACGTCGGGGTCGCGGAGGCGCCGCAAAACGACGAGCGCGGCAGCGGTGGCCAGCGGGTTTCCCGACAGCGTGCCCGCTTGGTAGACCGGCCCCTCGGGCGCGAGCTCGTCCATGACGTCGGCGCGCCCGCCGAAGGCGGCGAGCGGCAGCCCTCCTCCGGCAATCTTTCCGAGCACGGTCAGGTCGGGCCGGATCCCGTAGCGCTCCTGGGCTCCTCCGCGCGCGATGCGGAATCCCGTGATCACCTCGTCGAAGACAAGCAGGGCGCCGGATGCATCGCAGAGGTCTCGCAACGCTTCCAGGAACCCCGGCGCCGGTGGGACGACACCCATGTTCCCGGCCACCGGCTCGACGACGATCCCGGCGAGCTCCTCGCCGTGGCGCTCGACGGCGGCTGAGACCGCGTCCGCGTCGTTGAACGGGCAGACGACTGCGTCCGTGTCCGTGAGCAGCGTGTCGGCGTGGCCGTGGTAGCAACCGGCGAACTTGAGAATCCGACCACGGCCGGTAAAGCCGCGGGCCAGCCGCACCGCACTCATTGCCGCTTCAGTCCCCGAGCTGACCAGCCGAACCTTCTCTATCGACGGAACGGCCGCGCAGATCTCTTCGGCCAGCTCGACCTCTCGCTCCGTCGGAGCGCCGAAGGTCGTTCCATCGGCGGCGGCCTCCTGCACCGCCTCCACCACCTCCGGATCGGAGTGCCCGAAAACGAGGGGCCCCCAGGACTGCACCCAGTCCACGTAGCGCTTCCCGTCGGTGTCCTCGAGATACGCGCCTTCGCCCCGGCGCACGAAGAAGGGCTCGTCGGCGCCGACCGCCCCCCAGGCGCGCACGGGAGAGTTGACACCGCCCGGGATGACCGCCCGCGCGCGGCGCCAGAGTGAAGTGGCTATAGCCACCGCGCAGCTTCCTTGGCCCAGTAGGTGACGATCACGTCGGCGCCGGCGCGCTTGATGGCCGTCAGGCTCTCGACCGCCGCCTGGCGCTCGTCGAGCCAGCCGCGCGCGGCGGCCGCCTTTACCATCGCGTACTCGCCGCTGACGTTGTAGGCGAAGATCGGGACGTCGAAGCGCGCCCGCGCCGCTGCAAGCACGTCCAGCGAGGGCAGCGCGGGCTTGATCATGAGCGCGTCGGCTCCTTCGGCCAAATCAAGCTCGCACTCGCGCAGGGCCTCGCGCGCATTGCCCGGATCCAGCTGGTAGCCGCGCCGGTCCCCGAAAGCCGGAGCGGATTCGGCCGCCTCGCGGAACGGGCCGTAGAAAGCGGAGGCGTACTTCGCTGCGTAGGAAACGATCGGAACGTGCTCGAAGCCTTCGCCGTCGAGCGCGCCACGGATCGCGCCGACGCGCCCGTCCATCATGTCGCTCGGGCACACGGCATCGGCTCCGGCCTCGGCGTGGCTTACGGCCGTCCGCGCGAGCAGCTCGAGCGAAGGGTCGTTGACGACCTCCCCTTCGTCGACCACGCCGCAGTGCCCATGGGACATGTACTCGCAGAGACAGACATCCGTGAGGAGCACGAGCTCGGGCACGCGCTCGCGCAGAGCGCGCAGCGCCCGCTGGACGATGCCGTCAGCGTCGTAAGCGCCGGTGGCGGCTTCGTCCTTCTCCTCCGGGATGCCGAAGAGGAGAACGGCGCCGACGCCGAGCGCGTGGACTTCCTCCGCTTCGGCGCAGAGCCGGTCGACGGACCGCTGGGCGATGCCGTCGAGACCTTCGAGAGGGTGCTCCACGCCCGTGCCAGGGCAAGCGAAGAGCGGGAAGACGAGGTCGCGAACGTCGACGCGCGCCTCGCGCACGAGATCGCGCAGAGCCGCGGTGCGCCGAAAGCGCCGCAAACGGGTCACAGGAAAGACTGAACTCACGCAAGCAATCTTCGCACGGCGAGGCGGGCCGCCGCGCCGAACGCCAGTCCGAGTCCCAGGAGCCACGCGGCCTCCCGCGCGAGCGTGCCCCACGGGTTCGTGTCGTAGAGCGCGGCCTGGAAGAAGTCCACGGAGTGGCTGAACGGGAATGCCCGGGCAGCCCACCAGGCAGCCCGGGCGGCGGCCTCGGGAACGAGCCCGACGAGCACGAGCGGAAGAGTGGCCAAGAAGGCCACGAGCACGGCTGTGTGCGACTCGCGTGAAAGCGCACCGATGAGGGCGCCGAAGGCGCCGAAGGCCGCGCCGGCCAGCGCCAGGCCGACGACGAGCAGGGGCAGACGTTGCCAGGGCTCGCCGCCGGAGACATCAAGGATCTCGGCCAGCGCCCCGAACAGGAGGGCGATTGCGAAGCCGAGCCCGACGGCGACGAAAGCTGCCAGGAGCACCTTGACCAGGACGAGGTCGACCAGGCGGATCAGGCCGCGCAAGAGACGCCCGATCACGTTCTCGTCCCGCTCTGCGGCCAAAGCGGCCGCTGCGAGCAGCACGCAGATGAACGCGAGCGTCAGCCCGAGTGCATAGGCCTGCAGCTGGGCCGAGAGGAGCCAGGTCCGCCCGGCCTTCTCGTCGATCTCCAGCTCGATCGGATTGGCGGTGGCGCGGAGCGACTGGTCGGACGCGCCCAGAGCGAGGCGCGCCTCCCGGACGAAGGTGGCGAGCTCGCGGGCCCGCTCGCGGATCTCCGGGTCGTCCGAGGTGCGCTCGATCTCGTCGAGCATCTCCCCCGCCCGGTCGAGCCCGACGATGTCGAACTCGTTCCCGAGGAAGCTCCCCTGCCCGCCTTCCACGATGAGCTTCACGTACGCGAGGTTGGCCTTGATGTACGCGGTCTGAAGTCGCTGGTTGAGTGCGTAGACGAGAGCCTGGGTCTGTTGCTCGACCCGGCCTGAAAGGCCGCCGCGGGCCGTCCTCAGGACCAGCTTCGGACTCTCGACCATGCCGCGCAGCTTCGAGGCGAAGCCCCGGGGCACGACGATCTCGGCCACGATCCCGCCCGTCGCGAGCTGACGATCCGCTTCCTCCTCTTCCATCGGCACGAGATCGACGGAGCCTTGTACCTCCGAGATCACGCGCGGAACGTTGAAGCGCTGGCCGCCCACGGTCAGCGTCTCCGGCAGTCGGTCCAGGTCGACGAACGCGACGCGCGGGCGGTCGCTCGCGTAGCGGACGACCAACCCGACGAGAACGGCGAAGACGAGCGGGTAGAGGATGAGCGCCGCCAGGAGGGCGGGCGAGCGACCGAGGATCCTCAGGTCCTTCGCCAGCAGCAGCCAGATCTTCCTCACGCGAATACATCCGCTTCAGGCGCCCTGCGAAACTCCTCGAGGGTGCCTTCGAAGACGACGGCGCCGTCCAGGAGGACCACGACGCGGGTGGCGAACTGCTCGAGCTCCTCGAGGTTCTGGGTGGCGAACACCACTGCCCCGTCCCGCTCCAGCACTTGGCTCGCCACATCCCAGAGCCGGCGCCTCTGTCGTGGATCGAGGGAGGCTGTCGGCTCGTCGAGGAGGAGAACGTCGGGCCGCGAGAGGAGAGCAATGGCGAGGTTGAGGCGCTGCTGGTTTCCCGCGGAGAGGTGAGCGGTCAGGCGGCCGTCGTCGGGCAGCTCGAGAACGCGGATGAAGCGGTCGGCCGTGTCCGCGGGATCGCCGACGTTCTCCAGGCGGGCGAAGAGCTCGAGGTTCTCTCGCGGCGTGAGCCTCGCGTAGTGGGCGGGTCGCTGCGGAACCCAGCCGACCTGAGGGCTCGCTCTGCCGCCCGCGGTCACGTCGCCCTCGCTCGGCTCGAGCGCGCCGGCGAGGATGGCGAGCAGCGTGGACTTGCCGGCCCCGTTCGGCCCGATCAGGGCGACGGCCTCGCCGGCGTGGACGTCCAGGGTCGTCGGCGCGAGCGCGACGACGCGCCCGTAGCGTCGGGCGACGCGGCGAACGCTCAGGAGCACGGCGGTCAGCGTCCGCCGCCCCTGGCAAGCTCAGCGAGCACCTCGCGGATTATGACCCCCGCGCCCGCGCCCTACGATTACGAATGGGAAACGCCCGCAAGTGGGTGTCGTGTCGTCCCGTTAAGGCCATCTGCGTGGGACTGGTCCTTCGAGGCTGACGGCGCCCTTGCGCTCGCGCCCGAGGTCGCTACGCATTTGAAAGGCCAGGGCACCTCCGTTACCGTGCCTCGGATGGCTCGGCCCGAAGCCCAGGGGCTCGCCTATCGTGCAGCGGAACGAGAGGAGACGCGCGCGAGGGTGCGTAGTGCGCGGCGGTCGGCACTTTTGCTCGTCGCCGCCTGCGTGTCGCTCGTCCTCCTGCTCCTCACGGCCTTCGGCACGGGCGGCGTCGCCGCGCGCGTTACACGCGGGCCTGCACCCGCGGACCGGCTCTTGCCCGCCGGGCCTCCGCGAGCCCAGGTCGTCGCACTGCAGGACACGCTGCGGATTCAGATGCCGATCAACCAAACTCGGGTCACGGCGATCGGCTACCACGCTTCCGGCACCGACGTCCTTCCGCTACAACCGGTGGGATCGCAAGCAAACGCTGGGGTCGTGAAGCGGCTCTTCCACCGTCTGTTCGGAGACAGCGGCTCGGGCATCAGCTTCTACCAGCTCGGAGGCGGCGTCGGGCCGCAGACAGGCGGCCTCGACGTCGGGGCGCCCGTGGACACCGACGTGTATGCACCCGTGGACGGAAGCGTGATGGCGATCTCGGACATGATCGTGAACGGCAAGGCCTACGGCGTGCGCATCGACATTCAGCCTTCCGGCAGCCCGGGCGTGATCGTGACGCTCGAGAACCTCAAGCCCGACCCGGCGCTGACGGTGGGCTCGGCCGTCTCGGCCGGCCGCACGAAGATCGGAAGCGTCATCGACCTCTCGGGGGTCGAGCGGGCGGCGCTCGCCCGAGTCACGCAGGACAAGGGCCAGCACGTCCACATAGAAGTGCGCGCAGCCAGCGGGCTCGCGTCGCCCTAGTCTAAGTAGCGCCGCGCTCAGGATCCTTTTCATTGGAGACGTGTTCGGCCCTCCCGGCCGGCGTGCGATAGAGGCTCGGCTAACCGGCCTCAAAGACGAGCTCGGGGCGGGCTTCTGCATCGTCAACGGCGAGAACGCCGCCGACGGGACGGGGCTCACGGCGAAGCTTGCGGAGAAGCTTCTGGCGTCGGGCGCCGACGTGATCACGCTCGGAAACCACGTCTGGAGACAGCGTGACCTCGTGCCCGTCCTCGCCCAGAACGCCCGGGTGATCCGCCCCGCCAACCTCCGGGGCCCCGGGACCGGGCTCGCCGCCGCGGAAGCCGCGGACGGCACCCCGGTCGCCGTGATCAATCTCCAGGGCGCGCTCTTCCTCGACGTCGCCGTCCACCCGTTCGTCGTCGTCGACGACCTCGTCGAGGAGGCGCGAGGCCGTGCCAAGATCGTCGTCATCGACTTCCACGCCGAGGCGACGAGCGAGAAGGTGGCACTCGCCCGTTACCTGGACGGCCGCGTCACCGCGGTCATCGGCACGCATACGCACGTGCAGACGAACGACGCGCGAGTCCAGCCGGGTGGCACCGCGGCGATCACGGATGCCGGCATGACCGGTCCGCACGACTCCGTGATCGGCGTGCGCGCCGACCTCGCCATCGAGCGCATGCGCACCGGGATGCCGGTGCGCTTCCATCCGGCCGAGGGCGGCGTCCGCATCGAAGGCGTCCTCGTCGAGTGCGACGAGGAAGGCCGCGCTACAAAGTGCGAGGCGCTTCGGATCCCGGTCGAATAGCGGCGACCAGGACGGCCAGGAGCGCGACCAGGAGCAGGTCGCGGACGAGGACCAGCCAACCTGCGGGCTCGAGGGCGACGACATCCCAGTAGCGATGGGGAAACCAGAGCTGCGTCGTGACGAGAGCGCCTGCGAACACCCAGCACGCCGCGATGCCCGCGCTTCCACCGACGAGCGGGACGAGCGGGAGCAGCCAGATGAGGAACTGCGGGGAGAGCACCTTGCCGAAGGCGATGAAGGCGACCACCGCGGCGGCCGACGCGACGAGCAGGCGCTCCCGGTCCGGGCGCCCGCGCGCGAAAAGGAGCCAGACCGCGACGACAGCGACGAGTTGCAGGGCCGTCTCCACCGCGGCCAGGGCGCCCGGCAGCGAGCCCGAGAGGTTCTGCGAGCCGTGGGTGGAGACGACGGTCGGGTCGTAAAGCCCGACGTGGTGCGCCGCCAGCAGGATGGCCGCGCCGAGGCTCTCGATCTGCAGCGGCCGGCCCAGCTGCGTGGTGAGGCTGTGAACTACGCCGCTGGGAGCGAGGATCGCGAACGGCAGCACGATGGCGACAATCACACCGGCAAAGACGCCGAGCCCGACCGCCGCCTCCCGTGGACCTCGCCGGCGCGCCACCCAGACCAGTGCGATCGGAAAAAGCACGGCCGGGTAGAGCTTCGCGGCGGTGGCCAGCCCGAGCACACCCAGCCCCAGTCGGTCGCGCCCAGACACTAGGGCGGCCAGCGCGCCGGCCGCGAGCGCGGCCGGCCAGAGATCGAAGCGCGTGAGGATCACCGACCCCAGCAGGAGCGGCACTATCCCCGCAAATGCCGTGGCAGCGTAGAGCCGCACCGCGCCTGCACCTGCGGCGGAGAGTGTCACCGCCAGGAGGACGATGATCGCGACGGCGCAGGTCCACATGAGCAGCTCGAACGCGGATCCGTAGTCGTCGTCGTCGGCGAGCGCGGGCAGTACGAAGACGGGCAACGCCGCGGGCGGGTACTCGACGGGGAAGTCCCGGTAGGGGGCCTTGCCGTCGACGATCTTCTCCCCGTAGCCCTGGTAGAGGGGCGTGTCGATGATCGGGTTCCGGTGCCAGAACCCGACGTGCAGAAGGCCCCAGGAGATGGTGAGGAGGACGAGCCCGAGCGCGATCGCCGGGCCCGCCCCGCCAGCCTCAGCTGGCCGGGACGAGCTCTCGGACCTCGCGCTCATGCTCGGGCCCGCTGGGTGCGGGCTCGGCCTCCACGACGCTCCGGACGGCCGGCGCGAGGACGGCGAAGGCGACGAAGGGGAAGAACCAGGGGATGTAGAGATAGAACCAGTGGGTGAGGACAAGCTCGAAGCCGATGAGGATGGCCGCGGTGAGAGCGCCGAGCTGGATCACGTTCTTCCTCCGTGGCACGAAGTAGACGACGAGGGCCCCGAGCAGGACCGCGACCTTGAGCACGGTCTGAAGACGATGCAGGTGGGGGAAGCCCGGGTACTGGTCCCAGTCCCAGATCGAGAACGGCGATGAGCGTGAAAGCTGCCAGCCGAACGTCCGGTCCCAGAACACATGCGCGGCGTGCAGCGGGTTGGGCTCGAGGAGGAGAATCCAGAAGGAGAGCGCTGTCCCGAGCAGGAGACCACTGAAATAGGTCAGCTTCTGGCGGCCGAAACCGCGCCAGTGGGGGTAGGACGCCCAGAGTGGCAGCAAGAGAAGGGCCGCGAACTTCGTCCAGGCTGCGAGAGCGACGAAGAGCCCTCTCGCCGGCGCCGAGGTAACCAGCAGGAGTCCCCAGATCAGCAGCGCGGGCATGATCGCGTCGTTGGAGTTCGAGCTCGACACGTACTGCGTGAACGGGTAGGCCGCCCAGGCGAAGGCGAGGGTCGCCCCGAGCACCCGACCACCGAAGCGCAGGCCGAGCAGCCCGAGCCCGATCACCGCGAGTGCGTCCCAGAGGATCGATGTCAAATGCGCCGCCGGGAGGCCTCCCCACGTGCTCGACCCGCCGTTCCACTTGCCGTCGAAGCCGACCGCGGCGTAGGCGGGAATGTAGCCCAAATAGGCAACGGGCCCATAGGTGTCTCCCCTCCCGTTGGAGGACTCACAGCGACCGTTGGTTTGGATGTGGTCGCGGACGTAGCCGTCCGAGTCCGCGGGCCCGCAGGCCTTACCCGTGTCGTCCGGCATGTGGCCGTACGGCATCTGCCCGTCGCCGGCGATCCTCTGCGCGCCGTTGACGCTCGCGAGCCCCACGTCGATGACGTTGGAAGACTCGACGTTGAGACCGACGCGGAAACCCATGAGGAAGACAGTCGCCGCGAGGAGTAACCACGCCGGCCAAATCGGGCTGGCGGCGTTCCCGCGCCCCCGCGCGCCGATCCAGACCATGCGCCCGAGCAGGTAGAGGAGCGGCGGATAGACGATCGGCATGGCCGTGAAGACACGCCCCTCGTTGAAGTAGTAGAGGGAGAGACTGAATGAGAGCAAAGCCGCCAGGTCGAGGTTCCGCATCGACAGGGGGCGCCGGAAGTCGGCGAGCCCGAGCAGGAAAACCGCGCAGAAGGAGAGCCAGACCCACGAATGGTTGATCGAGCGGCCGAAGGCGCCCTTGTACCCGCGCGCCATTTTCCACGCGACTTGCGGGCCGGTCCAAGCCTCCGTCACCCGAGCGGTCGAGTCCTCCACCTTCGCCTCGACGATTTGCCCGGCGTCCGGCCGCGTCGACCACACGTTCACGTCCCACACGCCGGTCTCGTCGTCCAGAGTGGCCTCCTTCGTCAGGGACCTAGCCGGGTAGCGGTCGACCCAGTCGGCCACCTTCGGGAAGCGCATGACGGCCTGGATCGCTTGCTCCTCGGTGAGGGTCGCGGGCGGGGGCTTGTCCTGTGGGACGAAGGGGACCTCGATGGGGTTCCCCTCCGAGTCGTAGACGGGGGTGGTCGGAGCCGCGAGAGCGGCGGGCGCGGCGATGAGAAGAGCCGCCGCAGCCGCGAGCAACGCCCCGCCAAGGCCTCCTAGCGGGGAACGGGCCGTCGGAAGCTCCAGAGCTTGTTGGCGAGGAAGTTCCACGGTGTGACCAGCGCGATCGCCGCCGCCTGCGCGGGCACCTTGGGCACGCCGAGGGCGACGAGGCCGCTCAAGAAAGCAAGGTTGCCGGCAAGCGCCACCGTCGAGACGAGCAGAAACCGGAGCCCCTGGTAGGCCATGTGGCCCCGTTCGCGCCGGAACGTCCACAGGCGGTGCCACGTGTAGTTGCTCGTTACAGCGACGAGGAAGGAGCACACAGCCGCGACGAGATAGTGGATCTCGAAGCCGTGGACGAGGAGGGCGAAGACGGCCAGGTTGACGGCGTAGCCGGTTGCTCCGACGATGCAGAACTTCGCCAGCTGGACCCAGTTGTGGGGACGACGCAGCGCTGTGCCGGCCGCCTCCCCGAGCGCGCCGGCACGGTCGGCGACAGTATTCGAGCGAAGTGCCAAGACGGGAGAAAGGTTAGACGGCGCGGCGCAGCGCGTCCGAGACGATCGTCCGCCCGAAACTCGGTTAGAAGCCCTCCGCGCCGACGAGCGGAACGAAACGGCAGGGAACCGAGCGTGTCACCGCCGGCCCTTCGGGACTTGCGACTATCACTTCGAGCCGCTGTCCTTCTGGCCCGCCCACCGGGACGACCAGGCGACCGCGCGGTACGAGCTGCTCGTAGAGAGAAGCCGGCATGTCGGGCGCCGCAGCAGCGACCACGATCGCGTCAAAGGGGGCGAACTCGGGCAAGCCGAGCGAGCCGTCGCCCACGTGTACGTGCACGGAGCCGAAGCCAGCCCTTTCGAGCCGCTCGCGCGCCTGCTTCGCGAGCTCCGGGATCCGCTCGACGGTGTGCACGTCGGCTCCCAGCTCCGCGAGAACCGCAGCCTGATAGCCCGAGCCGGTCCCGATGTCGAGGACGCGGTCGCCCTCCCGCACGTCGGCCGTCTGGCAGATAATCGCGACCATGTAGGGCTGCGAGATCGTCTGGCCGTAGCCGATCCGCAAGGGCATGTCGAGATACGCACGCTTGCGGTCGCTCTCCCCGACGAAGGCCTCGCGTGGAACGCGCGCCATCGCGTCGAGAACACGTCGATCGGTGATTCCACGCGCCTCGAGCTGCTCGACGATCATCCTGTCTCGCTCGCTGTCGAGGTCAGACACTGCTGCGAACGCGCGCGCGCATGGAAGCGGGAGCCTCGACGCCGAAATGCGCGAGCGCGAGGGGCGCGAGATCGGTCACGCTCGGATCCTCCCGCAAGGGCAATTCCTCGTCGAAGCCTGCCGCCACGATCGGGATCGTCGAGTCGCCGGCCAGGAGCGAGCCGTGACTGCCGCCGCCGACGTGGTGGCGATGCCCGAGGTCTTCGAACTCCCAGCCGGCCGCCGCTGAGACGATGACCTCGCCCGCGTTCGGGCAGGCCAGCGCGGACCAGGCGCGCTCGAACCCGTTCGGATACGTAGGCGCGTCGAGCAGCTGCTCGTCCCCCGACAGACGCCAGCCTCCGTTGTCGGGCGCGAAGCGAAGCTCCTCTCTCGAGCGGCGCACGACCGCCTCCTCGTTTTCACGGAAGAGAACGAGGTCGACACCCGGGGACCCGTCGAGCCTCTCCGCGAGCTCCCGGGGCGGCCGGCCGCTGAGCGCGTAGATCATTCCGGAGCGGTTGGAGGCCGTCACGACGACGTCCGCCCCGGTCGGATCCGTGCCGCGCCGGCCCGTGAAGACAGCTAGGTCTACGAACGCTTCGGGAAGGCGCGCGATGCGTTCTACGGCCGTCTGGCCGTGATCGGAACAAACGACGATCGCGTAG
>DATNOU010000048.1:0-2579 GCA_035601195.1 Gaiellaceae bacterium | reverse complement strand
ATCCGTACGCCGTCGCACTCGTCCTGACGGAGACGCCGCCGCACCCAGCGCCGGGGATCGTCGCTCGTCGAGCGGCGACCTTCGAGGAGTACGCGGCCGCGAACGAGGTGCAGTGGCAGGCATTCGAGATGCCCGAGGACGAGGTCGCCGAGGCTCGCGCGCTGCTTCCGGAGCGCTGGCGCGAGGCGCCGATCATCATGCATGCCGCCTGGCTCGACCGCGAGATCGTCTCCGCGGGGACGTGCGCGCCGACGCCGCACGGCCTCCTGCTCTACGGCGGCGCAACCGTTTCGCGCGCCCGCGGCCGGGGCGCGTACCGCGCGCTCCTGCGCGCACGGTGGGACGAAGCCATGGCCCGCGGCACGCCGGCCCTGATCACACAGGGCGGCTCGATGTCGCGCCCGATCCTCGAGCGCGTAGGCTTCGAGCCCGTAGGCCACGTCCACGTGCTGCTGGACGAGTTCGGCAAGCGCGACCCGTGAGCGAGTACGACTTCGCCGGAGCCTTCGAGACGGACTAGCTCTAGCGCTACGACCAGTTCAACCGTTTTTCGCGACGGCGGGCGGTACGACTCTCGCCGTCCCATTCCGCCGCAGTTCGGCGGGCGCTGTCTACAACTCTTCCAACTTCTCCACGTGGCGCGTCAACGCCCAGATGACCCAGATGTCGAGCGCGATGATGAGGATCGACCAGAAGGGGTAGTAGGGAATGAAGAAGAAGTTTGCGATCGCGCTCAGCGTGGCGAACGTGACGCCGACGACCCGCGCCCAGGTCGCGGCGGAGAAGAGGGCGAACCCGGCGGCGAGAACGAGGATCCCACCTATGAGCTGGACCCAGCCGAAGGCGGTCGTGTCGAGATCGAAGGTGTAATTCGCCGACACCACGTAGAACCCGTCGTCGAAGATCGCCACAAGCCCCTCGATCGCGTGGAATACGCCGACAACGATCAAGATCACACCCGCGAACACGTAACCACCGGCGGCCTCGCTCTGGGGCATGCGACTCGGCGTTCCGTACTCGGCCATCTCGTTGCTCCTTCCGTGGTCTCTTCTCTCGACCACTCGCAGCCTGGTGCCGCTAGCAGCCCTTCCCACGCTGGCGAACTGGGCTCCGTTCGAGTCCCGTCCTCGAGCGCGTGAGGATCGTACTCTCCTGACCCGGCGGAAGCGAGTTGACAGGTGCGACAGCCACGTAGCGCCAAGCCGGGCGATGAGTTTCCGGGCGCTAGCCGGTCTTTAGCTCAGACACCACGAGGAAGGGGAACTTGATGGCGAAGCACACGGTGGGAACCCGGGAGGAATGGTCCGCCGCACGGAAGGAGCTGCTCGAGCGGGAGCAGGAGCTGGGCAACCTCGACGAGGGGTTGGCGAAGCAGCGACAGGAGCTGCCCTGGGTCCCGGTCGAGAAGGAGTACACCTTCGACACCGAGGAAGGGGAACGAACGTTCGCCGAGTTGTTCGACGGTCGGTCGCAGCTCCTCATCTACCACCTGATGTTCGGGCCGAGCTACGAGGCCGCATGTCCGGGCTGCACCGGACTGGCCGATCACTTCGACGCTGCTCTCGCCCACCTGAACAACCGCGACGTGACCTTGATCAGCATCTCGCGCGCGCCGATCGAGAAGCTGCAGGCCTACAAACGGCGGATGGGCTGGAAGTTCCCCTATGTGTCGTCGTTCGGGAGCGACTTCAACTTCGACTTCGATTTCGCATTCACCCAGGAGCAGATGGCTACCGGGGAACTCGCAAAGATGGTTGCTGAAGCGGACGATTGGCTCAAAGACTGGGCCGACAACGTCGGCACCGATCTCGCGCACGGCATGGCCGAGTCGCCCGGATGGAACGTCTTCGCGCTCGATGACGGCATCGTCTACCACACGTATTCGCGCACCGCGCCCGACCGCTTCCTACTCGCTCCCTACTACTTCCAGCTGCTCGACCAGATCCCCGACGGACGTGACGCCGACTTCCCGCTGCGCCGCCATGACGAGTACTAAGGCATCGAGGGACAGGGTTGAGCGGAGCTCCTGCTTTGTGGGGCGCTATGCCGAAACTCGAGCGTCCCCCGCGAGCGCAGCGTGAAGCTCGTTTCGCGAGTCGAGTTGCAGCTTGCGGAAGATGCTCGTGAGATGACCCTCGACCGTGCGCGCGGTGACGAAGAGGGTCTGGGCGATCTCGCGGTTGGTGAGGCCCTGGCTGGCGAGCTCGGCGATCCGGCGCTCGCTGGCCGTCAGCGAGTCGAGCCCCGTGAGAACGACCCGGCGCGGGCGGGCGCCGGTGGCCCGGAGCTCGGTCTCGGCCTGTCCGGCAAGCGGTCTGGCGCCCGTGCGGTGGGCGGCGTCCAGTGCCTCGCGGAGGAGCTCGCGCGCCTCGGTGCGCCGATTGCGCCGCCGAAGCAGGGCGCCGAGGTCGGCGAGGGCGCGCGCTCTCTCCAAGCGGGCGTCGCCACGCTCGAAGGCGTCGATTGCCTCACGGAGCAGGGACTCTCCACGCTCACCGCCGGCCACGACGCCGGCGGCACGCTTCGCCACGCCAAGTGCGCGCGGCGCGCCGAATGCCCGCGCGAGCTCGAGCTCCTCT
>DATNOU010000047.1:0-1852 GCA_035601195.1 Gaiellaceae bacterium | reverse complement strand
GACATCGCGCACCAGGCGGCGCGGCGATACGCCCAATCGATTCCGACATACTTCGTCATGGGACCTCCTCTGCGTTTCGGACTGCGTCTCCAAACGCCCATTGTCCCGGGCGCTGGGGAGGCCCTCCTTCATGACATTCAGGTGCCCCGCGGGTCAGGTGAGCGCGGGTATGGGGTCGCCTCGGATGTTGGCGCGGAAGACGTCGGTGAGGTAGGCGAAGAGCGAGCGGTTCCGGAGGCGGCAGGTGAGCGAGGCCGAGAGCAGTCGCTCGATCGTGCGTTCACCCGGCTCGGATTGGCTGCCGAGGGAGAGTTTGCGGTAGATGACGGCGCCGCGGAGGCCGCGTTCGGCGTGGTTGTTGGTCGGCTCGACTCCGTCGGTGTGGGTGAAGGTCCAGAGCGCGGGCCAGCGGTTGAGGAGGTTCTTCGCGAACTGCCGGTGGTACTTGGTGCGCGGGCTTTTCCGCGCGGCGTGTTCGAGCAGCGTGCGGAGCTGTGCTTGCAGCGGCGCGGTCTGGGCTTCCAGGCGGGCCCGCTCGCGGTCGTGTTGGTAGGCGTCCCAGGCGGCGAAGAGCTCGTGTGCGATCCGGAGGCCGTCGTTGCCGAACCGCTGCTGCTCGCCCATGCCCTCGCTGTGGGCGGTGAAGTCTCGGCGCAGGTGCGCCCAGCAGAGCTGCCGTCGGCTGGGGTCGAGGTAGTCGTAGCCGCGCCAGCGGTCCGAGCAGACGATGCCGGCGAACCGCTCGCCGAGCAGCATCCTTGACTCGGAGGCGTGCCGACCGGCCGCGATCCGAAACACCGCGGTCTGGCAGGTCAGTGCGCCCCACAGCGTCCGCCGTCCACCGGCGGTCTTCCAGCCGGTCTCGTCGATGTTGACGACCGACGCGGCTTTGATCTGCTGCTCGAGCCGGGTGTGCGGCGCGGCGAGCGCCTGACCGGCGCGCTGGACGATCGCGTCGACCGATCCGGTCGCCAGCTCGACCCCGAACAGCTCACGCGCGAGCTCGGTCGTGTCGCGGCGGGAGACACGGTTGCGCACGGCGAGCGTCACGACCGCGGCCTGCAGCCTCGGCCCGAACGCCGCCCGCGACACGCCGGCCGGAAGCTCGGCCCTGGTCTGGTCAGCACATTCCGGACAACAGACACGGTGCAGCCGATGCTCAGTGACCCGCACCGCGATCGGCGGCAACTCCGCGACCTGGTGGCGCCACGGCTCAGCCGCGTCGAGGCGCTCCGGCTCGCCAAAGACGTGGGCGCATGACCGGCAGCGCTTCGGCCAATGCTCGACAACCGCGTCGACCTGCTCGGGCGGAAGCAGCCGCCGATGCCTGCCCTCATGCCCCGGCTGGCCGCCCCGACCGCGACCCGAGCGCTTCCCGCCCGGCCGCGGCGGCGCCGACGGCGGATCCTGCGACGGCGGCAGCGACGAGTTCCGCGAGCTGCGGTTCAGCCGCCGCTCAAGCTCGGCCACCCGCGCCTCGAGCCCTTGATTCGCCTCGACCAGCTCCCCGAGCCGCAACAACAGCGCGACCGCAGTCTCCCGCTCACCGTCGAGGATCGCCTCCGCCTCGGCCCGTTCCACACGAGCCGCATTCGCTCCACCGGCCGAGGTCCCTTCCTACTCGAAAACCATAAACGCCGATGATTCGCCGCCGTCTCACGGATCCCTTCCAGCCGAGCGCCAGAGGGGAGGTGAACGCTTACCCTTCGGCGTAAGCGTTCAGTCCCTCTCCACTTGAGCGCTCTGCTCGGGGCGGCGAGCGGTGAAGGGATCAGCGGGAGGGCAGCGAAGTAACAGAGCTTTACTGTTTGTAAGTCGGAAGGGACCTCGGTGGGGGTGGCGAATCGGGTGC
>DATNOU010000046.1:0-123588 GCA_035601195.1 Gaiellaceae bacterium | reverse complement strand
CCACCTAGCAGCTTCTCGAGCGCCTTTTCGTCCAGCAGGTCGACGCCGAGGCGCTGGGCCTTCGTGAGCTTCGACGCGCCCGGCTCTTCCCCGACCACGAGAGCCGCGGTCTTCGCCGAGACCGAGTTCGTGACCTTGGCGCCGGCAGCTTCGAGAGCCGCCGCGGCCTGCTCGCGCGACCAGCGCTCGAGCGTGCCGGTGATGACGTAGGTCTTCCCGGTCAGCGGCCCCTCCTTCGGCCGTTCCTCCTCGCCGATCTCGAAACGAAGACCGAGCGAGCGGAGCTCGTCGACGAGCGCTCGATTCCGATCCTCGGCGAACCACGTCGCGATCGAGGCGGCGCGGTCGGGCCCGATCCCATCCACCTCCTCGACAGCCGCTGCGTCCGCGGCGAGCAGGCGATCGACGTTCTCGAAATGGCGGGCCAGGTTCTGAGCGGTCACCCAGCCGACGTCGGGGATGTTGAGGCCGAAGAGCACGCGAGAGAACGGGATGGCCTTGGAAGACTGGATCGACTCGATAGCGTTGCTCGCCGAGATCTCGGCGTAGCCCTCGAGCTCCATCAGCTGCTCCTTCGTCAGACGGTAGAGGTCGGGAAGCGTTCGCACGAGCCCGAGGTCCCAGAGTCTCCGCACCGATTGCTCCCCCACTCCCTCGATGTCCGCGGCCGCCTGCACCCAGTTGATGAGCGACTCGAGGCCGCGGGAGGGGCAGTCGTCGTTGGGGCAGCGGTGCATCGCCTCGCCCTCGGGCTTGACGATCGGCGTCTTGCAGAGCGGGCATTTCTTCGGCATCCGAAAGCGTTTCGTGCCCGGCGCGTGCTCGCCCGCCGGCCCGACGACCTGGGGGATGACGTCGCCCGCACGCTGGACGATGACCATGTCGCCTTCGCGGATCTCCTTGCGGTTGATGTCCTCCTCGTTGTGGAGTGTCGCGCGTGAAACGGTGACGCCTCCCACCTCCACGGGCTCGAGGAGTGCCCAAGGGTTGAGCGCGCCCGTGCGACCGACGCGGATGAGGATCTTGTTCAGCCGCGTCGTCGCAGTCATCGGTGCCCATTTGTAGGCGCGGGCCCAGCGAGGACGCTGGTGGAGGGCCCCGAGCCGCTCCTGCTGAGCGAACGCATCCACCTTGATCACGATCCCGTCGATCTCGTAGTCGAGCTCGATACGCCGCCTCTCCCATTCGCGGCAGGCCCGGGCGACCGACTCGATCGACTCGTGCACCTCCGCATAGGGGTTCGTACGGAAACCGTGCTCACGAAGCCACTCGAGCGAGTCCCAGTGCCCTTCGGTCGGAATCCCGTCCTTGCGTCCCAGGCCGTGGATCCAGATCGAGAGGGGCCGGGCGGCCGTGATCGAGGGGTCCTTTTGACGAAGGGATCCCGCGGCGGCGTTCCGCGGGTTGGGCGTGGGCTTCTTTCCTTCTTCCAGGAGGCGCTTGTTGAGCTCGTTAAAGCCAGAGAGAGGGAGATAGACCTCTCCACGCGCCTCGAGAAGCTCTGGCGGCTTCTCTCCATTTCGGAGCTGCATCCGCATCGAGATCGCCTTGATCGTCCTCAGGTTCGGCGTCACCTCCTCCCCGCGGAAGCCGTCACCCCGCGTGGCTCCCCGGACGAAGACCCCGTCCTCGTAGATCAGGTTGATGGAGAGGCCGTCGATCTTCGGCTCCGTGACGTAGCGCACCTCGTCCGTGCCCAGACGCTTCACCACGTCCGCGTGCCATTTCTCGAGCGCCTCATCGGTCGTCACCTTGTCGAGCGAGCCGAGCGGCGTCGGATGCTCGACCTTGGCGAACTTGTCGGAGGGAGGCGAGCCGACGCGCTGAGTGGGGCTCTCGGGGGTCTGCAGGTCGGGATGCTCGCGCTCGAGCGCCAGCAACTCGTCCCAAAGACGATCGAACTCCGCATCGGAGATCTGGGGGTCGTCGAGGACGTGGTACCGGTAGAGGTGGTAGTCGACACGCTCGCGCAGCTCGTCGATTCGCGCCTTTGCCTCCTCAGAGGACATCGAGCAACTCTCTGGGGCTGTGGGCGAGGAAGTCGGCGCCGGCCTCGAGCAGCCGCTCTTCCGGATGGATCTTTCCCCACGAGACGGCGACCGTGAAGACTCCCGCCGCCTTGCCGGCGGTGATGTCGTAGGGCGAATCACCGACGAATGCCGAGTCCGCCGGCTCGCTCTCCAAGAGCTCGAGCGCCTTGAGGACCGGAGCGGGATCGGGCTTGTGGCGGTCGGTCATATCGGCGGTGACGACGGCGTCGAAGTAGCGCTCGAGGGAAAGGACGGCAAAGGCAAGATCGACCGTCTGGCGACCCTTGGCGGTCACGATCCCGAGCTTGCGGCCCTGCTCCGACAGCGTCTCCACCAGCTCCTCGACGCCTTCGAAGGCCTCGAGCTCGTCATGGAGCGGGCGGTTGTGCTCGCGGTAGACCCGGACGAGCTCGTCCACGTGGGCGGGCGAAAGGACGCGCATCTGATCGTGGAGGTTGGAGCCTCCGACCAGCGCGGCGATCTGCTCCTCCTCGACGTCGCGCGCGAGAACCGTGCGCGCCGCGTGCTTGAAGGACGACAGGATGATCGCGCCGGAATCGACGAGCGTCCCGTCGAGGTCGAAGAGCACGGTTGGATAACGCATCAGTACTCCACTTGCTCCAGGTAAAGACCCCATGGCGGCGCGGTCGTGCCCGCTTCGTCGCGCGGACGCCCTTCGAGAAGCCGCGCGACCGCCGTCGGGTCCTGCTCAAGCATCGTACCCACGAGCGTTCGCACCATGTGTCGCAGGAAGCTGTCAGCTGTGATCGTGAATTCGAGCGCGTCCGATGCGCCTTCCCACGCGGCGGCGCTCACGGCGCGGACGAAGCATCCATGGTGGGTTTCGGTCGGAGTGAAGGCTCGAAAGTCGTGCTCGCCCACGAGCAGCGCGGCGGACTCTCCTACGCGCTCCTCATCGAGCGGACCCGGCCACCAGAGCGAGCGGCGACGCTCGAACGGCGAGGGGGTCGGACGTCGCCAGATTCGGTAGCGGTACGAACGCGCGCGGGCGGAGAAACGCGCGTTGAAGCCGCCCGGCGCGGCTTCGCCGGCCAGCACGGCTACATCGCCCGGAAGGACGGCGTTCAGGGCCGCAGCCGCCCTGTCGAGCGGCGGCCCTCCTTCTGAAGAGAAGCTCGCGACCTGGGCGTGGGCATGGACGCCCGCGTCCGTGCGTCCCGCGACGGCGAGGCCGTCCCAGGAGCCGTAGACCCGGTCGAGCGCCGCGCGGAGCTCGCCCTCCACGGTTCGAAGTCCCGGCTGGGCAGCCCAGCCGGCGAACTCCGTGCCGTCGTATGCGAAGGTCAGCTTGACAACGATCATCGTAAGTATATGCTTACGGTAAGTTATGGCTTACGGAGAGGCGATAGCCGCGCTGGCCGATCCTACGCGGCGCACAGTGTTCGAGCGCCTCCGCGGAGGCCCACGACCAGTCGTCGAGATCGCTCGGGGCCTCCCCGTCTCCCGCCCGGCGGTCTCGCAGCACCTCCGCGTCCTCAAGGAGGCCGGGCTCGTCCACGAGCGCCGTGAGGGGACCCGCAACTTCTACAGCATCGACGGCGACGCGCTCGCGGAGCTGCGCGAGTACTTCGAGAACTTCTGGGAGGAAGCGCTTGCCGCTTTCAAGGAAGCAGCCGAGAAAGGAGCAGCGGATGAACCAGCAGACGAGTGAGGTCGTGATCGAGAAATCGGTGACCGTCGCCGTGCCCGTGGAGCACGCGTTTAGCGTCTTCACGGAGCAGATCTACACATGGTGGCCGCAGCAAACGCACGCGGTCGACCCGGGGAACGTCGACACGGTCGTGATGGAGGGCCGCGAAGGGGGCCGTCTCTACGAGCGCACCACCGGCGGCGAAGAGCACGTCTGGGGAATCATCCTCGCGTGGGATCCTCCTCGCCGGGTCGGCTACAGCTGGCACCCGGGCCGCGGAGAGGAGACGGCCCAGGAGGTGGAGGTCACCTTCACGCCGGCGGGCGACGGCACCCGCGTCGACGTCCGGCACTGGGGTTGGGAGAAGCTCGGCGACCGGCTGGACGAGACGATCACGAATTACAACGAAGGCTGGGGCGTGGTTCTCGGCCGCTACGCGCAGGCTGCCGAGATGAGCTAGCCGGAGTGGGCCTAGCCCGCCGCAGGCCGCTCGCCGGCCGTGACCGCCACCGGCGTGCGCTGTGGAACGTAGTCCACGAGCTCGAGATAGACCATGCGCGCCGCATCGCCCTGGCGAGGCCCGATCTTGACGATGCGCGTGTAGCCGCCCGGCCGCTCCGCGAACCGTGGAGCAACGTCCGCGAAAAGCCGGTGCGTGATCTCCTTGGAGCGGAGAAAAGCGACCGCGTGGCGGTGCGCGGCGACATCGCCCCGCTTCCCGAGCGTGATCATCTCCTCGACGATCGGCCGCACTTCCTTCGCCTTAGCCTCCGTCGTCCTGATGCGCCCGTGCTCGATCAGCGCGGAGGCTAGGTTGGAGTAGAGCGCGCGCCGCTGCGCGGCGTCGCGCCCCAGCTTCCGTCCAGACTTGCGGTGGCGCAAGACGTTACTCCTCGCGGAGCGTGAGCCCGTGCGCGGCGAGCGTCTCGCGCACTTCCTCGATCGACTTCTTGCCGAAGTTCGGGATCGCGGCCAGCTCCGTCTCCGTCTTCGTGACGAGGTCGCCGATCGTCTCGATGCCGACACGCTTCAGGCAGTTGTAGCTGCGGACGCCGAGCTCGAGCTCTTCGATGGGGAAGTTCTCCATCCCATGTGCCTGCGGCGCCTCCGTCTCGGCCTCGCCGACCGTGTCGCCGAAGCCCTCGATGCGCTCGAGGTCGGTGAAGATGGCGAGCTGGCGGATGAGGATCTCTGCGGCCTGACCGATGGCGTCGCGGGGCGGCAACGAGCCGTCCGTGCTGACGTCGAGCGTCAGCTTGTCGTAGTCGGTGCGCTGCCCCACGCGGGCCGCCTCAACCTCGTACGACACACGCCGGACCGGCGAGAAGATCGAGTCCACAGGGATGACGCCGATCGTGTGCTCGGGACCCCGGTTGAGCTCGGCGGGGACGTAGCCGCGCCCGCGCCCGATCGTGAGTGTGACCTCGAGCCTCCCTTTGTCCGAGAGGTTGGCGACCTCGAGATCGGGATTGAGGATCTCGAGATCGGCCGGAGCCTCGATGTCCGAGGCCTTGACCATGCCCGGGCCCTTCTTGTCGAGGCGAACCTCGATCTCGGGCGAGTCACCGTGCAGCCGGCAGATGAGGTTCTTGAGGTTGAGGATGAGGTCGGTCACGTCCTCGCGCACGCCCTTGAGCGTCGCGAACTCGTGAGCGATTCCCTCGATCTTCACCGAGGTGACCGCGGCGCCCTCGAGCGACGAAAGCAGCACGCGGCGGAGCGAGTTTCCGAACGTGTAGCCGAAGCCACGGTCGAGAGGCTCGATGACGAAGACGCCGCGGTCCTCGTTGACCTCTTCGTGGGTGATCCTCGGCACCTGAAAGTCCATGAGAGAAGTTCTTGTAGCCAATCCGTTTCCTTCCTTCGTTACCCGTCTACTACCGGGCCGGGCATGCCCGGGCCCTACTTGGAATAAAGCTCGACGATGAGCGATTCCTGCACCGGCGTATCGATGTCGGCGCGCTCGGGCATCTTCAGAACCTTGCCCGTCAGGTTGTCGTGGTCGGCCTGTAGCCAGGGCGAAACCGAGGCTGTCAAGTCAGTGGCGTCGCGGACGACCTGCTCGACCGGGCTGCCAGCCTTGAGCGACACGATGTCGTTCGTCTTGACCTGGAAGCTCGGGATGTTCACCCGCCGGCCGTTCACCTGGAAGTGGCCGTGGCGGATGATCTGGCGCGCCTGAGCGCGCGAGGCAGCGAAGCCGAGACGATAGACGACGTTGTCGAGACGCGTCTCGAGCATCCGTAGGAGCTCCTCGCCCGTGATTCCGGAGCGCTTCGCCGCCTTGTCGTAGTAGTTGCGGAACTGCTTCTCGAGAATGCCGTAGTAACGACGCGCCTTCTGCTTCTCACGCAGCTGGAGGAGGTACTCCGACTGCTTGATGCGCCCGCGCCCGTGCTCTCCCGGCGGATAGCTGCGCCGCTCGACCGCGCACTTCTCGGTCAGGCAGCGCTCGCCCTTGAGGAAGAGCTTCATGCCCTCCCGGCGGCACAGCTTGCACTTGGGTCCCAGGGAGCGGGCCACTAGACGCGCCTGCGCTTCTTGGGCCGGACGCCATTGTGGGCCTGCGGGGAGACGTCCTTGACGCCGAGGATCTCGAGGCCGGCCGCTTGCAGCGAGCGGATCGCGGTCTCGCGACCCGAACCGGGGCCCTTCACGAAGACCTCGACCTTCTGGAGACCGTGCTCCATGCCCTTCTTCGCGCAGGAGTCGGCCGTCACTTGGGCGGCGAACGGCGTGGACTTGCGCGAGCCCTTGAAGCCTGCGGAGCCGGCGCTCTCCCAGGCGATGACTGCGCCGTCCTTGTCGGTCAGGGTGACGATCGTGTTGTTGAACGACGTCTTGATGTGCGCCTGGCCGATGGCGATGTTCTTCTTCACGCGGCGGCGCGTGCGGCCCTTGGAGGCTGGTGCTTTCCGTGGAGGTGCCATTAAGTCTTGGTCGGCGCCTTCTTGCCGCGGCCCACGGTCTTCTTCGGGCCCTTGCGCGTGCGTGCGTTCGTCTTCGTGCGCTGGCCGTTCACGGGCAGGCCGCGCCGGTGGCGAACGCCGCGGTACGCGCCAATCTCCTGCAGGCGCTTGATCGCCTGGGAGCGCTCGCGGCGCAGGTCGCCCTCCACCTGGAGGTCCGAGTCGATGTAGTTGCGGAGCTTCGTGATCTCCTCGTCCGTGAGGTCTCGGACCTTCTCGTCGCATGAGAGGCCGAGCTCGGCGCAGACCTTGCGCGCGGTCGAGGGGCCGATACCGAAGATGTAGGTGAGGCCCACCTCGAGCCGCTTCTCACGCGGAAGATTTACTCCTGCAATTCGTGCCAATTCTTCTCCTTAGCCCTGTCTCTGCTTATGCCGCGGATTTGTGCAAATGACCAGCACTTTTCCGTGCCGCTTGATCACGCGGCAGCGGTCACACATGGGTTTCACGGACGCTCTGACTTTCATAAGAAGAGGCGGCAAGCCACGGCAAAGCGCGGCTCGGCCGCGACGTTCTATCGTAGCAAAAGGCCCTAAACCGGGACTCCCGCGAGGGTGAGGATGCGCGGCGCGGCGTCCGTGACCGCCACCGTGTGCTCGAAATGGGCCGAAAGGGAGCCGTCTTCCGTCGAGATCGACCAGCGGTCGTCGGCGACCACAACGTCGGCGGAGCCCGCGTTGATCATGGGCTCGATGGCCAGCGTCATCCCAGGCGCGAGCAGGGGCCCGCGGCCGGGCTCGCCCCAGTTCGGGATCTGCGGTTCCTCGTGCATCGTGCGGCCGATCCCGTGCCCGACGAGTGATTTGACCACCGAGAACCCCGCCTCCTCGGTCGTCTTCTGCACTGCCGCGGAGATGTCGCCGATGTGCTTACCCGCCCGAGCCTCGGCGATCCCGGCTTCGAGGGCAGCCTGGCCGACCTCCAGCAAGCGTTGAGTCTCTTCGTCGATCTCGCCGACGGCGAACGTATAGGCCGAGTCGGCGACGAAGCCCTCCAAGGTCACACCGACGTCGACCGAGATCAGGTCGCCCTCCTGGATCCTGTAGCCACCCGGGATTCCGTGCACGACCATCGAGTTGGGAGACGTACAGATTGACGCTGGGAAGCCGTGGTAGCCCTTGAACGTCGGGGCGCCGCCCTGTGAGCGGATGTACTCCTCAGCGATCTCGTCGAGCTCCTGCGTCGTGACGCCGGAGCGCATGCTCTCGCCCAGGAGCGCAAGCGTCTCCGCGACCACGCGTCCCGCGCGCGCCATCGCCTCGATCTCCTGCTCTGACTTCCTGATGATCATCTCGCTGCTGCAGCTTGCAGAACTTGCTGCACCTCGGCGAAGACTTCTTCGATCGTCCGCTCGGCGTGGATGCCTACGAGGATCCCCTTCACCCGGTAGTACTCGACTAGCTCCTCCGGTATCCGCATTGTCTCCATCCGGCGATGGATGATTTCCGGCGTGTCGTCCTCTCGCCCCTGCTCCAGCGCACGCTTGAGGAGGCGCTGTTCCGCCACCTCGTCCGAGAGCTGGAAATGGAGGACGACTGAAAGCTCGCGGTCTGATTCCGCGAGGATCTCGTCCAGGGCTTCGGCCTGCGGCAGCGTCCGCGGAAAGCCCTCGAGGACGAAGCCGCGCGCAGTGTCCGGCTGAGAGAGTCGCTCGCCCACGACCGCGATCGTCAGATCGTCGGGAACGAGCTCGCCGGCGTCCATAAACGGCTTCACCCTGGCTCCGAGCTCGGTGCCGGCGGCGACGGCCGCGCGGTACATGTCGCCCGTGTTGATGTGCGGGATGCCCGCGTCCTCGGAGATGAGCTCGGCCTGAGTGCCTTTGCCGGCCCCGGGTGGACCCAGGATGACGATGTCGAGAGGCATAGGTTATTCCGGGCGGGGCATGCCCCGCCCCTACTTGAGGAACCCTTCGTAGTGGCGCATCATCATCTGCGACTCCATCTGCCGCATGGTGTCGAGTGCGACGCCCACCACGATGAGGATCGACGTGCCCCCGAGGGCGGCGGTAGTCGCCTGGGAGAAGCCGCCGTAACGAATGAAGAGCGTCGGCAGCGTCGCCACCAGGGCGAGGAACAGCGAGCCCGGGAGGGTGAGACGGGTCAGCACGCGGTCGAGGTACTGCGCTGTGGGCGGCCCAGGCCTGATCCCGGGGATGTATCCGCTGTACTTGCGCAGGTTGTCCGCCTGGTCGACCGGATTGAACTGCACGGCCGTGTAGAAGTAGGTGAAGACCACGATCAGAAACGCCTGCAGGATCAGATACGTCCAGTCGCTGGGCGTGAAGTGCTCGTTGATGAAGCTCTGCGTCTGCGGGAAGAACTGGGCGACCGTCGGCGGGAAGGCCATGATCGCCGCGGCGAAGATGATCGGGATGACGCCCGCCATGTTCACGCGGAGCGGCATGTAGGTCGAGCCCCCGGAGGTCATCCGCCGCCCGACCATCCGCTTCGCGTACTGGATCGGGATGCGGCGCTGACCCTCCTGCACGAAGACGACCGCCACGATGATTGCCAGCGCGAGGGCCGGGAAGGCCACGCGCTCGAAGGCGTCGCCGTTGTACCACGCGCGAATGCCGCCGGGCAGGCTCGAGAGGATCGAGGCGAAGATCAGGAGCGAGATGCCGTTTCCGATTCCGCGCTTGGTGATCAGCTCGCCCATCCACATCAGGAGCGTCGTCGCGGCGGTGAGCGAGACGAGGATGAGGACGAAGCGTCCCGCGTTGAGCTGGAAGTCCGGAATCTGCCGGTTGAAGAGATAGGTGTAGCCGGCCGCCTGAAGAATCGCGAGGACGACCGTCAGGTACCGCGTGTACTGGTTGATCTTGGTGTAGCCGGCCTCTCCCTCCTTCTGCAGCTGTTCCAGCCGTGGCACGACCACAGTCATGAGCTGGAGAATGATCGAGGCGGTGACGTAGGGCATGATCCCGAGCGCGAAGAGGGCGAACTGGCCGAGCGCACCACCGGAGAAGATGTTCAGCAGGCCGAGGATCGTGCCGCCCTGCCCCGAGAAGTAGTCGTCGATCGCGCTCGAGTTGACGCCCGGGACAGGAATCCAGCTGCCCAGGCGGTAGAAGGCCAGGATCATGGCCGTGAAGAGCACGCGGTGCCGTAGCTCGGGGACCCGCCACGCGTTGGTGAGCCAGGAAAACACCTAGGACTCCTCGGAATCCGCCTTCGCGGAGTCCTCGGACGAAGCCTCCTCAGACGCTTCGCTCACGTCCTGGGGCGTCTCTTCCGCCTCGGTGGCCTCGGTCTCCGGCTCTTCCTCTTCCGCCACGGGCTTCGCCTTGCGGGTGCGGCGTTTCTTCTCGACCGGCTCGCGGAGAGCCGTGACCTTTCCGCCGGCCTGCTCGATCTTCTCGCGCGCGGAGGCGGAGAACGAGTGCGCCGTCACGGTCAGCTTCTTCTTCAGGTCGCCCTGGCCGAGGATCTTCACGTCCGTCCTCGTGTTCTTGATCAGGCCCTTGTCGATCAGGGCTTCGAGCGTGACCTCCGAGCCGTCGTCGAAGACGCGCTCGAGGTCGCGGACGTTGACCGGGACGGTCGAGGTGCGGTGCGGGCCCATCGGCATGGCGTCCTTCGAATAAGGCCCGCGCTGCTTGCCGAGCCGCATGTAGATCGGCATCTGGCCGCCCTCGAAGCCCGGGCGCATCTGGTGAGATCCTGCACGGGACTTCTGGCCCTTGATCCCGCGGCCGGAATAGCGCCCCTTCCCCGAGCCCAGGCCGCGGCCGACGCGCTTGCGCGCGCGGCGCTTCTGCGCAGGCTTCAGGTTCGAAAGGGTGAGCTCTTCTTCCTGCGGCGGCATCGGCTACTCCCCGTCCACACGGACGAGGTGGCGGACTTTCCTCAGCATACCGAGCGTCTCCGGGCTGTCCTCCCGCTCGACGGAGCGCCCGATCTTGCCCAGCCCGAGCGCCCGCAGGGTTCCGCGGTGCTTCTGGGTCTCGCCGATCTGACTACGAGTCTGGGTGATCTTCAGCTTGGTCATTTTGTGTCTCCTGGGAGACAGCCGGTGCGGCTACCTCGGGGGCGCCGGCCTCCGGCTCCTCCTTCTTCTCCCTGGGGAAGAGGATCTCGTGAACCGCCTTGCCGCGCTTCGCCGCCACCTCTTCGGGCCGGCGCAGGCTGCGGAGCCCGTTGACGGTCGCCTTCAGCAGATTGACGGGGTTCGGGTTGCCGAGGCTCTTGGCGAGGATGTCGCGGACGCCCGCCAGCTCGAGTACGGCTCGTACTCCCCCGCCTGCGATGACCCCGGTTCCTTCACTGGCGGGGCGGAGCAGGACGCGCGCCGCATCGGCCCGTCCCAGCACCTCGTGGGTGATCGTCGTTCCCTTCTTGGGCACCTGGAAGAGGTTCTTCTTCGCGTCGTCCACGGCCTTCGAGATCGCGAGCGGAACCTCGCGAGCCTTCCCGTAGCCGACCCCGACGCGATCGACCTCGTCGCCGATCACCACGAGCGCGGTGAAGGAGAAGCGCCGCCCGCCCTTGACGACCTTCGCGACGCGGTTGATCTCGACAACCCGCTCCTTCAGCTCGCGCGCGTCGTAATCAAGATTGCGCTGGACTTGCCGTTCGACACTGCTCAAAACCTCAGTCCTTCCTCTCTGGCTGCATCGGCGAGCGCCTTGACGCGCCCGTGGAAGAGGTAGCCGCCGCGGTCGAAGACCACGGTTTCGATGCCCGCCTTCTTCGCATTGGCGGCGAGCAGCTTGCCGACTTCGGCCGCCTGCTCAGATTTCGTGCCCTTGAACGTCTTCTTCAGCTGGGTGTGACCGGCAGACGCGAGCGTCTTCGCCTCCGCGTCATCGACGAGCTGAGCCTGGATGCCATGGTTGGAGCGGAAGACGACCAGGCGCGGGCGCTCGGCCGTCCCGAAGATCTTGCGGCGGACGCGCTTGTGGCGGCGCGCGCGGGCTTCGCTGACGGTCAAGGTCGGCACTACGCCCTCTTGCCGACCTTCCGGCGCACGTACTCGCCCTCGTAGCGGATGCCCTTGCCCTTGTAGGGCTCTGGCGGACGGACGGCGCGCACCTCGGCGGCGACCTGCCCGACTTTCTGCTTGTCGATGCCCTTGACGATCACCTGGTTTGGGGCGGGCACCTCGAAGGTGATCCCCTGCGGAGCCTTCTTCACGATCGAGTGGGAAAAGCCGACGTTGAGCTCGAGGTCGGTGCCACGCAAGGCCGCCCGATAGCCGACGCCCTGGATCTCGAGCGTCTTCGAGAACCCCTTCGTCACGCCCTCGACCATGTTGGCGACGAGACTGCGCGTCAGCCCGTGCAGCGCCCGGTCCTCCCCCCGCTCGGTTGGCCGGGTAACGACCAGCTGGCCGTCGCCCTCCTCGACCTTCATCCGGTCGGGCACCTGCTGCGAAAGCTCGCCCAACGGCCCGTTCACCATCACGCGCCCAGGCGAGAGCGACACGCTTACACCTGCCGGGACTGGAATTGGACTTTTACCGATTCGACTCAAATGCTTCTCCTTGGTGAAAAATCGCCAGATTTTTCACCAGATAAAACAGACCACTTCGCCGCCGACGCCGAGCTCCTGCGCCGTCCGGCTCGTGACGAGACCGTTCGAGGTGGACATGATCGCCGTGCCCATCCCGCCCAGGACGCGCGGGAGGCGGTCCTTCTGCGCATACACCCGGCGACCCGGCTTCGAGATCCGCTTGAGATCCGTGATGATCCGCTCGCGCTTCGGGCCGAACTTGAGCTCGACGACGAGGGTATCGAACGAATCGCCCTTCTCGACGTGGTAATCCTTGATGTAGCCCTCCTCCTTGAGGAGGCGGGCGATTTCTGCCTTCATCCGCGACGCGGGCATCTCAGCGCTCTCGTGGAGCGCCTTGTTGGCGTTCTTGATGCGGGCGAGCATGTCGGCGACTGGGTCTGTGTGCATGTCGCCTCCTACCAGCTCGATTTGGTCATACCGGGGATGACACCTTCGTGCGCGAGGTCGCGCAGGCAGATGCGGCAAAGGCCGAACTTACGGTAGACAGCCCGCGGACGGCCGCAGCGGTTGCAGCGCGTGTACTGCCGCGTCTTGAACTTCTGCGGCCTCGCTGCTTTCGCGATCATGCTCTTCTTCGCCATGCACGTACTCCTTTACTGCTCTGTCCGGAATGGAAGGCCGAGCTCGCGCAGGAGCGCGAGAGCCTCCTCGTCCGAGTCGGCGCTAGTCGTGATCGTGACGTCGAGACCCCGGATGGTCTCCACGTCGTCGTAGTCGATTTCCGGAAAGATGATCTGCTCGCGGACGCCAAGCGAGTAGTTCCCGCGTCCGTCGAAGCTCGCCGGCGAGAGACCTCGGAAGTCGCGGATGCGTGGCAGCGCGATCGAAACGAGCCGATCGAGGAACTCCCACATGCGGGCGCCCCGCAGGGTGACCTTGGCCCCGATTGGCATCCCTTCACGAATCTTGAATCCGGCGATCGACTTCTTCGCGCGGGTCATCTGGGCGCGCTGGCCGGCGATCAGCGTCAGCTCGTCGATCGCCTTGTCGAGCGAGCGCGCGTTGACCTTCGCGTCGCCGACGCCCATGTTCAGCGTGATCTTGTCGATGCGCGGCACCTTCATCGGGGACCTGTACGAGAACTCCTCCTTGAGGCGACCGCGAACCTCCTGGTCGAAGCGCTCCTTCAGGCGCGGGCGATACCCGTTCGACGCTGGCTTCTTCCGAGCTTTGGCCATCAGCGGTCGAGCACCTCCCCGCAGTCGGCCCGCTTGCAGACTCGAACCTTGACGCGGCGCCCCTTCTCGTCCTCGCGGAACTCGTAGCCGACCCGGCTGGGCCGGTTGCACGTCGGGCAGACGAGCATCACGCTCGAGACTGGAAGCGGCGCGGTCAGCTCGATCACGCCTCCCGGCTGAATCTGGGTCTGGCCCATCCGGCTCGAGTCCTTGAGCGGGCGCGGCTTGCGGTGCTTCTTGACGAGATTGAGGTTCTCGACCATGACGCGCCCCTTGCGCGGATCGGCCTCGATGATGCGGCCCTGCTTGCCGCGGTCCTTGCCCGAGAGCACCTGAACGAGGTCGCCCTTGCGGATCTTCATGCCGTGAGCCATCAGAGGACCTCCGGTGCGAGTGAGACGATCTTCATGAAGTTCTTCTCGCGCAGCTCGCGGGCTACTGGCCCGAAGATGCGGGTGCCGCGCGGGTTGTTCTGAGCATCGATGATCACGGCGGCGTTCTCGTCGAAGGCGATCGAGGTGCCGTCGTCGCGCCCGAAAGGCTTTTTCGTGCGGACGACGACCGCCTTGACGACCTCGCCCTTCTTGATCGTGCCTTGGGGCGTGGCTGTCTTCACGGTCCCGACGATGACGTCGCCGACACGCGCGTAGCGGCGGTGGGATCCGCCCACGACGCGGATGCAGAGGAGCTCGCGGGCGCCTGTGTTGTCGGCGACCCGAAGGCGGGACTCCTGCTGGATCATCGGGCTACTTGGCCTCCTCGAGCACCTGCGCGAGGCGCCAGGTCTTGGTCTTGGACAGTGGCCGCGTCTCGACGATGCGGACGATGTCGCCGGCCTTCGCCACGTTGGCCTCGTCGTGCGCGTGGAACTTGTGCGACCGGCGAACGATCTTCTTGTAGACCGGATGCGGCTTCACGGTGTCGACGCGCACGACGATCGTCTTGTCCATCGCCGCAGAGACCACGATGCCGCGCCGCTCTTTGCGCTGTCCGCGCGCGTGCTCGGGCTTCGGCAGGCGGATGATCGTCTTGCGCTGCGCGGGGCGCTCGCGCGTCGGCTTCGTGCGCTGCCGGCGCTGCGAGCGGGGTAGCCGCTTCCTCTTTGGCTTTGCCTGGGGAGCGACTGCTTCGGCGGCAGGCGTTTCGGCCGCAACAGGCGCCTCCTCTTCGGGCGCGGGAGCTTCTTCGACGGGAGCCTCCTCGGCGACCGGCTCTTCTGCAGGAGCTTCCTCAGCGACCGGCTCTTCGGCAGGAGCTTCCTCCGCCACCGGCTCCTCAACCGGAGCCTCCTCGGCGACCGGAGCTTCCTCGGCGACCGGCTCTTCGGCCGGAGGTTCTTCGGCGACCGCCTCGGGCTCCTCCTCGGCCACCGGCTCGGGAGCAGGCTCCTCGGCGGGGGCAGCTTCCTCCTCCTGGGCAGGCTCCGGCGCCGCAGCCTCCTCAACGCTACGCGTCAAAGTTTCACGTGCGACCGCCTCTTCCGCTACGGGCTCCTCCTTCTTCTTTCGCGGAGCGCGCTTCGGCTTCGCTGCGGCGGCGGGGGTCTCGTCTGCCTTCTTGCGACGGGTCCGCTTGGGCTTCTCAACGCTACGCGTCGAATCTCGACGCTCGGTTTCCTCGGGCGTCGCCTCGGCTTCAGTTGTTGTCGTCTCTTCTTCCTGTTTCTTTCTGGGTCTAGCCATCTACCTTCTCTCCAACGTGTTCGCCCGCTCCGCCTGGATGGTCAGGATGCGAGCGATGTCGCGCTTCGCGAGGCCGATGCGTGCTGAGTTCTCTAGCGCGCCGGTGGCCATCTGGAAGCGGAGGTTGAACAGGTTCTCTCTGCTCTCGGCGAGGCGCCGCACGAGCTCCTCGTCGGACAGATCGCGTAGCTCTCTAGCCCTCAAACAGATCAGCCTCTCCAATCGCGGGGGAACCCATGGTTCCCGCGCGAGCCCCCTCCTTAGGGAGCTCGATTTGGTTTTCCGCCCTAGCCTTCAAAAAGGTCCGCCTCTCGTTTTACGAACCTCGTCTTGATCGGCAGCTTCATCGCCGCGAGCCGCAACGCGTCGCGGGCCAGGCGCTCCGGCACTCCGGAGAGCTCGAACATCACTCGGCCCGGCTTGACGACGGCGACCCAGTGCTCAGGCGAGCCTTTGCCGGAGCCCATGCGGGTCTCGGCCGGCTTCTGCGTCACGGGCTTGTCGGGAAAGACGTTGATCCAGACCTTGCCGCCGCGCTTGATGTGGCGGGTCATGGCGATACGGGCAGCCTCGATCTGGCGATTCGTCACCCACCCCGGCTCGAGCGCCTTGAGGCCGAAGTCGCCGAAGTGCACCTGTTGCTGGCCCTTGGCCACGCCTCGCATGCGTCCGCGCTGCTGCTTGCGGAACTTGGTCTTCTTGGGCAGCAGCATCAGCTAGTCGACTCCTCGTCGCCCGAGCTCTCGAGCTTCGTCGGATCCTCGACCTGCTGCTTCGGCGTGGTCGTGTCCGGCGCGTCCTCGACGGGTGCGGGCACGGTTTCGACGTCCGGCTCGATGGCCGGCTGTTCGCGGCCCTCGGCGGAGACGCCCTGCTCGTCGGTGCGGGGCTGCTCGACCGAGCGACGCTTGCCGCCGCCGCGGCGGCCCTGGCGCACGGGGCCGAGGCCCTCGCGGTCGGGCGACCTACGCCGCCCACCCTCCGCCGACGCCCCGAGGCCCTCGCCGCGCGCGCGGCCTCCACGCCGGCGCGCCTGATCCTGCTCGCCGAGCCGCCCGGACGGCCCGCTGTCGCGTCCCGTGTCGAAGCCCTCGGGCATGATCTCGCCCTTGTTGATCCAGACCTTGACGCCGATGCGTCCGTAGGTCGTCTTCGCCTCCGCGAACCCGTAGTCGATGTCGGCGCGCAGGGTGTGCAGCGGGACGCGGCCCTCGGAGTAGGTCTCCGAGCGCGACATCTCAGTACCCCCCAGGCGGCCGCCGCAGGTGATCTTCACGCCCTGGGCGCCCGAGCGGATCGCCGAAGCGAGCGAGCGCTTCATCGCGCGCCTGAAGCTGACGCGGTTCTGCAGCTGCTCGGCGATCGACTGGGCGACGAGCTTCGCGTCCAGCTCGGGCCGCTTGATCTCGTTGATGTTGATGTGGACGTTCTTGTGCGTCATCCCGTGGATGTCGCGACGCAGCGCGTCCACCTCGGCTCCGGATTTTCCGATCACGATGCCTGGCCGGGCGGTGTAGATGTCGATCGTGATCCGCTGCTTGTCCTTCTTGATGAGGATGTCGGACAGGCCCGCATGACCGAGCTTGGTGTAGATGTGCTCGCGGATCTTCACGTCCTCGATCAGGTACTGCGGGAACTCCTTCGTGCCCGTGTACCAGTTCGACTTCCAGTCATGGATGACGCCGACCCGCAGGCCGCCGGGATGAACTTTTTGCCCCACTAGGTGTCCTCAGCTTTCTTCTTGCGGGTGGCCGCTCGCTTCGGCTTGGGCTTCGCTTTCGCCTCGGCCTTGGGCTCGTCGACCTTCGGCTTCGTCGTTCGCGTGCGTGTGCTCTTCGGCTTCTCCTCGGCCGCGGGCGCCTCCGCGGCGGCAGGCTCCTCCTCCGCCTTCTTCCTGGCGGGAGCACGCTTCGGCTTGGCTTCCTCGGCCGGCGGCTCAGCGGCTGGAGCGGGCGCAGGTGCAGGCCGCGGAGCCGGGATGACGCCCCCTTCCGGCAGCGCGAGCGCGATCGTGATGTGGCACGTGCGCTTCTTGATCCGGGCGACGCGGCCGCGCGCGCGGGCGCGCCAGCGCTTCAGCGTCGGCCCGGCACCGACTACCGCGACAGAAACGTAGAGGTCGTCGCCGTCGAGGTTGTGGTTCGCCTCCGCGTTGGCGACCGCGGACGAGAGCACCCGCTCGACATCGCGAGCCGCATCCCGCGTCATGAACGCGAGGATCGTGCGGGCTTCCGGAACGGTCCGTCCACGGATCTGCTCGGTGACGAGCTGCGCCTTGCGCGGCGCCGTGCGCACGTAGCGCGCCTCGGCGCGGACCTGGGTGCGGGGTTCTTCAACAGCAGCCATCAGACTCGCTTCTTCACCTCGGCCTTGCGGTCGCCGGAATGGGCGCGAAACGTCCGCGTGGGCGCGAACTCGCCGAGCTTGTGGCCGACCATCGCCTCCGTGACGAACACGGGCACGTGCTTGCGGCCGTCATGGACGGCGATCGTGTGCCCCACCATCTCCGGGAAGATCGTCGAGGCGCGCGACCACGTGCGCACGGGGCGTTTCTGGCCGCCTTCGTTCATCTGCGCGATTCGGCCCATCAGCCGGTCCTCGACCCAGGGCCCTTTCTTGGAGGATCTGGACAACTATCGGCGCTCCTTTCCGCGCCTGCGGGCGCGGACGATCAGCTTGTCGGACTCCTTGTGCTTGCGGCGGGTGCGCTTGCCCAGCGTCGGCACGCCCCACGGGGTCACCGGATGGCGGCCCCCTTTGGACTTGCCCTCGCCGCCTCCGTGGGGATGGTCGACAGGGTTCATGGCCGAGCCGCGAACGGTGGGGCGCTTGCCCAGCCAGCGGCTGCGACCTGCCTTGCCGCTCGAGATGTTCTCGTGGTCGACATTGCCGACCTGTCCGATGGTCGCGCGACAGGCGAGCGGCACGCGCCTCATCTCCCCGGACGGGAGCCGGAGGACGGCGAAGCCCTCGTCCTTGGCCACCAACTGGACGCCCGAGCCGGCACTCCGCGCGAGCTGTCCTCCCTTGCCGGGCTTGAGCTCGATGTTGTGAACCAGCGTTCCCGTCGGCACGTTCACGAGCGGAAGCGCGTTGCCGGGCCGGATGTCGGCCCCGGGGCCCGATTCGAGCTGCTGACCGACACGGAGCCCGGCGGGCGCGAGGATGTAGCTCTTCGCCCCGTCGGCGTAGTGGAGGAGGGCGATACGTGCCGAGCGATTGGGGTCGTACTCGATCGAGGCGACCTTCGCGGGCACGGCGTCCTTCGTCCTCTTGAAGTCGATGGTGCGGTAGCGGCGCTTGTGCCCGCCGCCCTGGTGGCGGGTGGTGATACGGCCCTGGTTGTTGCGGCCGCCCTTCCGCTTCGCGGGCCTGACCAGGCTCTTCTCGGGCTCGCGCTTGGTGACCTCCTCAAACGAGGAGACCGAGCGGAAGCGGCGCCCTGGGCTCGTCGGCTTGTACTTGCGGAGGGCCATCAGTGCGCCCTTCTTCGGCGGGCCGGACATGTCCGGCCCCTACGGGAAGGGGTAGGGGCGGGCCATGCCCCGCCGGAAATTCGGAATCGGCACGACGCCATCTAGACCGCCGCCCCCTCGAAGATCTCGATGCGGTCGCCCGCGCGCAGCTGGACGATCGCCTTCTTCCAGCCGGGCTTCTTCCCGCGGTGGAACCCGCGGCGCTTCGGCTTCGCCCGCACCTGGACGACGTTTACGCCTTCGACCTTGACGTCGAAGAGCTCCTCAACGGCCTGGCGGATCTGTGTCTTGTGGGCCTTCGGATGGACGCGGAAGGAGTACTTGTTGTCCTCGATGAGGCTGTAGCTCTTCTCCGAGACCACGGGGCTGATGAGAATCTGACGGGAGTCCATCAGCTAGCGAGCTCCTTTACGCGGTCGAGCGCAGCTTCAGTCGCGATGACAGAGCGCGCCCAGACGAGCGCCCCGACCTCGAGCTCAGAGGGCTCGAGGACGAGCACGCGGTCGAGGTTGCGGAACGACTTCGCCACGGCTTCCTCCTCGGGCTGGGCGATGACGACGAGTGGCAGCTCCTTGCCCCAGCCTCCGACGAGGTCCGCGGCAGCGCGGGTCGACGGCTCCTTGAAGCCGGAGGCGTCGATCACAGCGAGCGCCGAGCGGCCCGCAAGATCGCTGAGGGCGCCGCGGAGCGCCGAGCGCTTTGCCTTCCTGTTGACCTTGAGCGTGTAGCTCCGCGGCTGCGGCGCGAAGGCGACGCCGCCGCCCGTCCACTGCGGGGCGCGCGTCGTTCCGGCGCGGGCGCGGCCCGTGCCCTTCTGGCGCCACGGCTTCGAGCGTCCGCCGGCGACGAGGCCACGGCTCTTCGCCGACTGCGATCCCGACCGGGCGGCGGCGGCCTCGGCGCGCACGGTCTCGTGGATCAGCTGTGGCTTGACCTCGACGGCGAAGACGTCGGCGGTCAGCGTGACGTCCTTGGACTTCTTGCCGGCCGCATCGAGGAAAGGTGCCTTCGGAGCGGCCATTACCTCTTGTCCTCTCGGACGACGACGAGCGCGTTCTTGTGGCCCGGAACGGCCCCCTTCACGAGCAGGAGATTCTGCTCCGGATCCCGATCGACCACCTCGAGACCGACCTGGGTCACCCGCTTCGCGCCCATCTGGCCGGCCATCTTCATTCCCTTGAAGACTCGCGAAGGCGTCGCCGAAGCTCCGATAGAGCCCGGCTTGCGGACGTTGTGGGAGCCGTGCGTGACCGGACCTCGGTGGAACCGGTGGCGCTTGATCGTTCCCTGGAAGCCCTTTCCGATCGAGACTCCGGAGACCTTGACCTTCTCGCCCGGCTCGAACGCCTCGACGGTAACGGTCTCGCCGGGGGCGAGCTCGTGCGGCCCACGGATCTCGACGAGCTTCTTGTGCGGAGCGACGTCGTGCTTCTTGAGATGGCCCAGGCGCGGCTTGGTCAACCGGCCCTCCGCCACCGCGTCGAAGGCGAGCTGCACGGCGTCGTAGCCGTCGGTGTCCTGAGTGCGCACGGCCACGACCGGGCAGGGCCCCGCCTGAATGACCGTGACAGGGGTGAGCTTGCCGGTCTCCTGGTCGAAAACCTGGGTCATGCCCAGCTTGCGTCCGATGATTCCCTTCATCGAAGACCTCTTTCGGGCCGGACATGTCCGGCCCCTACGGATGCGGCCGGGGCGCGCCCCTTCCCTGTTGGGGCGCGGCATGCCCCGCCCGAGACGATGAAATTGCGGAGCAATTTCATAGCTTGATCTCGATGTCGACGCCGGCTGGCAGGTCCAGACGCATCAGCTGGTCGACCGTCTTCGGGGTCGGCGAGTGGATGTCGATCAGACGCTTATGCGTGCGCACCTCGAAGTGCTCACGGGAGTCCTTGTCGATGAACGGACTGCGGATCACCGTGTAGACGTTCTTCTCGGTGGGCAGGGGCACCGGTCCGGTGACGGTCGCACCGGACCGCTGCGCCGTATCGACGATCTGCGCTGCAGACCGGTCGAGCTGCTGATGGTCGTATGCCTTCAGCCGGATGCGGATCTTCTGTTGTGCCATTTAGCTTCCCGGGCGGGACATGTCCCGCCCCTACTTCTGGATCTCCGTCACGACACCGGCTCCGACGGTGCGGCCGCCCTCGCGAACCGCGAAGCGGAGCCCCTGATCCATGGCGATCGGCTGGCCGAGATCGATCTCCATGTTCGTGTTGTCGCCCGGCATGACCATCTCCTGACCCTCGGGGAGCTTGATCGCACCGGTCACGTCCGTCGTGCGGAAGTAGAACTGCGGCCGGTAGCCGTTGAAGAACGGCGTGTGGCGGCCGCCCTCGTCCTTCGAGAGTACGTACACCTCGGCCTTGAACTGCGTGTGCGGCGTGATCGAGCCGGGCTTGGCCAGCACCTGCCCGCGCTCGACCTCCTCGCGCTTGGTACCGCGCAGGAGGGCGCCGGCATTGTCGCCTGCCTGGGCGAAATCGAGCGTCTTGTTGAACATCTCGAGCCCGGTGACGACCGTCTTCTCGGTCTTCGGGTGGATGCCCACGATCTCGACCTCGTCGCCCGACTTGATCTGGCCCTGCTCGATCCGGCCGGTGACGACCGTGCCGCGGCCCGTGATCGTGAAGACGTCCTCGATCGGCATGAGGAAGGGCTTGTCGACGTCGCGCTCCGGCTCGGGGATGTACGAGTCGACGGCCTCCATGAGCTCGAGGATCTTCGTGATCCACTGCTCGTCGCCCTCGAGTGCCTTCAGCGCCGAGACCTGGACGATCGGGATGTCGTCCCCCGGGAACTCGTACTTCGTGAGGAGCTCGCGCACCTCCATCTCGACGAGCTCGAGCAGCTCGGGGTCGTCGACCATGTCGGCCTTGTTGAGCGCGACGACGATCGAGGGAACCTCGACCTGGCGGGCGAGCAGGATGTGCTCGCGCGTCTGGGGCATCGGGCCGTCCGCGGCCGAGACGACGAGGATCGCCCCGTCCATCTGGGCGGCGCCCGTGATCATGTTCTTGATGTAGTCGGCGTGCCCGGGGCAGTCGACGTGCGCGTAGTGGCGGTTCGCCGTCTCGTACTCCACGTGAGACGTGTTGATCGTGATGCCGCGCGCCTTCTCCTCCGGCGCGTTGTCGATCGACTCGAACGACCGCACGTTCGTGTTCGTGCCCTGCTCGGCGAGCACCTTCGTGATCGCCGCCGTGAGCGTTGTCTTCCCATGGTCGATGTGACCGATGGTGCCGACGTTGAGATGGGGCTTCGTCCGCTCGAACTTCTGCTTTGCCATGTGACCTCCGTCTTCTCCTTTGCTACGAGCCCTGCGCCGCGGAGACGATCTCGCCCGCGATCGTCTGTGGCGCTTCCTCGTAACGGTCGAACTGCATGGTGAACGTGGCGCGACCCTGGGTCGTGGAACGCAAGTCGGTCGCGTAGCCGAACATCGTGGCGAGCGGAACGCGGGCGCGAATCGCTTGCGCATTTCCCCGCGGCTCGAGGCCTTCGACCCGGCCGCGGCGAGAATTGAGATCTCCCATCACGTCGCCGAGGTACTCCTCGGGCGTGACGACCTCCACGGCCATGATCGGCTCGAGAATCTTCGGCTTGGCCCGCTGGGCCGCGTTCTTGAAGGCCATCGAGCCGGCGATCTTGAAAGCCATCTCGCTCGAGTCCACGTCGTGGTACGAGCCGTCGACCAACTCGATACGAATGTCGACGACGGGGAAGCCGGCGAGCACTCCCGATTCCATGGCCTCCTGAATCCCGAGGTCTACGGACGAGATGTACTCACGCGGAATCTTGCCGCCGACGATCTTGTCGACGAACTCGTAGCCCTCGCCCGGCCCGGCGGGCTCCATATTGATCACCGCGTGGCCGTACTGACCGCGGCCGCCCGTCTGGCGTACGAAGCGGCCTTCGACCTTCTCCACGCGCTTCCCGACCGTCTCGCGATAGGCCACCTGCGGGCGGCCCACGTTCGCGTTGACGTTGAACTCGCGCATGAGGCGGTCGACGATGATCTCGAGGTGGAGCTCGCCCATGCCGGCGATGATCGTCTGGCCGGTCTCTTCGTCGCTCCGCACGCGGAACGTCGGATCCTCCTCCGAGAGCCGTCCGAGGGCCTGGGCCAGCTTGTCCTGGTCAGCCTTCGTCTTCGGCTCGATCGCGACGGAGATGACCGGATCCGGGAACGTCATCGACTCGAGCCTGATCGGAGCCGTCTCGGTCGCAAGCGTGTCGCCGGTCGTCGTGGCCTTCAGCCCGACCGCGGCGACGATCTCGCCTGCGCCGATCTCCTCCCGCTCCTCGCGGTGGTTCGCATGCATCTGGAGTAACCGGCCGATGCGCTCGGTCTTGCCGGTCGTGACGTTGAGGACGCGGTCGCCGGCTGCGACCCTGCCCGAGTAGACGCGGAAGTAGGTCAGCTTGCCGACGTAGGGGTCGCTCATGACCTTGAAGGCCAGGGCAGAGAAGGGCTCGTCCTCGGCCGGACGGCGCGAGAGCTCGTGCTCGGTGCGCGGGTCGACGCCGTGAATGGGCGGAACGTCGAGCGGGCTCGGCAGATAGTCGACGACGGCGTCGAGCAGCGGCTGCACGCCCTTGTTCTTGAAGGCGGAGCCAAGCAGGACTGGCGTTACCGAGATAGCGAGGGTGGCCTTGCGCAGCGCGCGCCGGATCATCTCCGGCGTCACCGAGGTCTCGTCCGTCAGATACGTCTCGAGCAGCTCCTCGTCGTGCTCGGCAACGGCGTCGATCAGCTGATGGTGGTAGGCCTCCGCCTGCTCCTGGAGCTCGGTCGGGATCTCAATCGTCTTCGGCTCCATGCCGAGCGCGTCGTCCCAGACGACGCCCTGCATCTCGACCACGTCGACGACGCCGCGGAAATGCTCCTCGGTTCCGATTGGAAGCTGGATCGGCACGGCCTTGGCCCCGAGCCGGTCGACCATCGACTGCACGGCCGCGAAGAAATCGGCGCCGACGCGGTCCATCTTGTTGATGAAGGCGATGCGCGGCACGCCGTAGCCGTCGGCTTGGCGCCAGACGGTCTCCGACTGCGGCTCCACTCCGGCGACAGAGTCGAAGACGGCGATCGCGCCGTCGAGCACGCGCAGGCTGCGCTCCACCTCGACCGTGAAGTCCACGTGCCCGGGCGTATCGATGATGTTGATACGAAAATCGCGCCAGAAAGCCGTTGTGGCCGCGGAGGTGATCGTGATGCCGCGCTCCTGCTCCTGGGCCATCCAGTCCATGACGGCGGCGCCCTCGTGCACCTCGCCCATCTTGTGCGTGCGACCGGTGTAGTAGAGGATCCGCTCGGTCGTCGTCGTCTTCCCCGCGTCGATGTGGGCCATGATCCCGATGTTGCGGACGCGGTCGAGCGCGATCTTCTTGCCGGTTGTGGTCGTGGCGTTCATCGCGGTTACCAGCGGTAGTGCGCGAAGGCCTTGTTGGCCTGCGCCATCCGGTAGAGGTCGTCCTTGCGCTTGAACGCGCCGCCCTGCTGGTTGAGCGCGTCCAGGATCTCGTTGGCGAGCTTCTCGTCCATGTGCTTCTCGCGCCGGTCGCGCGCGTAGGAGACGAGCCAGCGCACGGCCAGGGTGCGCGCGCGTCGCTGCGGCACCTCGACGGGCACCTGGTAGTTCGCGCCACCGACGCGGCGGGAACGCACTTCGAGGACCGGGGTAACGGTCTTCACCGCCTGCTCGAGGACCTCGACGGGCGGCTTGCCGGTCTTCTCCCCGACCAGGTCCAGGGCGCGGTAGACGATCTGCTCCGCGGTCGCCTTCTTCCCGCGGTTCATGACCTTGTTGATCACCTGGCTGACGAGCTTCGAGCTGTAGACGGGATCCGGCTCAGGCTCGCGCGCCTGAATCTCTGCACGACGTGGCATGGCTTAGCGATCACCTTCCGAGCAGATCGCGCCATGCGGCCGCGAAACGCGATATGCATTCGCGTTCGGAATGACGCAAAAGTGTGTGTAACTCGACGCGGATGCGTATACGGGCGCGACCGAGGACGCAGCGAGGCGACGCGTTGCATACGCATCCGCGTCCAGATAGACGCGTGATGTGAGGAAGGGGGTCGCCATTAAGAACCTCGTTTCGCGCCGTACTTCGAGCGTCCCTGCCTGCGCTCGGAGACGCCGGCCGAGTCGAGAGCAGCGCGAATGACCTTGTAGCGGAAGCCCGGCATGTCCTTCACGCGGCCGCCTCTGATGAGAACGACCGAGTGCTCCTGCAAGTTGTGTCCCTCGCCCGGAATATAGGCGCCGACCTCCATTCCGTTGGTCAACCGAACACGGGCGACCTTACGGAGCGCGGAGTTTGGCTTCTTCGGCGTCGCCGTGTACACGCGCGTGCAGACCCCCCGCTTCTGCGGGGCCCCGCGCAAGGCGGGGGTCTTGGTCTTTGCCTTCGGGGCCTGGCGGCCCTTCCGCACGAGCTGATTCACCGTTGGCAACGCGTGTTTCCTTCTCTCAATAGGGAGCAGACGCAACAAAAGGCCGGCACGGACGCGCACGTGCCGAACCCGACCGGCATGGTAGCAACAACCGAGCCCGCCCCGCAAAAGCCGCGCGCCCGCAAAATGCTGCTTTTCAGGCGCCCTCGAAGGCACTCAAGGAGGCCGCTCAGGGGGGAACCAGGGGTTCACCCGTGCCTGAAAACGCTGGATCGGCGTTTCCAAGGAGATATTGTCCCGCTGCCCCGTCCTCCCGGACGGCCCACCGGGACAGAAGGACTCAATTGCTCCTCAGCGACGATAGCGCGACCTGGATAGCCGTCGGCCTTGCCCTTGGCGCGGTGGTCGTCGCTCTCGCGTTCGCCGCCGTCGTGCTCGTCACGCTGCGGCGCAAGCCGGTGGCGCCGGCCGCCGAGCCTGCCGAAGGAACGGAGACACGCGAGCTTGTCCGCGCGCTCGAGGAGGCGCGCGAGGAGGCTCGCTTTGCCCGCGAGCTCGCCGAGATCTCCGCAAGCGTCGATCTTGAAGCGGTCCTCACGCACGTGCTCGACACCGTGAACGGGCTCGAGGGCATCGACGCGGCCATGGTCGTGCTCCCGCAGGTCAACGGGGAGAACGGCGAGCCGCTCGTCGCGACAGTCGGGATGTCCGCCGAGGAAGCGGTGCGCCAGCCCGTGGGTGGGCCGCCACACGGCCAGGCGGCCCACGCGGTCGGCATCGCCTACAGCTACACGCGCGAGGAGGCGGAGGAGAATCCGGATCTCATCCGCGGAGGCGTCTCCGTTCCCCTTCGCGACGAGGAAGGGAAGTCGATCGGAACGCTCGCTGCGTTCTGGCGCGGACCCGACCGCTCGGCCACCGACCAAGAGCTGGCCCATCTCGAGGAGCTCGCCTCGCGGGCGGGGCCGGCGCTCGAGAACGCGCGCCGGTTCCGGGAGGTGCGACAACTCGCGGATCTCGACGCGCTCACGAACTTGCACAACCGCCGCTACTTTCACGAGACGCTCGCACGCGAGTGCACCCGGGCCCACCGCTACGACCGGCGACTGGCGCTGGTCGTCTTCGACGTCGACGACTTCAAGGCGATCAACGACCGCATCGGGCACCTCGCCGGCGACGCCGTCCTCGCAGCGGTGGCCGAGCGCGTCCAGTCGGTCGTTCGCGGCGCGGACATCGCCTGCCGCGTGGGCGGCGACGAGTTCGCCGTCATCCTCCCTGAGTCGACACTGGGCGACGCCGAGCAGCTCTACGGGCGGGTCGAGCTCGCGGTCGCCTCCAGGCCGCTCGGGCCTTTCGAGCGGATCCACCTCTCAGCGGGTCTCGCGGAGCTCAGGCCCGAGGACGACGCGAAAACATTCTTCGAGCGGGCCGACGAGGCGCTCTACCGTGCGAAGGAAACCGGCAAGGGTCGTTTCAGCGCAGCAAACGGCGTTGGTTAGATAAGGACAGGTTTTGCAGGGATTTCGGCCGTGCGGGACCGTGCGGATTCGTCCCCATCCGCCTGTGGAACGTGTGGATAACTTGTTTGGGCCTCGTAAACCCCGACCCGCCCCAAGAGGGAAGCCGCATAGCGAGTCGCGGGCATCCTACGGTTCCTGTGCAGCGGTGGGATCCCTCGATCGGGGGATGCCTCGGCCTTTCGCCGCAAAGAGCGGAAAAAACGAGGGCGGCCGCTCGGCCGCCCTCGTCAACTCAGTCCGAGCTTCCTAGCCCTCTTCGTCGAGGGGCGAGTCGACCTCGGGGATCTCCTCCGCCTCGATCGACTCGTGGGCCGTGCCCTCGCCGTTCGTCTCGGGCTCGCCTCCGAAGGTCAGGCCCAGAAGGCCGAGATCGGGTTCGCCGTCGGAGCCGATCTCCTCGAGCGCCGCCAGGAGCTGTTCCTCCGTGGGCGGGCGCCGGTAGGCCTCGGCCGGGACCTTCTCGCTCGGCGCGATCTCGACCGAGCGGTACTTCTTCAGACCCGTGGCCGCCGGGATGAGCTTCCCGATGATCACGTTCTCCTTCAGGCCGAGCAACCGGTCGATCTTTCCCTCGATCGACGCGTCCGTGAGCACCTTCGTCGTCTCCTGGAAGGAGGCCGCCGAGAGGAAGGACTCTGTGGCGAGCGAGGCCTTCGTGATGCCGAGGATGAGCGGCTCGTACGTCGCCTGCTCCTTCTTGGCCTTCTTCACGCGGGCGTTCTCGCGCTCCAGGACGACCCGGTCGACGAGCTGTCCGGGAAGCAGGTTGGTGTCGCCGGCGTTGTCGACGCGCACCTTCTTCAGCATCTGCCGAACGATGAGCTCGATGTGCTTGTCGTGGATGTCCACGCCCTGCGACTTGTAGACGTTCTGCACCTCGGCGACGAGGTACGTCTCGGTCGGAGTGGATCCCTTCCCCGCCTTCGAATGGAGGGCTAGCACCTCGCCCGGGGCGATCGAGCCGTCGTGGAGCGGGTCGCCTGGCTCGACGACCTGGCCGTCCGTGACGAGCAGACGCGTGCGCCTGGGCAGCTGGTACTCCTTCGGCCCCAGCGGCTCGCCGTCCTCGTCCTTGCCGGACGGATGGATCGTGACCTTCGGGCCGCGGTCCGTCTCCTCGATCTCGATGCGCCCGCCGACCTCGGCCAGCTTGGCCGCCCCCTTCGGGTTACGCGCCTCGAAGATCTCGACCACGCGCGGGAGGCCGTGCGTGATGTCGGCACCGGCGACGCCGCCCGTGTGGAAGGTTCGCATGGTCAGCTGCGTGCCCGGCTCACCGATCGACTGGGCGGCGATGATGCCGACCGCGTCGCCGATCTCACACAGCTCGCCGGTGGCGAGAAAGGTGCCGTAGCAGGCACGGCAAACGCCGAATTCGCTGCGGCACTTGAGCACCGTGCGCACCAGGACCTTGAAGTCGTCTGCGATCTCCTCGAGCTCGTCGTGCAGCTCTCGGAGCCGTGGGACGGTGATCTCCGTTCCCTTCTCGAGCAGAACGGTCTTGCCGGGCCGGCCGGATGCGAGCGGCTTGTGGAGGTCGACCGGAACGACGCGCCCGGCCACCGAGCGGTTGAGGCCTTCGGGGACGACGAGCGGGAGCTCGATGCCCTCCTCGGTGCCGCAGTCCTCCTCGCGCACGATGACGTCCTGGGAGACGTCCACCAGGCGCCGAGTGAGATAGCCGGAGTCGGCGGTGCGAAGCGCGGTGTCCGCGAGACCCTTGCGGGCGCCGTGCGTCGAGATGAAGTACTCGAGAACCGACAGGCCCTCCATGAAGTTCGCCTTGATCGGACGCTCGATGATCTCGCCCTTCGGATTCGCCATCAGACCGCGCATGCCGGCGAGCTGGCGGATCTGCTTGAACGATCCGCGCGCTCCCGAGTTGGCCATCATGTAGATCGGGTTCAGCTGGTCGAGAGCCTCGACCATTGCCTGGCCCACCCTGTCGGTGGCTTCGGTCCAGATCTCCTCGATCCGCTCCTTGCGCTCCTCCTCGGTGATGAGACCGCGCTCGTACTGCTGCTCGAGCTTCTCCACGCGCGACTCGTACTCGGCGAGGATGGCCTCCTTGTTTTCCGGGATGACGATGTCGTTCTTGGAGATCGTGATACCGGCCTGGGTGGCGTAGTGGAAGCCGAGGTCCTTGATCGTGTCGAGGACCGTGGAGATCGTCGTTGTCCCGTGATCGTCCACGAGGCTCGTGACGAAGTCGTTCATCTCCTTCTTCCCCAGCGTCTGGTTCGTGAAGGTGATGCGGCTGCGGTCGAGGTCATCGCCGAGCGCACGCTCGAGGGCGCGGACGACCTCCTCGTTGAAGATCACGCGACCGGGCGTGGTGAGAATGACCTCGCCTTCCCGCCGATACTCGATCGGCTGCTGGAGATCGACCTGCTTCGACTCGAGCGCAAGGATGACGTCGTCCTCCGAGCCGAAACGCTTGGGACGAGGATCGAGCTCCTCGGCCGTCGCCGCCGGAAGATCGACGCCGCAATACGTGAGGTAGTAGCCGCCGAGGACCATGTCCTGCGAGGGCGTGGTGAGCGGCTTCCCGTGCGCGGGCGAGAGGACGTTGTGGGACGAGAGCATGAGGATGCGGGCCTCCGCCTGCGCCTCGGCGGAGAGCGGCAGGTGGACAGCCATCTGGTCGCCGTCGAAGTCGGCGTTGAAGGCGTGGCAGACGAGCGGGTGGATCTGGATCGCCTTGCCCTCGACGAGCACGGGCTCGAACGCCTGGATGCCCAGGCGGTGCAGCGTCGGTGCGCGGTTCAGGAGCACCGGGTGCTCTGCGATGACCTCCTCGAGGACGTCCCAGACCTCTGACGTCATCGAGTCCACGTACTTCTTCGCCGCCTTGATGTTCTGGACGGACTTCCGCTCGACGAGCCGGCTCATGATGAACGGCTTGAAGAGCTCGAGTGCCATCAGCTTCGGCAGGCCGCACTGGTGCAGCTTCAGCGTCGGGCCCGAGACGATCACCGACCGTCCCGAGTAGTCGACGCGCTTGCCGAGCAGGTTCTGGCGGAAGCGGCCCTGCTTGCCCTTGAGCATGTCGGATAGGGACTTGAGCGCGCGGTTGCCCGGGCCGGTGACGGCGCGGCCACGGCGCCCGTTGTCGAAGAGCGCGTCGACGGCTTCCTGGAGCATCCGCTTCTCGTTGTTGACGATGATCTCAGGCGCGCCGAGGTCGAGCAGCCGCTTGAGGCGGTTGTTCCGGTTGATGACGCGCCGATAGAGATCGTTGAGGTCGCTGGTGGCGAAACGGCCACCGTCGAGCTGCACCATGGGGCGAAGCTCCGGCGGGATCACCGGGATCGCCTCGAGGATCATCCACTCGGGCCGGTTCTCGGACGTGATGAAAGCGTTGACGACCTTGAGTCGCTTGATCGCCCTGCTCTGCTTCTGACCCTTGGAGGTCCGGATCGTCTCGCGAAGGGACTTGACCTCGGCGGTCAGGTCGAGGTCGCGGAGCAGGTCGCGGATCGCCTCCGCGCCCATGCCGCCCTTGAAGTAGACGCCGAAGCCGTACGCCGAGCCAAAGCGGTCCTTCAGCTCGCGGAAGAGCATCTCGTCGTTGACGATCATCTTCGGCTCGAGGTCGCGGAACAGCTGCCAGGTCTGCTCCAGCCGGTTGACTGCGTCCACACCGGCCTCGCGGGCGTCCTCGCGCCGCGACTCGATGTCGAGGTACATCTCGCGGACCTTCAGCGACCACTGGATGATCGAGTCCAGGTCCTCCTTCTGCATGCGGCCTTCGGTCTTGAGGCAGAGGTCGTTCGCCAGCTCGCGAATCTCCTCGGGAGAGGCGTTCGTCGGAAGGGTCTCGAGCAGCTCCCTCAGGAGGTCGGCTCCGAGGCCCCTCGCCTTGTCGAGCGTCTTCCGGTCCACGCTCTCGACAAGCGCGGCGTCGTCGCCCTCGAGCTCCGTCCCCTCGAGGAGCGCGTCGCGGATCTTCTTGATGTGCTTGGTGACCGCGCCCTTCTTGGAGCCCGTTGCCTTGTCGGCCTCCTTGAAGAGCGGCGCCATGGCCGCCGAGATCTGTGTCGCCGACGTGGCGACCTGCTCGAGCTCACGGCTCGAAAGGTGCCGATCCTCGCGGATCGCCGACTGGCGGACGAGCTCGCGGATCTTCTTGGAGTCCTCGGTGGTGATCTTCTGCGCGACCTGCGCGAGCATGCCGCCGACGAGGCCGCGGGCCTCGTCCAGCGGAGGCAGGCCCTGCTCCTCAGCCCAGGCGGAGAGGCCGCGGGCCCAGAACTCGTCGTCCTCGTCGAAGTTCCGCTCCTTGCCCTTCGTGAAGTAGTCGCGCCGACGCGAGAGACGGTCTTCGAGCCCAGCGAGCTGCTCGTCGCGGTCGACGAAGATGCGCTCCGACTCGGCACGGACCTTGTCCTCGAGGTCGGCGAGGTCGGTCTTGCGCTTCTCGTTGTCGACGGCCGTGACGATCGAAGCCGCGAAGTACAGGACCTTCTCGAGCTCCTTCGGAGCGATGTCGAGGAGGTAGCCGATGCGGCTGGGAACACCCTTGAAGAACCAGATGTGCGAGACCGGCGCAGCCAGGTCGATATGGCCCATCCGCTCTCGGCGCACCTTCTGGCGCGTTACCTCGACACCGCAGCGCTCGCAGATGATGCCCTTGTAGCGGACACGCTTGTACTTGCCGCAGTAGCACTCCCAGTCCTTCGTCGGACCGAAGATGCGCTCGCAGAAGAGGCCGTCCTTCTCGGGCTTGAGCGTGCGGTAGTTGATCGTCTCCGGCTTCGTGATCTCGCCGGACGACCAGTCGCGAATCTGCTTGCTCGACGCGAGGCCGATGCGGATCGCGTCGAAATTGTTGATGTCGATCAAGACTCTCCCGTCTTCTCTTCGATTTCGATGTCTGCCAAGTCGGGTGCTTCTTCGAAGGGACCAGCGGCTTCCTCCGCCTCGTCAGCCGGGGACTCGCCCCCGAGGCCGGCGGAAATCTCATCGAGGTCGCCGAGCTGCTCGTCTGCGGGGAGGTTGAGCTCGCCGCTCTCGTCGACCCGCTCCTGGCCCTCCTCCGCCTCCTCTGCTGTGGGCTGGCGCGCCGCCGCCCGCAGGGAGCCGGGCGAAAGGTCGATCCCGAGCTCCTCCGCGGCGCGGAGCAGCTCGTCGTCCTCTTCGCGCACCTCGACCTCGCCGCCCTCCTCGGAAAGGACGTTGACGTCGAGCGCGAGCGACTGCATCTCCTTCAGGAGCACCTTGAAGGACTCGGGGATCGACGGCTCGGCGATGTTCTCGCCCTTGACGATCGCCTCGTAGGCCTTGACACGCCCGACGGTGTCGTCGGACTTGATCGTGAGCATCTCCTGAAGCGTGTACGCGGCGCCGTAGGCCTCGAGCGCCCATACCTCCATCTCGCCGAAGCGCTGCCCCCCGAACTGCGCCTTACCGCCGAGCGGCTGCTGCGTGACGAGCGAGTAGGGGCCCGTCGAGCGCGCGTGGATCTTGTCGTCGACGAGGTGGAGCAGCTTGAGGATGTACATGTAACCGACGGTGACCTTCTGGTCGAAGGGCTCACCGGAGCGGCCGTTGAAGAGTCGGAGCTTCCCCGAGCAGCGGCGCCCGGGCCTTCGCTTCGGGTCGACGTTGAACTTGATCGCGTGGTTGGGGTTCTGCTTCGTCCACTCGACCAGCGCGTTGTCGACCTCCTCCTCGGTGGCGCCGTCGAAGACCGGCGTGGCGATCGGAGTCGGATCGCCGTTCTGCTCTCCGTTCTCGGCGAAGACGCCGTGCATCGCGGCCCAGCCGAGATGCGTCTCGAGGATCTGGCCGATGTTCATCCGGCTGGGGACGCCGAGCGGGTTCAGGACGACGTCGACCGGCGTGCCGTCCTCGAGGAACGGCATGTCCTCCTCGGCGACGATCCGGGCGATGACGCCCTTGTTTCCGTGGCGGCCGGCGAGCTTGTCGCCCTCGGCGATCTTGCGCTTCTTCGCCACGTAGACGCGGACGAGTTCGTTCACGCCCGGGGAGAGGTCGTCGCCGGCCTCGCGCGAGAAGGTCTTCACGTCGATGACCTTGCCACCCTCGCCGTGCGGGACCTTGAGCGAGGTGTCGCGGACCTCGCGCGCCTTCTCCTTGAAGATCGCGCGAATGAGCTTCTCCTCGGCCGTCAGCTCGGTCTCGCCCTTCGGCGTCACCTTGCCGACGAGCAGGTCGCCGGAGCCGACCTCGGCGCCGATGCGGACGACGCCGCGGTCGTCGAGATCCTTGAGCGACTCCTCCGAGCGGTTCGGGATGTCGCGCGTGATCTCCTCGTCGCCGAGCTTCGTCGAGCGCGCGTCGATCTCGTACTCGTGGATGTGGATGGAAGAGAGCACGTCGTCCTTGACGAGCCGCTCCGAGAGCACGATCGCGTCCTCGAAGTTGTAGCCCTCGAAGGGCATGAAGGCGACCAGCAGGTTCTTGCCGAGCGCGAGCTCGCCCTGGGCGGTCGAGCTGCCGTCGGCGAGGACGTCCTCCGCCTTCACCTTTTCGCCGAGCCCGACCACCGGCTTCTGATGGATGAGCGTGCCCTGGTTCGAGCGCATGAACTTGACGAGCTCGTACTCCTCCTTGCCGTCCTTCGTCTCGACCGTGATCTGGTCGGCATCGACGTCGACGACCGTGCCCGCGTACTGCGCGAGGACGACGTCCCCCGTGTCGACGGCGGCCCGGTATTCGAGCCCGGTCCCGATCACGGGCGGCTCGGTGATCATCAGCGGCACCGCCTGGCGCTGCATGTTCGCGCCCATGAGGGCGCGGTTCGCATCGTTGTGCTCGAGGAACGGGATCAGCGCTGTGGCGACCGAGACGATCTGTGCCGGGTTGACGTCCATGTACTGGATCGCCTTCGGCGCGGCCATGACCGGCTCACCGCTGCCGCCGCGGCAGAGGACGGTGTCGTTCACGAACTTGCCCGTCTTCTCGTCGAGCGGCTCGTTCGCCTGCGCGATGGTGAACTTCTCCTCCTCGGAGGCGTCCAGGTAGACGATCTTGTCCGTCACCTTGCCGCCTTCGACGACGCGGTAGGGCGTCGTCACGAACCCGAACTCGGACACGGTCGCCATCGAGGCGAGCGAGCCCATGAGGCCGATGTTCGGGCCCTCTGGAGTCTCGATCGGGCACATGCGGCCGTAGTGGGTCGTATGCACGTCGCGCACCTCGATCGGCGCGCGCTCGCGCGTGAGACCGCCGGCGCCGAGCGCCGAGAGTCGCCGCCGGTGCGTGAGCCCGGCGAGCGAGTTCGTCTGGTCCATGAACTGCGAGAGCTGCGAGGAGCCGAAGAACTCCTTCAGCGCGGCCACGACCGGCCGGATGTTGATGATCGTCTGGGGCGTGATCGTGTCCACGTCCTCGGTCGTCATGCGCTCGCGCACGACGCGCTCCATGCGGTAGAGCCCGACCCGGAAGGCCTCCTGGATCAGCTCCCCGACGGTCCGCAACCGGCGGTTTCCGAAGTGCTCGTACTCGTCGAGCTCGGCCCGGACCGGCTCGCGGGAAAGCGTGGCCGCGTCGGCGGCGTAGTCCTTCGTCTCCGGATCGACGCCGAGCTTCGTCGGCAGGTCGACGAGACGCTTCACGAGCGCGACGATGTCTTGCGTCGTGAGCACGCGGACGTCGTCGGGGACGTCGACCTCGAGGCGCTGATTCAGCTTGTAGCGGCCGACCTTGGTCAGGTCGTAGCGCTTGGGGTCGAAGAAGAGCCCGCGCAGAAGGTTACGGGCGTTCTCGAGCGTGGGCGGCTCGCCCGGCCGCTGCTTCTTGAAGACCTCGACGACCGCCTCTTCCTCACGCGTCGTCGTGTCCTTCTCAAGCGTGGCGGCGATGAACATCGAGTTGTCGAAGAGCTTGAGGATCGCTTCGTTGTCCGAGGTATCGAGCTTGGCCCCTGTGGACGGGTCCTCGGCGGGCAGGGCGCGCAGGAGCGTCGTGATCGGCAGCTTGCGCTTGCGGTCGATCCGGGCGTAGACGATGCCCTTCTTGTCGATCTCGAGCTCGAGCCACGAGCCACGGCTCGGCATCAGGTTGGCGATGAAGACCTGCTTCGTCGCGTCCTTGGGCTCCATCAGGTAGGCGCCCGGGCTGCGGACGAGCTGCGTCACGATCACGCGCTCGGTCCCGTTGATGATGAAGGTGCCCCACTCGGTCATCATGGGGAAGTCGCCCATGAAGACGGTTTGCTCCCGGATCTCGCCCGTTTCCTTGTTGACGAAGCGGATGCTCATCGAGAGCGGCACCTGGAAGGTCAGGTCCTTCTCGCGGCACTCCTTGATCGAGAACTGGGGCTCACCGAACCAGTAGTCGCCGAATTCCACGGCGAGGGTGCCGGTGTAGTCCTCGATAGGCGAAATGTCGTTGATCGTCTCCTGGAGGCCTTCCTCCATGAACCAGCTGAAGGAGGCCTTCTGGATGTCGATCAGGTTGGGGAGATCAAGAACGTGCTTGAGACGGGAAAAGCTCTTGCGCGCGCGGCGCGGAGCGACCTTGTTGTTCAAGGAAGGAGGCCTCCTCTAGGCAGGGTGGAGCGTCAACTGGCAGGCAGAAACGGCAAACGGCGGCGCGACCCCTAAGCGTAGCAGAAAAGACGGTCTTCCCGCAAGGGAAAACCTGCGGGTAACCGCCTTTCGGGGTGTCAACTATAGCGCGTCAGGTCGAAAAACGCGAGAGAGGCGCCGAGGCGCCTCTCTCGCGACGAACTTTTGTGTCCGGTTACAGCTTGATGAAGCGAACGAGCGCCCGGGCGAACGCGGCGACTTCGGTCTCCTCGCCCTGGTCGTCCTCGCCGGCCTGATCATCCTCACTGGCCGTGTCGTCGCTCTCACACTCGTCCGCCTCGCCGGCCTGCTCGTCAGAGCCGTCGTCAGCGGGATCGTCCGCGACGGGCTCTTCCGTGCCGTCTTCGACGGTCGAGTCGTCCGTGCCCTCCTCGACGGTCGAGTCGTCGGTGCCCTCTTCGACGGCAGGATCGTCCGTGCCCTCTTCGACGGTCGAGTCGTCGGTGCCCTCTTCGACGGCAGGCTCCTCGGAGCTGTCGTCGGCGGGCTCGTCGCACGACTCAGCTTCGTCGTCGGCCAGCGCGGCCCCTACGTCGTCGCCATGCGCGGCTGCGGAGACGCACATGCCGTGCGAGTTTCGCTTATTGTCGTTCGTGCCGAACTTGGCGTCGAAGGACGAGAACTCACCGGGCTCCACGCCGCCAGCGTCGACGTCTTCCTCGTCCATCATCGACTCGACCATGAAGCACTGCCAGGCGGGGTTGAGATCCGCCAGGTCGAGCTGCAGCTCGCTGGCCTGAACCTCAGCCCTCTGGTGCTTCTTTTCGTGCTTGGCCTTTGCCTTGTCGGCGTGACCCTTGCCGAGGCCGGCCCAGGCAGGCTTGCCGTGGCCGTTGCCTCCGCCACCGCCGGCCCAGGACGGCTTACCTTGTCCGTGACCGCCGGGGCCCTTGGCAAACGCGGCAGGCACGCAGAGCAGCGCCACCACGAGAGTCAGAACGATGGTCTTCAAACCGAGTTTCATGGAAGGGATGCCTCCAGGGGAAAGAGTGTCCGTTACTCAGCTTGATGCCGCTTCCTCCGGAAACGTGCGCTCGCTCACAGAAGATCAACAAATCGGGTGAGACGGCCCTCCCCCAATCGGGGAGGTTCGCGTCTCATGAAGCTCTCACGCACTTCTTAGAACGCGCTCATGCCCTTCTTAGGCACCGGCCCGATCCTGGGCAGCGGTTCGCCAACGACGGAAGGGAGCAGCATGAAGAACCGCGTCAGGAAGCTCGTCATGGGCGTCGCCGCCCTCGCGACAGTGGCGCTCGGCGGTGCGACGGTCGCGAGCGCCGTCTCGAACGGGAACGGCGACGCCCGGCGAAGCGACGAAACCGCACTCACCGGCGACACGGCCACGAGGGTCAAGGAGGCGGCCCTCGCCAAGACCGGCGGAGGCACCGTTGAGCGTGTCGAGACGGACGGCGACGGCCACGCCGCCTACGAGGCGCACGTCCTCAAGTCGGACGGGACGCACGTGACGGTCTACGTCAACAAGCAGTTCGAGGTGGTCGGGACCGAGTCCGGCCATGCAGGCGGGCCGGGACACGCCCGCGGAGACGAGACCGCACTCACCGGCGACACGGCCACGAAGGTCAAGGAGGCGGCCCTCGCCAAGACCGGCGGAGGCACCGTTGAGCGTGTCGAGACGGACGGCGACGGCCACGCCGCCTACGAGGCGCACGTCCTCAAGCCGGACGGGACGCACGTGACCGTCTACGTCAACAAGCAGTTCGAGGTGGTCGGGACCGACACACGGTCCTAGCCGACCGAGTAGGGGCGGGGCATGCCCCGCCCCTACGTCAGCAGGTTGCTACTTCAGCTCGACGCTTGCTCCGGCTTCCTCGAGCTGCGTCTTCGCCTGGTCGGCCTCCTCGCGCGTCACGCCCTCCTTCACTGCGCTGGGCGCTCCGTCCACGAGATCCTTGGCCTCCTTGAGCCCGAGATTGGTGAGCGCGCGGACGACTTTGATCACCTGGATCTTCTTGTCGCCTGCGCCGGTGAGCATGACGTCGAACGTCGACTGCTCCTCGGCCGCGCCGGCACCGTCGCCGGCGGCTACCGCACCGGGGGCGGCTACTGCGACGGGAGCCGCAGCGGTCACGCCCCACTCCTCCTCGAGCTGATTCTTGAGCTCGACGAGCTCGAGCACAGTCATCTTCCCAAGCTGATCGACGATCTTCTTGGTGTCAGTTGCCATTCTCTTTCCCTTCTTTCGATTCCTCCGTGGAGCCCTCTGCTCCCGCGGCATTCGCTTCCTCTGTTGGGGCCTCGGGCTCCGCGTCGGAGCCGCTTTCCTCCGGCGCCTCGGACGCGCCTTCCGGAACGGCTTTTGCTTCCGGTGCCGGCGCCTCGGCCTCGACGGTCTCGCCTTGCTCCTGCAGCTGGCTGATCCGGGCGTCGAGGACGCCCACGAGGTCGCGCAGCGGCGCCGTGAAGAGCCCGACGATCGCGTTCAGCGGGCCGATCACCGCGCCGAGCACCTGGCTCTGGAGCACATCTGCGGGTGGCAGCGCCGCGAGCTTCTGAACCTCCTCGGCGCTAACCGGCTGACCCTGGAGGAGGCCGCCCTTGAGGCTCAGCACCTTCGTCTGGCGAGCCGTGTCGTTGAGCGTCTTGGCGACGGCGACCATGTCTCCCTCGAGGACGAACGCGATGGCCGTCGGGCCTTCGAGCATCTCCACGAGGCTGGGAACGCCGGCCTGCTCCGCGGCGCGCTTCGTGAGCGTGTTCTTGACGACCGAGAAGCGCGCGCCGTGCTTGAGCAGCTCCGTGCGCACGCCGTCGATCTCGCTCATGGTCAAACCGCGGTAGTCCGCGACGATGAACGTGTCTGATGCGCGCAGGCGCTCCACGAGCTCTGCGACGACCCGCTCTTTGTCTCTTTTCAGCAAAGAATCACCTCCTAAAACGATCGCGCCCGCCGAGGGCGGGCACGACCTGGAGGGGCGCGGGCGAGGCATGCCTCGCCCCTACAGTCGGCCGCCTCGGTTGGACTTCCGCCCCTTGCGGGGCCGCCAACTGTCTTTGGCGACGGGCGTTTCTGCCGACAGTCTACGCCGCGGCTTCGGCCCCTTCCTGCTCGTCGGCGATGCCCTTGGTTCGCTGGGGATCGACGTGGATGCCGGGGCCTATCGAGCTCGCGAGCGTGATCGAGCGGATGTACCGGCCCTTCGCCGCGGCCGGCTTGGCGCGGACGATCTCCTCGATGACGGTGGCGTAGTTCTCGAGCAGCTGCCGCTCGTCGAAGCTCTTCTTCCCGATCGCCAGATGGACGTTGGCGCCGCGATCGGTGCGGTACTCGAGCTTCCCCGCCTTCGAGTCGCGGACGGCCTTGGCGACGTCGAACGTGACGGTTCCCGCCTTCGGGTTCGGCATCTTGCCGCGAGGCCCGAGGATGCGGCCGAGCTTTCCGACCGTCCCCATCATGTCGGGCGTCGCCACCGCGACATCGAAGTCGTCGAACCCCTCCTCGATCTGCTTGGCGAGATCAGCCGAGCCGACGACGTCGGCACCGGCGTCCTGCGCCTCCTTCGCCTTCTCGCCCTCCGCGAAGACTGCGACTCGCGTGTCCTTGCCGGTGCCGTGCGGGAGCATGAGTGTCCCCCGCAGCTGCTGCTCGGCATGGCGGACGTTGAGGCCCATGTTCATGTGCACCTCGACCGTCTCGTCGAACTTGGCGCCCTCCTGGTCCTTGAGAAGCTTGATCGCCTCGAGAGGCGAGTACGCGCGCTCACGGTCGACGTTCGCGAGCGCCTGGCGGTAGCGCTTGCCGTGCTGGCTCATGCGGGTGTCTCCACGCCCATCGAGCGCGCCGTCCCCTCGATGATCCTCATGGCATGGTCGACGTCGCGCGCATTTAAGTCCTCCAGCTTGGTCTCGGCGATCTGGCGAACCTGGTCCCGCGTCAGCCGGCCGACCTTCTCACGGTTGGGCTCGCCGGAGCCCTTGGGGATCCCGAGCGCCTCCTTGATCAGCACCGCAGCCGGTGGCGTCTTCGTGATGAACGTGAAGGAGCGGTCTTCGTAGACGGTGATCTCGACCGGCGTGATGCGACCGCCGGCTTGTGCCGTCTGCGCGTTGAAGGCCTTGCAGAACTCCATGATGTTGACCCCGTGCTGGCCGAGCGCGGGGCCTACCGGAGGCGCAGGGTTCGCCTGCCCGCCGGGGATCTGGAGCTTGATGAGCGTGAGGACTTTCTTGGCCATAGCGGGTCGTGGTTCGCGGGCGGGGCATGCCCCGCCCCTACGGAATCAGTCGATCTTTTTTACCTGGTCGAAGGAGAGCTCGACCGGCACCTGGCGCTCGAAGATGTTCACGAGCACCTTTAGCTTCTGCTGGTCGCCGTTCACGTCCACGATCTCCCCGTCGAAGTCGGAGAGCGGCCCCGAGGTTACCTTGACGGACTCGCCGAGCTCGAAGTCGGCGAGCGCGCGCGGACGCTCCGCGCCGGCGGTGACCGTGTGGAGGATGCGGTCGACCTCGATCTGCGAGAGCGGGACCGGCTTCGTTCCGGAGCCGACGAAGCCCGTCACGCCGGGGGTGTTTTTCACGACGGTCCACGCCTCGTCAGACATGTCCATGTTCACCAGCACGTAGCCCGGCAGGACGCGCTTCTCCGTTTGCACCTTCTGACCGTCCTTCGTCTCCACCACCTGCTCGGTCGGGACGATCACCCGGCGGAAGCGGGGCTGCTGGTTCATGGAGACGATCCGGTGCTCGAGATTGGCCTTGACCTTGTTCTCGTGTCCGGAATAGGTGTTGATGACGTACCAGCGGAACATGACTCGGCCTGCCGCTAGAGGTTGAGGAGGACGTCTTTGACGAAGCGCGCAAAGGCGAGGTCGGCGACCCAGAGGTAAGCACCGACGACAGCGATGGCGATGATGACAACCACGCTCGCCGTGAAGAGCTGGCGCCGGTTGGGCCATTCGACCTTCTTCAGCTCGCCGATCGACTCGGCGGCGAAGCCGCGGATGCCGCCCCGCCGCTCCCGGCGCGCACCGGTCTGGCTCTTCGGCTGGCCGACCGGCTTGATCTCGCGGCGGCGCTGGCGCGCGCGCTCGGCGGCCGCCGGCTGCTGGAAGCCGGCGCGCTTGCGGCGTGTGCGCTGTGGGCGCGCCATTGCTACCTGGTCTCCCGATGGAGTGTGTGCGAACCGCACCAGCGGCAGTACTTCGTCGTCTCGAAACGATCGGGCGTGTTCCGCTTCGACTTCTGTGTCTGATAGTTCCGCCGCTTGCACTCCGTGCACGCAAGCGTGATTGCAACTCGTACTCCGGTAGCCAACTTCTTTTTCCTTTACTTACCCGTTGAGGACGCCTGAAGGTAGCGGCGGGAGGACTCGAACCTCCGACACGCGGATTATGATTCCGCTGCTCTAACCAACTGAGCTACGCCGCCGCGCGCGGTCGGAGTGTAGCAAGGGCGCCGTTTCTTTCTCCTCTTACTTCCCTTCCACGAGAGGGATTCCCTCCTCCTCCAGGTCGGCGACACCTCCGTCGGCAACGTGGATGACGTCCTCGACTCCCGCGCGCTTGAGGAGCGAGGCCGCGATCGAGCTCCGGTTTCCGACCGAGCACGCGACCGCAAGCACGCGTCCGCGTTCAGAATGACACAGCCTCGCCGGGACCTTACCCCGAAGATCGTGGTACGGGACGTGCACGGAGCCCTCCACGTGGCCCTCCTCCCACTCGTCGTCCTCGCGCACGTCGAGGAGGGACACATCTTCGCGCCGGATCCGCTCGGCCAGCTGGTGGACGTCGATGGCCGGAGTGGAGGCTGTTTCCAGGCCCGCCTCCTGCCACGCGGCGACGCCGCCGGCGAGGATCCCGGGCAGTCTCCGGAAGCCGACCGCTTCCAGGAGCCGAGCCGTATGCCTAGCCGCGTCGTCGGTCCCGGCCGTGACGACGACCTCGCTCTCGGGATCGACGATCCACGCGGCTCGGGTGCCGACGGCCGAGCGCGTCATCGTCACGTTGATGGAGCGCGGAATGTGAACTCCGTCGAACTCCCGCGGCGCACGTCCGTCGAGCAGCGTTGCACCTGCCTCCATTAGCTGTTTCACGCGCGCGGGCGCGAGAGGCTCGAGGGCGCTCGCTTCGCTGAGCAGAGGCCCACGGTTGAGCTCGACGATCCGCTTGAAATTGGGCGGTTGGGGAGCGAGGTGTCCGGTCAGCTCTCGGACGAAGGCGTCCTCGTCTCCGAGGTTGAGCAGCCTGTTGAAGCGGCGCTCGAAGCCGATCGTCGTCCCCGGCTTCTCGCTCATTCCGGCGCCGCCACAGAGGGAGCCTCCGATGTGGCCCGGCCAGGCCTCCGCGAAATCGTCGAGCTCGAGCAGGCGACTCATCGACGCATGGAGCTCCCGGGCGCCTTCCTCGGGCTCGACCGCCAGGTCGGGCCGTGCGAGGTCACCGACGAAGAGCGAATCCCCGGTGACGACGAGCCAGGGCTCCTCGCCGCGGCTCGCATCGGCGATCAGGTAGGCGGTGTGCTCCGGCCTGTGGCCCGGGGTCGTCAGCGCGGTGATCGTGATCTGGCCGACGGCGACCGTATCGCCGTCGTTCAGCGGGACGTGGTCGAAGGCGACATCCGCTTTCGCAGGGACGTAGATGGCTGCCCCCGTTGCCTTCGCGAGGCGGCCCTTGCCGGACACGTGGTCAGCGTGGTTGTGGGTCTCCAGGATGTGCCGGAATTCGAACCCATGCTCGTCGGCAAGCGCGAGGTAGTCGTCGATCTCCCACTTCGGGTCGATCACGGCCGCTTCCCCGGCGTCCGCGACGACATATGAGGCGCAGCCGAGGTCCTCGTGCAGAACCTGACGAAAAAACATCGGGTAATGATAGGCCGGTGAGATTCGATCGACGGGAGTTCGCGGGCGCCGTCGCGGACCTAGGAGTCTTCGTCCCGATCGCGGTGGCGCTGATCGTCTCGAACGGCCTCTCTGCCACCGCCGTACTCGTTCCTGCCGGGCTCCTCTATGTGACGGCCGCGCTCGTCTACCGGTTGCCGGTCCCGGTCCAGCCGCTGAAGGCCTTCGGCGCCATCGCGATCGCCAAGGGCCTCGGCTCCGACGAGATCGCCGCCGGCGCCCTGCTCATGGGCGCAATCTTCCTGCTCGCCGGAAGGCTCGGGATCCTCGACGTTCTGGCCCGGGCCTTTCCGCGCGCGCTCGTGCGCGGTGTCCAGCTGACCGTCGGGCTTCTCTTCTTGAAGATCTCCTGGGGGCTGGTGACCGATCCGCCGAAGTCCTTCGCCGCCCACGCGCTCGACGTTCGGTGGGCTCTCCCCCTGGGCGTCCTCGCGCTCGTGCTCGCCCTCACGCTTCGCCGGTATGCGATCTCCATCGCACTCGTTGGAACCGGCGTGGTGGTGGCGCTGGTGCTGGCGGGCGGGGAACTCGAGCTGGGACCGTCGGCGCTGACCCTGCCGTCACTCGACGGAGGCGTCCTCCTGACAGCGCTGACGGTCCTTGTGCTGCCGCAAGCGCCGCTGTCGTTCGCCAACTCCTGCCTCGCGACCGCGGACGCTGCGCGCGTGTACTTCGGCGAGGAGGGAGAGCGGGTCCGCCCGGGGAGACTCGCGACGTCCTTCGGCACGGCCAATCTCCTCGCGGGAGCCGTCTCCGGCATGCCGGTATGCCACGGCGCCGGCGGGATGACCGCTCACTACAAGTTCGGGGCTCGCACAGGAGCTGCGCCGCTCGTCATGGGCATTGCACTCCTCTTTCTCGCGGTCGCCGTCGGGGCCGGGCTGGCGGGCGTCCTGCCCGCCTTTCCCCTGCCCGTCCTGGCAGGCTTGCTCGCGACGGCAGGAGTCCTCCACATCACTCTCCTCCGCGACCTGCAGGGGGCACGCGACTGGGCGCTCGCCCTCCTCGTCGGGGGAATCGGCTTCGAGCTCAATCTTCTGTGGGCGCTCGCAGCCGGCCTGGCCGCCTGGTGGATCCCGTATGGCTTCGGCCGGCTGCAAGCGCGGCTCGCCGAGGCAACTCCCTAAGAGCTCTAGACCTCGGCGGTCTCCTTCTTCTCCTCCTTGAGACGGCGGACGAGGTCGGCCACGTCGGCCACCTCCTGCTCGAGATCCTTCTGGTACTCCTCGAGATGGCGGAGCCATTCCTCACGATCGGGCACACGTCGGCGGCCGAAGCCCGGTCCGCAGCCGTGCCGGTATCCATGGCGGCGATGCATGTTCACCTCCCTTCGCCCTGCTCGTAACGCTCGAGAAACCCGGAGAGGACCCCCTGCGCGTCCCGCAGAGCGTCTGCCCAACGGTCCAACAGGCGGCGACCTGAGTCGGTGAGCTCGTAGGTGCGCTTGGCCGGGCCGGGCAGGTCGGCGCTCCACTCCGAGGCGACGATGCCCTCCTCCTCGAGGGCCCGTAGAACGCGGTAGAGGTTGCCCACATCCACGTGGGTCTCCGAACCTGCGATCTCCGGGAGGCGCTCGATCAGCTCGTACCCGTGCATCGGACGCTCGCGGAGGAGCAAGAGGAGAGAGGGCTCGACGAACCTCTCGACACGAGCCCGTACTGCCCAGTGCCCCGGGCGGACGAAGGCGCGGGTGCGCCCGCGATGACCGTGACGGCTCCTCACGGGCGGCTATAAGTCAAATACATATGTAAGAGACTAGCAGGCCGGGCGGGGTATGGCCCGCCCTACGTCTTGTCGAAGACGACGAGCAGGACGATCCGCTCGTGGCCCTCGAAGCGGTGCGCCGCGTGGGCGGCGACGAAGGCTGCCGCCCCCTCCTCGAGCGGGTGCTTCTGCCCTCTACGCCAAGCGTCCCCCTGCCCCCCAGCACGAAGTAGAGCTCGTCCCACTCGTGCGGTTGCTGCGTGTCGGGCTCCGGCGCTGCGAGGACGTATATGCCTACCTGCAGGCGATCGGTCTCGTAGACCACCTCGTATCCGCCTGGGCCGAGCCTCTCCCCGACATCGCCGAAGCCGAAGCCCGAGAACGGTCCGTCCCTCATCCCCTCCGGAGGGTAGACGCCGCGGCCGGCGCTGTCGCGTGACGCTGCAACCGCCAGCGGGTCGGAATGCTGGTCGCGAGTTCGACCGCGGCCACGAGCGCGAGCGTCTCCAACCCCAGCCAGTACCAGGAATAGAGGGTCGGGTCGAGCAGGACACGCGTGGCAACGATCCCGAACGGGACGGCCCAGAGGGCGCGCTCCGTGCGCCGCAGGACGAGCGCGACCGCGCAGCCGACAATGAGAGCAACCGCTCCTTGGAGCAGACGCAGGCCCCACGGGAAGTCGCTTCCGGCCGGGACGAGCAAGCGGACGAGCGTCCAACTTTCGACCTTCCAGCGGTAGTCGAACATGCGGAAGTCGCCTCCGAGCACGAACGGGAGGTAGAGCGCGCCGATCACGGCCACCTGCGCGGCGAGGCCGCCGCGGACACGACGGAAAACCGGGGCGAGGAGCAGGACTGGCGCGCCGAGCACTCCCCACAGCTCCAGCCCCGCGGAGAGCCCCAGCAAGGCTCCGCTCCGGAGCGTCCGCCCCTCGCGGGCGTCGAGGGCGGCCAGCACCCACATGAGGGGAACGGCGACCTGGGCCGGATGCCCATAGCTGTACGCGTCGGCGGTGACGCCGAGCATGACGGCCGCCAACCCGGCAAGCGTCTGGAAGGCGACGCGGTGAGGACGGCCCCGCAGGAGCCGCCCGACGACGAAGACGATGAACGCGGCGAGCGCGATCTCGACGGCGTAGGCCAGGAAGCCGAGCCCGCCGATGCGGTCGCAAATTCCGACGAGGACGAGTTGAAGCGGCCCAACTTGCAACGAGGGGTCGGCGAAGGTGTCGGCCCACCGCGAGGAAAACAGCGTCCGCGCGGCGTGCGCGAAGTACGGCAAGTCGGCTGGGTCACGCGTCCCGAACGCCGCCACGAGCGCGGAGGCGCCGAGCGGGACGAGCCAGGCGAGGAGCCTTAGGAGGGCTCGGCGAAACATCGTCTATGCCGCCGGAGGCGCGCCGCTCGCCCCAACGCATCCGCGTTCAAAATGACGGGTCGCCCCGTATCTAGATTCGATACGAGGGCTCCCTGCGTCCTTGCCTCGGAACGACCAGCGCGTCCCGGCGACGAGTGACGTTCCGCCAAACCCTCCTAGGCGCTTGCGCATGTCCCTACTGGATCAGCGTCAGCAGTTTGAACATGGGCATGTACATCGAGATGATGATCACGCCCACGACCATCCCGACTCCGATCATCATCAGCGGCTCGATGACGGAGGTGAGCGTGGCGATGGAGCTGTCGACCTCGTCCTCGTAGAAGTCGGCGATCTTCGCCAGCATCTTCTCCAGCTCGCCGGTCTCCTCGCCGACGCGCACCATCTGGGAGACCATCGGCGGGAAGATCTTCTCGTCCTCGAGCGGGACAGCGATGGGAACACCCTGGTGCACGCGCTCGCGCACGACCGCGGTCGCATCCTCGATCAGACTGTTCCCGGCCGTCGAACCGGTGATCTCGAGCGAGCGGATGATGTCCACGCCCGCGGCGACGAGCGTCGAGAGCGTGCGCGAGAACCGCGCCATTCCGACCTTGACCACGATCGCGCCCACGCCGAACGGAATTCGCATGCGGAATGCGTCCCAGACGCGGCGTCCACGATCGGTCTTTTTCAACCTGAAGAAGCCGTAGATCATCGCCCCCATGACCGGGAAGACGATGAAGTAGTAGTTCCGGAGGATGTCCGAGAGGTTCACGACGATCTGGGTCAGCATCGGGAGGTCACCGCCCAGCTCGGCGAAGATGTCCACGAAGATCGGGACGAGGAACATGAGCATGCCGATTAGCACGAGCGTGGCGAAGCCCATGACCATCAGCGGGTACATCATCGCCCCCTTCACCCGGCGCTTGATCCGCGTCTCCTTCTCGATCTGAAAGGCGACGCGGTCCAGGACGACGTCGAGGATTCCCGCAGCCTCGCCGGCCTCGACCATCGAGATGAAGAGGCGCGAGAAGATGCGCGGGTGGCGTGCCATGGCCTCCGAGAGGAGGAGGCCGCCTTCGACGTCGGCGCGAAGCTCGGTGATGACCTTCGCGAGCTTCTTGTCCTCGGTTTGCTCCTCGAGGATGACGAGAGCGGTGACGACGTTCAGCCCCGCCTCGATCATGGTCGCGAACTGGCGGGAGAAGACCTGGAGCGACTTCGGCTTGACTTTCTTGATCGCCAGCCCGAGACCCTGCGAAGCCGCAGCTTGCTCATCGAGCGAGAGCGCGACGAGACCGCGCTGACGCAGTGCCTCGCGGGCCGCACCCACGTCGGGCGCGTTCACCTCCCCGTCGAGCTCGAGACCCGACGCATTGATCGCCGTGTATGCGTAGGACGCCATACCCAGCGGTGGAATCGGCATCCCTCCTCCCTGCCTTGAGAGGAAAGGCGCCCGTGCCGATGACATTTGCGGTGTTGCGGCTCAAAACCATCCTCGACACGCGTGCTCGCCGTGAGCACGGCTTCGGCATGATCGAGCTCCTCGCGTCGATGACGGTGATGCTGATCGGCATCTTCGCGGTCTTCGCGGTCTTCCAGGCCGGAATCGTGCAGATCCGGCGCGCAAGCACGATCACGACGGCCGCAGCCGTCGCAGATTCCGAGATGGAGAAGTTCAGGGCGGTCCGGTACGACTCCATCGGCCTGGCCAACTCGGACGTCGCCGCGGCTGACTCGACCTACAAGAGCGACAGCGCCTACAAGGCCGACACGGCGCCCACAACGACCCTCGCGAGCGCGATGACCACGTCGCAGCTCACCATTTCGGTCGCGTCTGCCAGCGGCTTTCCCTCGGCGGCGCCCTTCATCGTCAAGATCGACAGCGAGCTCATCCTCGTCAGCGGGGGCGCCGGGACGACGACCTGGACGGTGCGGGAGAACATCACGGGCCAGCCGAGCATGGGGCGTGGTTACCTCGGGACTACCGCGACGGCGCACTCGGCCGGCGCCGCGGTCGTCCAGATCCAGCGCGTGGACGTGACGAAATGCGGAACGGCGCCGTGCACGAACTCCGTCCCGACGAAGACCACGGCCGGCGCCGACGGCCGCTCGTACCGGGTCGATACCTACATCACCTGGAAGCAGATCAGCTCGGCATCCACCACGGGGCGGCTGCTCAAGCTCGTAACCGTGGTGGTGCGCGACAGCACGTCGCCCTATCGTCGCTGGGCCCGCCTGACCTCCTCCTTCGACGAGTCGACGGGCGTCTAGCCCGCTCCTGGGCACGCGTCCGCGTTGAGAGCGCCCCTCGGGCGGGCCTCCCTTGCCAGCGACGTCTCAGGAGCGGGCTACTAAGCGGTTAGGGGGTCAGCTCGCGACGCTGACGATCTTGATCGCGTAGCGAGTGCCGTCGTCCGCGGCGAGGACGAGCGTCTCGCCGACGTTGATCGTGATCGTGTCGTCCCCGTTCGAGAACGAGCCCGAGACGAGGCCGATGACGGCCGCCGTCTCCGTCACCGACACGAGCTTGAACGTTGGATCGCTGGCCGGGAACGAATCGCTGACGCGGACGTCCTCCGACGTCCCGTTCACCTCGATCGTCGCCCCCGCGGCCGACTGGCCGGAGCTGGAGGGGCCCGCGGGCGCGAACGGGTCGCGGCCAGAAAAACGGCTGAAGGAGACGAGCTGGCCGTCGAGCCGGTCGGGCTGCGGGTCGCTGTCCGGGAGGACGCCGCCCTGATCCGAGCCGGTTCCCGGAAGGATCGGTGTCCCGGTGGGGACGGAGGTCGTGGGGGTGGCCGGGACCGCCGAAGTGGGCGGCGGCGGCGGCGACCCGCCCTGGAGCGCCTTGAACGTCTTCGGCCCCTGCCAGGCGAGGAGCGCAATGAAGGGCACGATCAGGATGATGAGAAGCTTCTTCTGCTTCGCATCCTTCTGAGCGCGCAGTGCCGCTTCAGACGGTTTCTTGGCCATTTAAGGAAGTCCTCCGGCGGCCGACGAGCCAGGCGGCGCGGTGGTCGTTCCAGTCGTGGTAGTGGGGACCGGCACGGGCACGGGGGTCGTCGAGTGGGCGTTCGGGTCGTAGACATAGGCCGAGACGACGAGGGCGGCCTCGATCTGCGGGAGATCCGCCTCGTGCATGTCGAGCGTGTCGAGAGTGAAGAAGCGGCCGGAGGCCGAAAGCTTCCCCTCGTCAACCGAGACGAGGTTCCGCATCCGGAACAGGAAGTCGGTCAGATCGTAGTAGTTGCCCTCGAAGGTGAGGCTGATCGGGATCACGCGGTAGCCCTCCTGGAGCACCGGGGCCTGGGGTGCTATCGCCTTGAACCTGACGCCTGCGGCTGCTGCGGTCGAGTTCAGTTCCAGGATGATCCCGGGCATGTCGTCGCGGTCCGGCATCGCGTTGGCCAGCTCGAAGAGGTCGGCGACCTTGAGCTTCGAGTCGGCTTCCTTCGGACGGGCGGCCAGTTTCGCGGCGCTGATGTCCGTCTCCAGCTTCGCGATCTGGTCGCCTAGCCGTCCAGCCTCAGCGCGCTTCGGCCGGATGAGGACGAAGTAGGCGACGAGCGTGACGATCAAGAGCGCTCCCGCGAAGACCGGCCACAGTGGCATTTGCTTCTTCACGATCCGAGCCTCAGCGTTCCCGTGATGGTGAACGCGACTCGTGTCGGGTCATTCGGCGACTCGCTGGCCGCTTCTAGTCTCACGGCCGTCAGTTGACGGACCACCGAAAGTCGAGCCATGAACTCGGCGACACTGGCCTGGTCGGCCGTCGTCCCGATGATGGTGAGATTCGTGACGGGAGACCCGTCGGCGGACGCGGCAGTCGCCGCGGCGGCCGGGGAGCTCCCCTGAATCTGCGAGACGCTGACCTCGTCGGGAATAACGAGGGCGATCTCACTAAGCAGGCGGTCCCACGCGAGACGCTTTCCGAGAGCGGCGGCGAGGGCGTTGGTGCGACCGACACGCTCATTCGCGAGCGCGGCCGACTTGTCCTCGACGGACGGCTGCTGCTGCTGCGCCGTCGCCTGGTAGGCGGCGAGCTCGGCGCGGAGATCCTCGACCTGGCCCTGCTTCGCCGTCACATCGGTGCCGGCCATGAGGTAGAAGGCCGCGAGCACCGCGAAGACGAGGACACCCGCGAGCGCGACGAGCACTTGGGGAACCGGGCTGGAAGCGCCCTCCTTGACCGTGCGAGCTTCCTCGCGCGGGAGCAGGTTGAAGGCCCGCATGAGCGGGATGTCGGCCGGCGGGGGCGCCTCGTGCTCCGTCAGAGCGGCGGCGTTCGGAGCCTTCTGCTTGGGCTCCTTCCGCCGCTTTGGCTCCTTGGGCGGCTTCACCTTCTTTGGAGGCTTCGGCGCGTCCCCGTTCTGGCCGTCGCCCGAGTCCTTCGACCCTCGCTTGAAGAGGTCGGAGAGCTTGATCTCCTTGTGCATGTCGACCATGGATCAGCTCACCTTCAGAGCGCCATGCCGAGACCGATCGGAACGGCAAGCGAGGGATCTGGCGTCCCGCCCCGGAGCTTCTTGCCTACGGAGACGCCCACCAGCGGGTCGCCCACGCGGACGGAAACTCCGACGAGGCTCGAGAGGGCCGGTGCGAGGCCCTGGAGGAGCGAGGTGCCACCCGCGAGGACGACCTCGCGGATGCCAAGCGAATCTGGCTGGCCCTGGTAGAACTGGAGCGAGGAGAGCAACTCGCGCGAGAAACCCTGCAGGGCAGCGAGCAAGGCTTCGCGGGCGGTGGCGGCCTGGTCGGGCGTCAAGCCGTCCGGAACCGTGCCGCCGTCGAGGGAGAGCTGCGTCTTCAGGATCTCGGCGGCTTCCGGCTCGATGTCGAGCGCCCGGGCCAGCGCGACCGTCAGGGACGTCCCGCCCCACTCGATAACGCGAGCGAACTCGCACGCGTTGCCGTCCGACACGCCGAGGGTCGTGCGCTCCGCGCCGATCGTCAACGCAACGAGGGCGCTCCGCTCGCCCGGAAGCTCGAGCGGCGGCGTGAGGGCCCGGAGAAGAGCGAAAGCCTCGAGGTCGACGCCGACGAGACGAAGTCCGGCCTGCTTGCACGCGATCGCGAACGAGTCGACGAGCTCGCGGTAGGCGACCACCAGGAGGACGCGCTTCTTGCTGACTCCGTCCTCGACCGTCTCCGACAACACCTGGAAGTCGAGCACGGCCTGGTCGACAGGAATCGGTAGAGCTTCCTGCGCCCGGAAGCGCACCGCGTTGGCGAGCTGCTTCGGATCTTCGATCCCCGTTACCTCGATCGTCCGGACGCCGATGCGGTTGTTCGCGATCCCGACTCGCACCGCCCGCTTCGGCAGCTTGTGCTTCTTGAAGAAGGCCTTGAGCTCGTTGGCGAGCGCGACGATGTCGCGCACCTCGCCGCCGAGGACGATCCCGCGTGGAATCGGCTCGCGAGCGACCCGCAACAGCTTCGCCGAGCCGTTGACCTCTACGCAGGCTGCCGAAAGCTGCGAGGCCCCGATCTTCAGTCCCACGATCTGCCGCGCCATTTGCCGCCTAGCCCCCTGCGACCCGCAGGCCCCCCTGGGGGGCCTCGACGGTGGCGATCCCGGCTCGCTGCAGCAGCCCGAGTAGCTGGTCGGGTCGGCTCGAGCGTGCCAGCGCGGTCTCCTGCGTGATGATCCCGCGGCTGACGAGCTCCACGAAAGCCTGCTCCAGCGTCTGCATGCCCTTGTTCGAGCCGGTCTGCATAACCGAATAGATCTGCTCGACCTTCGCCTGCCGAATCAGGTTCCGCACGGCGTCGTCGGGCAGGAGGATCTCGCAGGCGGCGACACGGCCTTTGCCGTCGACCGTCGGCACGAGGGTCTGCGTGACGATTCCCTGAAGAGTCGAGGCAATCTGAACGCGGACCTGCTCCTGCTGGGCGGCGGGGAAGACGTCGATCAGGCGGTCGATCGTGGACGGCGCGTCCTGCGTGTGGAGGGTCGCGAAGACGAGATGCCCGGTCTCGGCCGCCGTCAGGGCGGTCGAGATCGTCTCGAGGTCGCGCATCTCCCCCAGCAGAATCACGTCCGGGTCCTGGCGGAGCGCGCCGCGAAGCGCCTCGCCGAAGCTCGTGGCATCGGGGCCGATCTCTCGCTGATTCACGAGGCAGCCCTTGTGACGGTGGAGGAACTCGATCGGATCCTCGATCGTCATGATGTGGTCGTCTCGCGACCGGTTGATCTCGTCGATGACGGCTGCGAGGGTGGTCGACTTACCCGAGCCGGTCGGGCCGGTCACCAGCACGAGCCCGCGCGGCTTCTTGGCCAGCTCGTGAAGCTGGGCGGGGAGACCGAGATCCTCCAGCGTCTTCAGCTCCGTGGGGATCATCCGGAAAGCGGCGCCCAGGCTCTCGCGCTGGAAATAGACGTTGACCCGGAAGCGCGCGAGCCCCGGGATCGAATGAGAGACGTCGATCTGCCGCTTGATCTCGAGGTGCTTCTGCTGCTCGGTCGAGAGGATGCGGTAGAGGAGGCGCTGGGTGTCGTCCGGCGTCAGCCGCGGAAACTCTTCGATCCTCTGCAACCGGCCGTTGAGCCTGATCACCGGTGCGGAGCCGGTCGACACGTGCAAATCGGACGCGCTGAGCGCGACCATGTGCTCGAGCAGGTCGTCGATCGAAAAAGTGGCAGTGTCGGGCCGAGACGCTTCCATGAGCTCCCTTCGTCCGACTCATCGGCAGCGGCCGCCTTCTTCTAAAGGGCCCTGCAAGATCCCCCGTTCGAGGGGACTCAGTCGACGCTCCAAAGGCCGATACACCTGCGTGAGCCACCGCACGCCTTAGCTCGATCAAAGGAGGAAGTCCGCTCATGATTCAGAGGCTCAGCAAGCGGGTCACGCAGAAGGAGAGTCAGGGGGGCTTCACCCTCATCGAGCTCCTTGTCGTGATCATCATCATCGGGATCCTGCTCGCAATCGCGATCCCGTCGTATCTCAGCTTCCGGGGACGCGCCGAGAAGTCCGCCGCACAGGCGGACGTTCGCGCCGCCATCCCGGGTGTGGAGGCGTTCTACGCCGACCACAACACGTACTCGGCCCTCACGTCCGCGGTCCTCAAGGCCTCGTACGACCAGGGGATCAAGAACGTCACCGTCGTTCGTGCCACCGGCACGTCGTACTGCATCCAGAGCACGGTCGGCCAGAACACGTACAAGAAGGGCGGCCCTGCGGCCGACATCACGTCGGGCGCCTGCTAGTTCAGGCTCAGCCTCTTGCTCGAAAGGGCGCGGGAGACCGCGCCCTTTCTTGTTAAGCGGAAAGGTCTGGATGCCGATAGGAAAGGCATGGTGTCTCAGCTGCGGCTGCGCGTACTTCTTCCCGTTGCCATCCTGGGCATTCTCGGCCTGGGCATCGGTGCCTTTGCGACGACCCGGAGTGCTCCGGAGACGAGCAATGCGGATGCGGTGGCAGCACGAATCGCGGCCAAGCAGAACACCAAGACCCAGAAGCCTTCGAAGCCGGCCAAGAAGCCGAGCCCGCAGGTGTCGCCGCTCGAGGGTGCGCTCCGTAAGCACTCGGTGGTCGTCGTCCTCTTCTACGCGCCCGGCGACGATTACGACACGATCCAGGCCCGCGAGACCCGAGCCGGCGCCCTTGCGGCGAAGGCGGGCTTCCTCGCCCTGAACGTGACCAAGAACCAACAGGTCGCGGCGCTTGCAGCCGAGTACGACGTCCGCGAGGCCCCCGCTACGCTCGTCTTCACGCGAGGCCCACGGGTCGCCTACCGCGTGGCGGGATACATGGACCGCCAGTCGGTGGCGCAAGCCGCAGCTGACGCTCACCGATGAGCGTCGCTCGCCTTCGCTCGCTCCGTGTCATTCTGGACGCGCCAGCGTTCCCACGAACCCCCTTCTTCGTTGCGGGGAAACCTCCCGGTTCCCCCGCGCCCCGTCCCCACGCTCACAGGCCGGTTGGCCTGTGAGCGTCCCAGCGGTCGACACGCTGACGGGAGACGAGCTCGACCGCCGCTCCGCGCGCATGAACGGACGCGAGATCGTCGCGCTCCGCTGCGTGCAGGCGAACGGCGGCTTCGCGATCGAGTGCGACGTCTATCCGGTGGACGGCCTGCGCGTAGAGCCGTTGCGCCCCGGGCCGTATCGCTTCGCCAGCCGCGAGGAAGCGAATGCCTTCATCGCCGAGGCAGTGCGCGCACTCGAGTACCTCGGCTGCGAAATCAGCTAAGCGGCTATACGACGACCCGGGCGAGCTCTTCGAGGGACGTCAGCCCCGACGTGACCTTCGCCAGGCCGTCATCCCAGAGCATCTTCATCCCGGCCTCGAGCGCCGCCCGCTCGATGTCCTCGCGGCTTGCGTGCTGGGAGGCGAGACGGCTCAGATCCTCCGACATGATCATGAGCTGGTAGATGCCGACACGGCCTTTGTAGCCAGTCTGGTTGCACCTTGGACAGCCTCGCTTGCGATAGAGGCCGACACCGTCTGCCGCAGCGGCCTGATCGGGCGTGAAGCGAGCGTCGAGCATCTCCTGCCGGGTGACCATGTACATCTCGGCGCAGTGCGTGCAGAGCTTGCGGACGAGCCGCTGAGCGAGAACGGCCGTGACCGCGGAGCCCGTGAGGAAGGGCTCGACCCCCATCTCGTTCAGACGAGTGAGCGCGCTCGGAGCGTCGTTCGTATGGAGCGTCGAGAGAACGAAGTGGCCGGTGAGGGCGGCCTCGATGGAGATCTTGGCGGTCTCCACGTCGCGGATCTCGCCGACCATCAGGACATCGGGGTCGGAACGGAGGATCGAGCGCAAGGACGAGGCGAACGTCAGACCTGCCTTCGGGTTGACCTGGATCTGATTCAGGCCGGCCAATCGGTATTCGACCGGGTCCTCGACCGTGATGATGTTGATCTCGGGCCGATTCATCTCGGTCAGCGCCGCGTAGAGCGTCGTCGACTTACCCGAGCCCGTGGGCCCCGTGACGAGCAGGGCACCGGTCGGCTTGCGAATTATCTCCTCGAACTGCGCGCGCATCTCGTCCGAGAGCCCGAGCTCCGTCAGCGTCGGGGCCCGTTTGGATTTGTCGAGGAGGCGCATGACCACGCCCTCGCCCTCGACCGTTGGGAGAACGGCGACGCGGATGTCGAGAAGACGCCCGGCGGCCTTCGCGTTCAGCGAGATGCGGCCGTCCTGCGGCTTGCGCCGCTCGGCGATATCGAGTTTCGCGAGGACCTTGAGGCGGGTCGTCACTCCGGGCGCGAGGCGCTTCGGGATCCGCTGCACTTCGTGCAGGACGCCGTCGATGCGGAGCCGGACGACGAGCGCGTCGTCCTGAGGATCGAAGTGGAGATCGCTGGCGCCGTCTTCGGCTGCCTGGAGGATGATCGAGTTGACCAGGCGGACGAGGGGCGCGTCGGAGACGCCGTCATCGGCCTCGAGATCGTCGCTGTCGCTCTCTTCCGTCTCATCCAGCTCGTCCTCGACGAGAGCCGCTCGCTCCCAGGCCTCGGTGGCGCGGACGATGCGCTTGAGCTCGAGCTCGATGTCCTCGCGGGGGGCGACGCCGATCTCGAGCGCGTGCCGCGTGGCGATGCGCAGCTCGTCGATCGCTTGAACGTTCGTCGGGTCGGCGACAGCGACGTAGAGCCGGTTCTCCTCCAGCTTGTACGGGATCGCGACCGCGCGTTCGAGCACGTGCGTCGGAATGGACTGGGCGGCAGCCTTGTCGACTCCCTCCGCGGCGAGATCGACCGTCGGAAGATGCGAGTGGTCGGCCTGGATCCGCCCCAGCGAGCCCCACGCGGTGGCGGGCGGGGTTTCCGCGGCGGGCTGGGCGAGCCCTTCGTCGACGAGCGCCTCGGCGATCGACCCGGTGCCCGCCCGCGAGCGAGCCGCAGCCAGCCGGTCAGGTGCAACCAGGCCGGTGGTCTCGAGCAGGTCGGCGACCAGCTGGGTGACCGGGTTCGGCGAGATACCTGCCCCTGGAGGCGGGGTCGGCCGAACGGACGAGGTCTCCTCGCCTTCGGCGGGAACGCCGCGCAGGTTGGGCAGGTCGTCGAACTCCACCTGATCAGGTGTATCGGCTTAAACCTGCGTCACCCTGATGGGTCAGCAAGGTCTTAGAAGAGGCCCAGATATGCAGAGAGAACGGCGTCGCCGGCGAAGAGGGCGACCAGCGCCCCAAAGGCGAGGAACGGTCCGAACGGGATGAACATCTTTCGCGCCCCCAGCCCGTGCCTGGCGAAGAGCAGGGTCGAGAAGACGAGGGCGGAGAGCATGCCGACCATCATCCCCACGGAGACCGCCTTCCCCAGCCCGGCGCCGAGCAGGAGCGCCAGCTTCACGTCTCCCATGCCCATTCCCTTCGGGTAGGCGACGAGAGCGAGGAAGAGGAAGAGCGAGGCTCCGAGCGAGCAGGCAACCCACTCGATCGTGCGACCCGGCTCGAGCGCGACGTTGGCGGCGAGCACCACGGCGAAGGAAGGAAGCACGATGAGGTCGGGGAGGATGCGCCGCTCGGCGTCGATGGCGGAGAGGACGACGAGGGCAGCGCAGAAGTAGGCGGCGACCAGAGCGCGTCCAGACAGGCCGAAGCGCAGGAATGAGGCTGCGATCAGGAGCGCAGTCGCCAGCTCGACAGCCGGATAGCGCCAGCCGATGCGGGCTCCGCAAGAGCGGCAGCGACCACGCAGGACCGCGTAGGAGACCAGCGGCACGTTGTCGTACCACGCGATCTCCGAGCCGCACGCGGGACACGCAGAGCGCGGCTTGACGAGCGAGCGCCGTTCGGGCAGGCGAGCTGCGACGACGTTCAGAAAACTCCCGAGCGCGAGCGCAGGAGCGAAGATCAAAGCGGCGAGCGCGACGTCCACGCCGGGCTTTATCGGCGGCTCGGGTGCTGGGCTAAAGCCGCCAACTAACCTGCGTAGAGCTGTGGCGCCTGAGGCTGCGCGTAGACCTCGGGATTGCCCGGCATTCCGGCTGGAACGAACGAGAGGCCGGGAAAGCTCGAGCTCGTGCTCTGGCCCAGAATCACCGTCGAGCCGTCAATAGGACCGTCGAACTGGGAGGTCGTGTCGAGGTCGATCGCGTTCGTCCCGTAGAGCGCTCCCTGAGCGTACGCGCTGACTAGCTGGGCGCTGTCACCTGCGTTCACCTGGCTTTGGGGGGATCCTCCCGAGCCGTTGCCATTCACGACGAAGACGAGCATCCTCTGCGCGGGATCCCAGCCGGTCGTCGTGCAGGTCATGCTGCTGCCCGAGCCCGTCGTTGCCTGGCACATCTTCGAGCTCTTGATCAGGAGCGTCCCCGAGACATAGATAGTTGCTGAGCCCGTGTACGTGTTTACGGCACCGTTGTTGATCTTGGCACTGCCGTCGATGAAGATCGTTCCGTTGGCGGTCAGGACGTGCGTCGACGCGTTCCAGGAGAGCTCGCCCCCGGAGCCCTTGCACGTGTAGGAGCTGGACGGAGTCAGGTCCTGAACAGTCGTAAGGCTGTTGTTGCGATGGGTGGCGCTCGGCGAGGTCGCCGCTCCCTGGTCGTTGTCAAAGATCGGCGGGGTACCGCTCGTAGTCAGACAGCTGTAGTAGGGGCCTGGATTCGCGTTCAGGTACCAGGCGTCAAAGTCGGGGGCCGGGGCAGGCGAAGACGCAGGGGTGTTGTCGAGCACGGTCGCCCAGACGTTGTCGAAGCCGCTGGCTCCGGCTCCCTGTTGGCATGGGTTGTGATGAGCGTTGTTCTTCCAAGTGCAGCCGTTCTTGACATGAAGCTGATTGAGCGGCGCTGACGAGGTGCCGGCGTAGTTGGCGCTCTGGCTCATTGCCAGGCTGCCGTGGACGACCAACGGTCCCGCGTTGATGGCCGCCGTATTCTCCAAGCAAAGGTTGCCGGCGACGTAGAGCGGTGAGTTCACCAGCACGCTCTGCTGAATCGTCATGTCGCACGTGCTTCCCGTCGCGCGCGAGTAGATGAAATTCCAGGACGGGTTGTTGAGCGGCTGCGTGTATGACGGCACCACCGGCACCTTGGCCGAGAGCGTCCTCGTCACCTGGCTGGCGGAGGCCCCAGTCGGGTTCTTCACCTTGCCGATCGAGGTGAGGGTCCACGTCGAGGCTCCCGTGACGGACTGCGAGAGCGTCCCCCACCACTCGACCGTCCCGCCCTCGTAGGTCTGCGTCGTATGCGTGACGGTGCCGTTCGACTGCTCACCGAGGATGTACTTGTTGAGTGCGTTGTTCTCGGGCTTCGAGAGGATGGCCATCATCTCGTTGATGCCGGCCTCGGCGAGGTCGTACGCACTCGACTTGTCCTCCGAGAGGGCTGCCATGCGGGCATTCGTCGACGAGTAGTAGATGAGCGAGGTTCCCGCCATCGTGAGGACGCCGAGTACGCCGATGGCCATGATCAGCGTGATGCCGTCTTGCCTTCGCAGAAGGCGCCGCAAAAAGCTCATGTGTTTGTCCCGGGGTTGTTGAAGCTATTGACGCAGGGTGTTCCTCAACACGATGTCGTCCACCAGGCGCCATTGCTTCCATCCCTCGTTCGGGTACACGTTCACGGGGAAGTCGACGTGGAGCAACCCGCGGCTCGACGCGGAGGGCGCCGTGTACTTGAAGGGATCGTCCGTGGTGATGTAGTCCGCGATGGGCACGGTGACGCTCGACTGCGTCCTCCGGACCTTCCAGCGGTTCGTGCCGGCCGAGGTCGTGTCGTAGACGACGCTGATGTTCTGCCCCTTGGCGCTCGGACACTGCGACGGGAGAGAAACTGTGATCGAGGCAACGTTGCCGTCCCCGTCCCCGTCGGTGCCCGGGACGATGGAGTCGGCGCAGTGGAGCTCACGCCGCATCCGATCGAGTGCGAGACGCGCCTCCTGCTGGGCCTGGAAGCGGCGGTTCATGTCCAGCTCGGCCTTGGCGCCCGAGCTGAAGAGCTGCGTGATTGCCGTAACGATGAAGAGGAAGATCGACAGGACAACGATCAGCTCGACGAGCGTGTACCCGTCCCGGCCTCGCAGGTGCCGGGCGAACCGGCGGAGGTTCACTTCGTGTTTGCCTCGACGTAGGCGAGCGCCCGGCGCGCGACGCGCTCGCTGCGCGCACCGATGTCGAAGCGTCGCACGAGGCTCTGATCGACCTTGATCAGGATGCGAAGGGCTTCGGCGCCATCGTGCCAGCCGAACCGCGCTCCGGTGACGATCCACGCGTGCTGGTAGAGCCAGTAGTTGACAAGCTGATTCGTGGGCTTGGACATGGCGTCCATGCGCCGCGCGAGCATCCGCGCGCGTGCGGGCAACGTCAGCTCGTCTGCGGGCTCTGCCGGTGCGCCGGGCACCTCGAAGTCGGGCTTCCGAGTCTCGGCGGTCTCTGGAGGAGGCTGGGTCTCCGTAGTGGTCGGAGTGGTGGTTGCCGTCGTCGGCGGGCTCGTGCTCGTGGTCTCCTGCGGCTGCTCGTGTTCTGCGCGCCACTCGCTCAGAGAGAGGATGCGCGTTCCGGGGTAAGGAGCCTCGTTCTCAGGAAGACCCCGTTCGCCGTAGGTCGAATTCTTGGAGAGGCGGAGGGTCACCGTCGGGGCTCCGTTGTCGACGACGCGTGCCCCGGCACGGGGGCTCTGGAAGACAACGGGGTTGGCGGCGTAGCCCTGGACGGAGCCCTGGACGCGCCAGGCGAGACCGGAGTCCTGGAGGATCCCCTTCGCGAAGACGTATGCCTTGCCCCGCACGTCCGGGACCGTGAGGAGGGTCGGTTTCGCAGCCTGCGTGGCGACGGTTTGCGTGGGCGTGACCGCCTTCTTTTCGGCGGCCAGCGTGAACGTCGCCGCGCCCAGCAGCCAGATAACCGTAAGGGCGATCAGGCGAGGAAGAAGCGCAGTGAAACGGGCCGCCATACCTGTTTCCATCGGCAACCTTGGCCGGAAAGTCAAGCCCTTAGCGGGTAAATGTGACGACGTTCCCGGAGAACGGGTCGCCGCCCTGGCCGATCACCGTGAAGACGTGGCCGCGCGGCTTCGCCCGGCGATGCGGCGTCGGAGAGTCCTGCCAGCTGAAGGCCGCGCCTGCGAAGGACTTGAACCACGCCTCCTCCTGCGGGTAAGACGTAGCCGGATCGAGCTGAAGGTGGAGATGCGGCCCGGTGGAGTGACCGGTCGACCCGACCAGTCCGACGGGCTGACCGGCGGCGAGCGCGGCGCCCGGGTGGACCGTCGGCTCGAGGTAGGAGAGGTGGCAGTACGTGTACTCGGTGCCGGTCTCAAGCTGGATCCTGAGGCCGATCCCGCAGTTCCCGCTCCCGTCGGCGTAGGTGTCCATGACGAAGGATTCGGCCAGCGCGTAGAGCGGCGAGCCTTCGGGGGCAGCGATGTCGGCAGCCGGGTAGTCGTGGTGGTGGTGCCCGACGGAGACGACCGTGGGCCCACCGCCGACGGGGAACACATAGCCCGCGATCGAGCCCGGAGCGTCGAGAGCGGCGGTGGCTGGATCCGCTAGTGCGGCAGCGGCGAGCTGCTCCTCGAGGCTGGTCACGGCTGCGACGGCTGCGTCGAGCTCGGCCCGGCGCCGATCGATGTCCTCGTCCGCTCGCTCCTGCGCTTCCTCAAGCGCGGAGATCCGGCTCTCGAGCTCCTCGAAGGTCTCGGTCGAAACGGTGGGGTTTCCCGCCCTCCGGGCAAGGCTCATCGCCTTGCGCTCGAGCCGCTCGGCCTTGCTCTCCCCTGCGGGAATGAGGCGCTGGGCCCGCGCAATGTCCTGGCGGGCATCCGCGAGCTGCTCCTGCAGAACCGCGAGGCGGTAGTCCGCCGCGCCCAAACCCAGGCTGGCGGCGAAGTCTGCGTCGCCGGAGCCGAGGTCGGCCGCGAGGCTCAAGATCTCGTCGACGTACCACTGCGCATGGTTGTAGGCAAAGACGGCTCGTGAGATGTCGGTGTGGGCTCCTGCGGCGGCGAGGTAGCGTGCGGCGGAGTAGACGGCGTCCTCAGGATCCCAGGGATTGGCGACTTCGTCGCCGTCGGCGTCCGTGCCCCAGCGGTCCCAGGTCGAGGGCATGAATTGCATCCAACCCACGGCCCCCGCTGAGCTCGGTCCCATGTTCTGGCCGAAGTTCGACTCCACCTTGTTGATGGCGCCGAGGACCTGCCAGGGCACGCCGTAGGCGGCGCCGGCGCGCTGCCAGAGGTCGCGCAGCTGGTCGTAGGAGAGGACTGCGGGCTGCGCCGGCGGAGTCGAAAGGGCGATCGGCATGGCGACCTCCCCCGGGCGGTTCGGCTGCTCGTAGCTGGGAAGTTTCTGGACGGCCTGCTGCTCCGCCTGCGCCGGGGGCGGCGAGACAATCGTGAACGTGCGGGCGCCCGCCTGGGAGGCGGCCACGCACACGACGGCCAGGGCCGCCAGGACGGCGCCGAAGCGCCTCATCGATCCGGCGACGCGAGCCGCAGGCGCACCTCGTTGCCCTCCTCAGGCTCCGTAGCTTCCCCCGGCTGCGCAGGCTCCGCCTCGACGGCGGCCTTCTCGGCTGCGCTCCTTCGTCGGAGGGCTTGCTGCACGGCGATCTCGAAGTCGTGCCGGTTGCTGGCTGCATTCCCAGCGGTCTCTTCGTCCACCAGCCCCTCGAGCACGAGCTGGACGAGGTGCTGCGAGAAGCTCTGCATCTTGTGGAAGTCGCCGTCCTCGATCGCCTCTGTGATCTCGTCGGAGCGACCCTCGCGAATGAGATCGGCGATCCGTGCCGTGTTGACCATCACCTCGACTGCGGCCACGCGACCGCCGCCGGCCTTGGGCAGGAGGCGTTGGCTCACCACGCCGCGGAGCACGCCCGCGAGCACTTGGCGCACCATGTCGTGCTTGCCGGGCGGGAAGAACTCGACGAGGCGGCCGATGGTCTCCGCCGCGTCGATCGTGTGCATCGTCGAGAGGACGAAGTGGCCCGACTCGGCCGCCCTCAGCGCGGCCTGGGCCGACTCCTCGTCACGGAGCTCGCCGAGCAGGATGACGTCGGGGTCCTGGCGGAGGACGCGACGAAGTCCTTCCGAGTACGAGTCGGTGTCGATACCGACCTCGCGCTGATTGACGATGCAGCCCCAGTCGTCGTGCACGAACTCGATCGGGTCCTCGATCGTGACGATGTGGTGCTTCCGGCTGCGATTGATCGAGTTGATCATTGTCGCGAGCGTCGTCGACTTCCCCGAGCCGGTCGCGCCCGTCACGAGCACGAGCCCACGATGCTCGTCGGCGAGCGCCTTCACGCCCTCCGGTAGGCCGAGCTTGTCGAAGTTCGGGATCTCCTTCGGGATGAAGCGGAAGGCGAACGAGATGGCTCCGCGCTGGCGGAATCCGTTGACCCGGAAACGGCCGAGCCCCTCCGCCATGTAGGCGGTGTCGAGCTCCCCGTGCGTGAAGAAGCTCTCCCGCTTCGCGGGCGTCAGCTCCGTCACGAGGCTGACGATGGTCTCGAGATCGCTGTCGGTCAGGAGCCGCTCCTCGATCGGAACGAGCTCTCCGTCCACGCGCGCCATCGCCGGCGATGCGACCTTGAGGTGCATGTCGCTGCCGCCGAGCTCGATAACTCGTGCCAGTAGTCCGTCCAAATCCATAAGGCGCCATCTGGCCTATCGGCGGCCTGCTTGGGCCCCGCTACCCCTCAATGGGGGAGCGGCGGCGGCGCTCACGGGCCAGGGAGCTCGTCCGGCCGCTCGCTACAATGCGCGGGCTCGCGGGGGAGTTCCCGAGTGGCCAAAGGGGACGGGCTGTAAACCCGTTGGCTCAGCCTTCAGAGGTTCGAATCCTCTCTCCCCCATGACGTGTCTGGGCGGCGTCTGATCCGCCCGCCGCTTGGCGCGTGCACTCAGCCGGTCAGGACTTGCGGGCCGAGGCCCTGCCGCCCTTGCGGCCGGCGGCCTTCTTCTGAGCCGTGGTGCCGCCCTGCTTCGAGCTTGACCCGGAGCTCGACGAGCCGGACTTCTTCCCGCCTCGGCTCGAGGCACCCGGCGAGTTGGCGATCTTGGCGGCCCGCTCCTTGGACATGCCCTTGTCCTTGAGCGCCTCGTACTGCTTCTCGTTCTTGACGTTCACATTCTCGTTCGGTATGGCCCGTAGCTACCCGCCTCGCGCGTGGAGAAACACCTAGGGCTCGGTGTGGACGACGACTTCGGCGATGCCCGGCTGCGCGCGGCGGATTCTCCGCTCGACCTCGGTCGCGCGCGCGTGCGCCTCGGCCAGCGGGCGCTCCGGCTCCATGCCCACCGTGAGGAACGCGACCAGGCCCACTTCGGTGTTCAGCAGTCTCAACTCGCGCGGATCTTCGCCGGTGATCGAGCGGACGATCTCCCGGATCTCCGTTGCCGCTCGGGAGCCGTCGCCCTGGGCCACGGGGCGGCCGGCGGCCGGCTCCTTCAACGGTTCGAGGTGCGTCTGGACGGCGTCCACCTCGGGAAGCGACGCGAGGATCTCGTGCTCGACGGCGGAAGCGACCTCGTGAGCTTGCTCGAGGGAGAGCTCGCCCGGCAGCTTCAGATGGAGCGACACCTCGATTCGGTCTCCCACCTCGAGGACGACGATGTTGTGCACCTCCTGTACGCGCGGGTCTCGAACGGCCGCCGCGTACGCTCGCTCCCGCAGGGCTTCCGCTTCCTGGGGCTCGACGTGGACGACCACGTCCGCGCCGGGCACAACGCGCTCGACAGCCTCCTCGATGGCGTCCGCGACAGCGTGGCCTTGCTCTACCGCGGCGGCCGGGGGGACGGCCACGACGACGTCGGCGAAATGACGGCCCGCGGCGCGGCGCATCCGCAGCCGGCGGAGCTGGACGCGAGGACCGAGCTCCTCGATCGCAGCCTGGGCGGCATCTCTCTCGCGGGCGGGAACGCGATCCATGAGGACGTCGACGTTCGTCTTGATCAGGCGGCTCGCCGCTCCAAGGACGAGGACGCTGACGAAGAGGGCCGCCACCGCATCGCCCTGCGGATGGCCCGCGCGGACCACGAGCAGTCCCACGAGCACGGCCGTCGAGCCCGCGAAGTCGCTCAAGAAATGCAAGGCGCTCGCCGCAAACGCGGCGCTGGCGTACCGACGGGCCGCGCGCGCCGACACGGATGCGCGGCTGACGTCGACTGCGATGACGATTCCGATGACGGAGAATGCGATCCAGTCGGCGCTCACGTGGCCGCTTCCCTCGACCAGCCGCACGATCGCGCCCGCGGCGATGGCGAGCGAGATCAGGACGAGGAGCGCGGCCTCGGCCAGGGCAGCGAGATGCTCCGCCTTGCCGTGCCCGTAGGGGTGGCCCGGGTCGGCCGGGCGACCGGCGACGCCGACGGCAAAGAACGTGAGGAGCGCGGCCACCAGGTCCGTACCCGAGTGCGCGGCCTCGGAAAGGAGGCCGAGGCTGCCGGCGTGGATCCCGGCCGCCAGCTTGAGGCCGATTAGGGCCAGGGCTGCCAAGATCGAGACGAGAGCGGTGCGCCGCTGCGGCGACATGCGACACAGTGTGCATGGCGAGCGTGGCTATCCTCCAAGGGTGGCCCAACCCTCCAAGGCGGACGGCCCCTATGAAGTCGTCTGCCCTCACTGCAACAAGCAGTTCGAGGCGGAGCTTCTGAGCGGCGAGTCGGACCGCCACCAGGGCTTCAAGTGCCCGCATTGCCGGCTCTTCATCGCCTACGCCCGGGCGGAGGAGCAGGACCGGGTCGAGCCGCAGCACTAGCTCAAGGGGCCGGCGGAGGAGCCCGATAGAGGGAGCGTGGCAGTCGCCGCCCGCTCCGATCGTCTCCCACGCACGCGAGGGCTCACGCTCGCTCGCGTCAAGCCCCTGCACTGGCTGGGAGCGATCGTCGCGGCCAGCTTCGTCGTTCGCACGCTGACCGGTTGGCTGCGCGCCAGTCCCGTCTACTTCCCCGACGAGTACATCTACTCGGAGCTGGGACGCTCGATCGCCGAGCACGGACGTTTCCTCGTGCGCGGGACGGCCGCACACTTCCCGGCCGTGCTCCAGCCGCTCCTGACAGCGCCGGCGTGGCTCACGGGCGACGTCGAGACCTCGTTCCGCCTCGTCCAGCTCGAGGGGGCCTTCGTCATGTCGCTCGCAGCGGTGCCCGTCTACCTCCTCGCCCGCCGGCTCGAACTCAGTTCGGGTCTCGCCCTCGGAATCGCCGCGCTCTCCCTTGCCGTGCCGGACATGCTCTACGCCGGGTGGATGCTTGCGGACCCGTTCGCCTACCCGCTTGCCCTCTCCGCGCTGGCCGCGGGGGTGTCCGCGCTCGCGCGTCCGTCCCGGCGCTCTCAGGTGGCGTTCATCGCGTTCGCGGGGCTCGCGACGCTCGCCCGCGTGCAGTTCGTCATCCTCCCGCCGTGCTTCCTGCTGGCCGCCCTCGCCCTCGGATTGCGGGAGCGCCGCCTCCGGCAAACCCTCGCTGAGCAGCGGCTTGCCTTCGGCCTCCTCACGCTCGCTCTGATTCCGTTCGCCGTGACCGGCCCCGATGCGGTGCTCGGCTATTACAACAGCGTCCTCGACCTCCCGTTCGACCCGCTCGCGATCGGGAAGTGGGCCGCCGCGGACGCGATGCTCGTCCTCTACTCCTCGGGCTGGGTGCTCGCTCCCGGCGCCGTCCTCGGCCTTGCGCTCGCCGTGTGGCGCCCGCGCTCGCGAGCCGAGCTTGCGTTCGGCGTCCTCGCCTCGCTGTTCTCGCTCGCCGTGATCTTCCAGGCCGGGCTGTACGCGGCGAACGGAGCCGACCGTATTCAGGAGCGCTACTTCTTCTACGTCGTGCCGGTCGCGTTCCTCGCGTTCGGGCTCTTCGCCTCACGCGGCTGGCCGCACCGCGTTCCGCACGCTCTTCTGGCCGGAGTCCTGATCGCTGTCTCCGCCCGAGTCCCGCTCGCCGGTTTCGCCGCCTCCGACGGGCGCAGCAACTCGCCTCTGCTCTTCTCCGCCGGGGAGCTCGAGAACCTGATCGGCGACCGGGGCCTCGCTTCACTCTCCATCGCAGCGGCTGTCGCGCTCCTTTCCCTCGCTTCGGCGCTATTCGGCTTCCGGCCCCGGCGTGCGACGGGGGTTGCGATCGCCCTCGGACTCGGAGCGTGCGTGCTCTCCTCTGCCGGAGCTGTCGCCTACGACCACGCGCTCTCCACCCGCGTCCGCGCCAACGTCGTCCCCGGCAATCCGTCCATCGTGGACGACGCAGAGCTCGGCGACGCCGCGCTCGTGCAATCGCCCCTCGGCGACAAGGGCTTCGCCACCGAGGAGCTTTTCTGGAACCGCTCGCTCAAGAGCCTCGTCCTCATGCCGGGCACCCCGCTACCCGACGCCTTCGCCGTCCAGCACGCCCAGATCGGGCGAGACGGCACGCTGCTCGCAGGCGGGAAGCCGCTCACGCGACCCCTGCTCGTCGATTCGTACGGCGCCACGATGCGCTTCCGCGGGGCCCGGGAAGTCGCTCGGACGCGGCTCTACCGTCTTCTGCAGCCTTCCGGCCGGCCGCGTCTGGCGCTCTACGGACCAGGTCGCTATTTCGACGGCTGGCTCGCCACAGAGGGGAGCTTCCGCGTCTGGCCGGCCACGCCCGCGGGAAGCGTTGCCGGACGGTTGAGCTTCTCGCTCTCCCTCCCGAGCTCCGGGGATCCGGTCGTCGTCCGCCTCCGCCACCCGGGTGGCCGGCAGGTCGTTTCGGTGCGACCCGGCGCCCCGACCGCCGTGACGCTCTCGGCGTGCTCCCCGGGTCCGTGGCAGGTTCATTTCTCCGCGCCGTTCACCGGGAGCATCGGCCCGCGCTTCGTCAGCGTCCGCTCGACTGAGCCCGTCTTCCGGCCCGACGCCGGAGCCTGCCCGTAGGGGCCGGACATGTCCGGCCCGGGCGGGGCATGCCCCTACACGCAGTCCTTTAAACCCTGAGCTTCCGGGAGGCCTTCGAGCTTTTTGAGGGTGTTGTTCTCGATCTGGCGGATCCGCTCGCGCGTGACGCCGAAGGCGCGCCCGACTTCCTCGAGCGTGCGCGGGCTCTCGCCCCTGAGGCCGAAGCGAAGCTCGATCACCTTCCGCTCGCGCGCCGGAAGAGAGTCGAGCGCTCGGTCGATGTCCTCGCGGCGAAGGTTGAGCGAAGCCGAATCGAACGGCGATTCGGCCTGCTCGTCCTGAACGAAGTCGCCCAGCTCGGAGTCCTCCTCCTCCCCGATCGGCTTCTCCAGCGAAACAGGCAGCTGCGCCATGCGGAGGATCTCCCGCACCTCGGCCGTCGTCATCTCCAGCTCCACGGCGATCTCGTCGGGCCGCGGCTCGCGCCCGAGCCGCTGAACGAGCTGGCGCTCGATGTGGACGACCTTGTTGAGCTTCTCGACCATGTGCACGGGGATCCGGATCGTGCGCGCCTTGTCGGCGATGGCCCGGGTGACCGCCTGCCGGATCCACCAGGTCGCGTACGTGGAGAACTTGTAGCCCTTGCGGTAGTCGAACTTCTCGACGGCGCGGATCAGCCCGAGGGACCCTTCCTGGATCAGGTCGAGGAACGAGAGACCCCGGCCCAGGTAGGCCTTGGCGATGGAGACGACCAGGCGAAGGTTCGCCTCGATCATCTGTGTCTTCGCGCTCATGTCACCGCGTTCGATGCGCTTGGCGAGGTAGACCTCTTGGTCGGCCGTGAGCAGCGGCACACGCCCGATCTCGCGTAGATAGAGCCGCAGGGAGTCCAGGGAGGGCTCGACGGTGAGGTCGAGCTTCGGCACCTTCTCCTCCTCGGCGAGGGCCGGCGCCTCGTGGGGCGGCGCCTTGTGCTCGACCCCTTCCACGAGCTCGATGCCGTGATCGACCAGGTAGGTGTAGAAGTCCTCGACCTGCTCTTTGGTGAGGTCGACCTCCTCGAGCCCGACGACAATCTCGTCGTAGCTGAGGAATCCCTTCTCGGTCCCTTCCGTGACGAGTTTCTGGAGCTCCTCGATCTCCGGCAGAGAGATGTCGACCGTGAGCATGACCTCGCCTTTCTCGTTACCGGTTCACCTGGAGTTGGAGAAACGAAAAGAGCCGGAGAGATCCCGTTTTGGCCCCCCGGCTCGCAGCCACCGGCCGCTGATTCTACAACGGTTGTGGAAAAGCGCTAGCTCGGATCTCGTGCGGCCGGGAGGAGGCGTCCGAGCGAAAGGCGGCCGGGAGGTCGACAACGAACGTCGACCCCTCCCCAGGGCTGGAGACAAGCTCAGGCTTGCGCCACGACGCGCCCGACGACGTCCCCCCGACTGTTTTCAATCGGGATTGCGGATAACCCCGAGATCCCGAAGAGGAAACCCGCGGCAGGGCCAACCGCGCGAGTAGCTCCGTCTTCTGCCTTGAGCGCGAGCCCGACTCCATCCCGGTAGCCGACGCAGAGGAGCCCTTCGGCACCACCCTTGGCGATCACGTCCGGAAGCGCCTTCATCACCTCGGTCGCCGTGCGGCCCGGACCTTCGACGAGCTCCGGCTTGGCCGTCATAGCAGCGACGATTCTTTCGGCGCCCTCGAGCTCGCCTAGGGCGAGCCGGCCGAAAGCCTTGGCCATGTCGGCGAGGGGAAGCGCGAACGTGACCACCCCGCACCCGTCGATCGCCGTCGGGAGAGCTTGCTTTGCGCCCGCGGCCTCCGCGACGAGCCCGGCGATCTCCTTCTGCAACGGATGGTCCGGCAGCCGGTAGCCCTCACGGGGCCAGCCGCTGGCGGCGCAGACCGCCAGCATGCCCGCGTGCTTGCCTGAACAGTTGTGCCTGAGGCGGCTGCCTTCCACCGGGCCGCACTCGAGATCGTCCTCGCTCGACCAGGAGCGCGCCAGCAGGAGCTTCACGGCCTCGAGCTGCTCGGGCGCCGCCCCGTGCGAGGCGCACGCGATCGCGACCTCCTCGTCCGAGAGATTCTCGTAGACGCGGACGAGCGGAAGCGCCTGCAGCGGCTTCGCCGAGGAGCGCATGAAGGTCACGAGCTCCGGATCTCCCCACGCCTCGACCGCCTCGCCGCCCTCGACGCGGACGGCGTGCACGCGGTGGCGCGACTCGACGACCCCGCCCCGCTCGACGGCTACTGTGATTGGGTCCATCCCTGAATCTATGCCCGAGTTCCCAGAAGTAGAGGCGTTAAGGCGGTCGCTCGACGACCCGGTGCGCGCCTTCCCGATCGAGAAGGCCGGCCCCGCGCACGTGGCGACGCTGAAGACGTACGACCCGCCGCTCACGGCACTCGCAGGCCGCCGCTTCGAGGGGGCTGAGCGCCGCGGCAAGAACCTCCTCTTCCCAACGGAAGACGGCGAGCTCGTCCTCCACGTCCATCTCATGAGCGCGGGCCGCCTCCGCTACCTGCGCCCGGGGGAGAAGCAGCCGAAGACGCCTGCTTTCAAGCTCTCATTCACGGATGGGGCCGTGCTCGTACTGACCGAGGGCGGACCGAAAAAGCGGGCCAAGGTCGGCCTCTACCGGCCGGAGGCGATCGGCGAGGAGCTCGCTCATCTCGGGCCGGACGCCTACCACCTCGGCACCGAGCGCCTCGCCGAGATCCTGGCCGCCGACTCCCGCCGCCTGCACGCCTTCCTCCGCGACCAGCGCTCGATCGCCGGCATCGGGCGCGCCTGGGCGAACGAGATCCTCCTCACCGCGGGGCTCTCGCCCTACGCGCTCACGACTGACCTCGAGCCCGAGGAAATCGCCCGCTTGGCCGCCGCCATCGACGGCGAGCTGGCGCGGGGCTTAGAGGTCAGGGAGCGCGGGGCCTCGGACAAGGCGGCGTACCGGATCCACAACCGCCTGGGCGAGCCCTGCCCCGTCTGTGGAACGCCGATCGCGCGCGTCGACTTCGACGAGCACACGATCTTCTACTGCCCCAGCTGTCAGACCGAGGGCCGGGTTCTCAAGGACCGCCGGCTCTCGCGGCTACTGCGCTAGCCGGGTTTCCACGGATCGTTCCGCGTCCTCGGCCGGGCCGACTAAGCAGGCAGGCGGACTACGAGGCGCTCGTCCACGACATCGACCGAGCCTCCCAGCGCGCGCACGAGCTCAGTGGCCGCCGCCGCGCCCAGATCGCGGAGCTCCTCCCCCAGGAGGACCGGCCCCGATGCCCGCGTGACCGGTGAGACGGTCAGGGTCCCCCCTTCGACTTCAACTGCTACCGAGTCGAAGCCCCCATGCCTGCTCGCGGCCCGGGCGAGCTGTGAGAGTGCCCGGCGCATCTCCTCCTCTGGCACGCGTACCGTCCCACCCTTGCCGGAGACCTCCGCGCGGCCGTCCTCCAGCTCGGCTGCTGCCTCGCGTGCCAGCTCCAGCGAATCGACGGTGACGAGCCGCGGTTCGTAGCGCCCGGACTGGATTCGCGCCAGAAGAGACAGCTCGTCGAGCAGCTCGCCCAGCTGCGTCGAAGCGGCGTCGATCATCTCAACGTAGCGGTCTGTGGGCGGCTCCAGTTCCGTCCGGGCAAGGGTCCGGGCGAACCCAAAAACCGTCGCCAGAGGGGTTCGGAGATCGTGACAGGCGAGCGACACGAGCTGGGCAAACCTTTTGTCGTCGGGCATCTGCTCCCTTGCTACGGTTGACGCGTGGACGAGAGATTAACGGCCCCACCAGACCTGCAGGCCTCGGCGCCCGAGGTGCGGATCGGCCTCTCCCGCGCGGGGGTCACGGGCGTCCAGAAGGCGGTGCGGATGCAGCACGGGGGGCACGACGCGCTCGTCTCTGCCGAGATCGACTGCTTCGTCGACCTCGACCCGGCGCAAAAGGGCGTGCACATGTCCCGCTTCCCCGAGGTCTTCGAGGAGGCCATCGACGAGGTCGTGATCGACGGGAAGCTGCTGGTCGAGAACCTCGCCGAGCACATCGCCAAGCACATCGTCGAGCGCCAGCGAGCGCTACGCGCCGAGGTGAAGATCGCCGCCCGCTATCCGATCGAGAGACTGACCCCGGTCACCGGCCTCCGGACGCAGGAGCTCGTGACGCTGATCGGGCTCGCGGCCGCGTCCCCCTCCTCGACTCGCCGAGTCGTCGGCGTGGAGGCGACGGGGATCAACGCATGCCCCTGCGCTCAGGGCCTGGTGAGGGAGGAAGCAACCGAACGGCTCGGCGAGGCGGGCTTCGACGAGGACGACGTGGACCGCATCCTCGAGCTCGTTCCGCTCGCCACGCACAACCAGCGAGGCAGAGGAACCCTCTATCTCGGAACGCAGGTCCGCCTCGACGCCGAGGACCTCGTCGACATCGTCGAGCAGTCCATGAGCTCGCCCATCTACGAGTTGCTCAAGCGGCCCGATGAGCTCTTCGTCGTCGAGCACGCGCACCTGACGCCGCGCTTCGTCGAGGACTCGGTGCGCCTGATGGTCAAAGGCGCGCTCGACTCCTACCTCGAGCTCGAGGACGAAGCCTTCGTGCTGGCCCGCCAGGTCAACTTCGAGACGATTCACAACCACGAGGTCCTCGCGGAGCGCTTCGGCACCGTCGGGGAGCTGCGTGCCGAGCTGGCGAACGGCGGCCGTTCGGCCCGCCACACCGAGCTCAGAGACTGGCTGCGGTCCGTCTCCTGAGCTTCATCCTGTTCTCCTGACCGCGGACGAGGCGCGCAATGTTCGTCCTGTGCAGGAGGACGATCGCCACCGCTCCCCCCGCGGTGAACGCGAGGACGGGCCACGAGGCATCGAAGAGGAGCGCGAAGAGGGGCAGGCTGGCCGCGGCTGCCATTGACGCGACCGAAGCGTAACGCGTCACCAGGAAAACGACGATCCAGACAGCCGCCGCCGAAAGCGTCGCGAGGGGCGCGACGGCGAGGCCGACGCCGCCCGTCGTGGCGACGATCTTGCCGCCACGGGCGAACTGCATGAAGAACGGCCGCCAGTGGCCGGCCATGGCAGCGCAGCCAGCCAGCACGCCGATCAGGTCATCGCCGAGCCAGCGGCCGAGGAGCGCGGCCGCCGCGCCCTTGGCAATGTCGAGCAGCGCGACGGCGAGGCCGAGCTTGAAGCCGAGCGTCCGCCAGACGTTCGTCGCGCCGATGTTCCCGCTGCCGAGCGTGCGCACGTCGACCCCGGCGACGAGCCGGGGCAGCCAGAGCCCCCACGGCAGCGAGCCGAGGAGATAGCCGGCGGCGACGAGGAGAGCGTCCCTCAGGCTTGGATCTGATACTTCGACACCCAACCGTTTATGACGTCCCAATCGAGATTGTTGAAGAACGCGTCGATGTAGGAAGCCCGGTCGGTCTGATAGTCGAGGAAGTACGCGTGTTCGTAGACGTCCAGAGCGACGAGCGGCGTCGCGTTCCAGATCGGGAAGGTGTTCTGAGCGTCGCCGATGTAGTTGAAGAGGCGCTGCTCGTCCCAGTCGTAGGCGGTCCACGCCCAGCCGCGGCCACCCATCCCCGTCGCCTTGAGGTCCGTGCGCCACGCCTGGACGGAGCCGAAGTCGCGCTCGATGAGCGAGCCCACAGTCCCGTCGGGATCGCCGCCACCGCCCCCGAGATGCTCGAAGTAGATCTCGTGGTTCTTGACGCCGCCGATGGCGAAGGTGAGGTCGATCTTGAGGGAGCGGATGTCTGAGTAGACCTGGTTCGCGCTCGAGGCGTCCACGTCGGCGAGCTTCGTCAGGATCTCGTTCCGCTTGTTCACGTAGCCCTCGTAGAGCTTGTAGTGGGCTTCGACGGACGCTCGCGAGATGCCGTCCATCTCGAGGAGCTCGGATTTGAGCTCGCGCGCCGCGATTTCCTCGTGATTGAAGACCAAGGTGGCCATGCGTCTCCTTCCCCGGCTCCTCCGTTGGTGGCGTCGAGAGCTTATCGTTCCCGCGGTGTCCGAATCTCGCGCGCTCGTCACCGGCGGTACCGGGCGGGTCGGGCGGGCGATCGTGGCCCGGCTCGAAGCCGAGGGCTTCCGCGTCCTCGCCGCCGGCCGGGCGGACGGCGACGTTTCGCTGCCGGCCGAGGCTCGACAGCTCGTGGAGCGGGCGGCGAACGAGCTCGGCGGACTCGATCTCCTCGTCAATGCAGCCGCAGGAGGGTTCGTGCCCCAGGCTGTCGAGGACGTGGACGAGGCGCACTGGGACGCGGCCTTCGGCGCCACTGCGAAAGGGAGCTTCTTCGTCACTCAGGCTGCCGCTCCGCACCTGAAGAAGTCGGAGCTCGGCCTCATCGTCATGATCGAGGACGTGGCCGCCTACCAGCCCTGGCCGTCTTTTGCTCCCCACTGCGCGGCCAAGGCCGCCCAGGCGATGCTGACCAAGGTCTTCGCTCGAGCGCTGGCGCCCGAGGTCCGCGTCTGCGGGATCGCGCCCGGTCCGGTCGCGGTCGACCGCGAGCAGGAAGAGCGTCGGGCCGCCGAGACGCTGCTCGGCCGCGTGGGCTCGCCCGACGATGTGGCGGCCGCGGTCGTTTACCTCGCCGGGGCCGGTTTCGTCACCGGATCGACGCTCGTCGTGGACGGCGGACGCCTCCTCACCTGAGGGTCGGTCGAAACCGAAGGTGCTTGCGCGCCGTATCAACCCGCGGTATGCCTGTTGCGATGGCCACAGCCGAGAGCGACAGCCGCCTCATCGAGCGGGTCGGGCACGGCGATCGTGAAGCCTTCGATCAGCTCTACCGCCGGTTCGCGCGACCCGTGCTCGCCATGGCCGTGCGCCAGCTCGGAGACAACGGGCGCGCGGAGGATGCCGCCCAGGAGACCTTTGCCGCCGTCTGGCGCTCGGCACGTAGCTACCGCTCCGAGCGCGGGTCCGCCTCGGCGTGGCTGTACGCCGTCGCACGGCACGCGATCATCGACCGCGCGCGCCAGAAACGGGAGCAGCCGGCGGAGATTCCAGATGAGGCCTCGGAATCGGCCGGCCCGCCCGAGCGTGCGGAGGACTCGTGGCTGGCGTGGCGCGTGCATTCCGCGCTCGAGCAGCTACCCGAGCGCGAGCGGGTCGTGATCGAGCTCGCCTACTGGAGCGGGCTCTCGCAGACCGAGATCGCCAGCTACCTCGACGTGCCTCTCGGAACGGTCAAGACGCGCACGCGCACCGGGCTCGCGCGCCTCGCCGGGCTCCTGGACGAGGTGCAGGAGTGACCGACTTCCGCGATCTCGTCGGCGACGGGCTCAGCCAGGAGGAGCGGGCGAAGCTCGTGCGCGTCGACCGCCTGCTGCGAACGGTTCCCGCGCCTCCGTCCGAGGTGCCCGGATCGCTCGACCGCGCGGTCAACCGTATCGGCACGGAGCGCCGCCAGTGGACGCCGTGGCGCCTCGTGGCCGCCGTGGCGCTGGCGGTGACCCTGGCCGCCCTCTTCTTCGGCGTGGGCCGCTGGACGACCGGCGGCGAGCCGCACTATCGCGCCAGCATCCAGATGACGCCGGCGGCGAGCAATCCTCGAGCCTCGGCGCTGATCAAGCTGGGCGATCGGGACGCGAACGGGAACTGGAAGCTCAAGCTTCAGGTGGACGGGTTGCCGCAACTCAGCGGAGACGGCTACTACGTGCTCTGGCTCGCGAAGGACGGCAAATACGCCGCCACGTGCGGAACGTTCAAGGTCCGCGGCGACACGACCATCGACATGACCGTGAGCTATCGGTTGGCGGAGTACGACGCGTGGGTGATCTCGGAGGCTCGGGACGACGCCCCCTGGCTCCTCTCCGCGCGGATCTAGTCCTGGGCTCGGCTACGAGGCGCGGGCGGCCGCCTTCCCGACGGCGGCTGCGTAGTTCTCGGCGACCGCATCCCAGTTGACCACGTTCCACCAGGCCTCGAGGTAGTCGGGCCGGCGGTTCTGGTACTTGAGGTAATAGGCGTGCTCCCACACGTCGATGCCCAGGAGCGGCACGTCGTCGTTCATCAGCGGAGAGTCCTGGTTCGGCGTCGAGACGACCGCCAGACCCGTGCCATCGTGGATAAGCCACGTCCAGCCGCTCCCGAAGCGGCCGACGCCCGCGTCGTTGACCATCTTCTTCAGCTCATCGAACGAGTCGAACGTGTCCTCGATCGAGGCTCCCAAGTCTCCCGAAGGCTCACCGCCTCCGTCCGGACTCATGATCTCCCAGAAGAAGGAGTGGTTTGCGTGTCCGCCGCCGTTGTTCCTGACAACTTTCTGCTTGTCCTCGGGGACGACGTCCAGGATCGCGCCGAGCAGCTGCTCGACCGGCCGGTCCTCCCATTCCGTTCCTTCGAGCGCGGCATTCGCTTTGTCGATGTACGCCTGGTGGTGCTTGTCGTGGTGGATCCGCATCGTCTGCTCGTCGATGTGTGGCTCCAGCGCGTCGTACGGATAGGGCAGCGGCGGAAGCTCGTAGGCCATGGCGGCTCCTCCTTCGAAAGGGTCTCCCTGCCTGGATGCTACTAGCGAAGGGTTAGCTAGGGGCCGACGCGGCCGGCGGCGACGAATGCCTCATACGTCACGGGCATCCACTCGGCAAAGAGGAGCTCGACGGCGTCGGAGTAGCGGCGGATCTCCCGCTGGGCCGTCTCCGCCGACCGCAGCGAGACGAAGTTCATGAGGGCGCGGGCGTTGACCGTCCAGTAGAACTCGGTGTAGGCACCAACAGGCATGACCGCGCGGGCCAACTCGCGGGCGACGCCTGCCTCGACGAGGCGCTCGTACGCGGCATAGGCGGCCGCGTAGACGGCTGCAAGCTCGTCCCGGGTCGCCTGCGCGACCTCGTCGGACACCGGCTCGAACGAGTACGAGCCGGGCTTGCCGACCTGCGTTCGCACGTCCTCCAATGCGGGGACATAGAATTCGTCCGTCGCCCTGGCGTAGCGCATGGAGAACTCGTTGTAGGAGCCGATGCGGTGGCGAAACCACTCGCGGGCGACGAAGAGCGGCGTCCGCACATGAAAGCGGAAGGCGTTGTGCTCGAACGGCGTCCCATGGCGCTCGCGCATGAGGAACCGGATCAGGCCCGCGTCGGAGTCGTCCATCTCCTCCTTGCGCCGCGCAAAGCTCACCCGCGCGGCGTTGACGACGGAGAGGTCGCTCGCCATGGCATCGTCGAGGCGGACGAACCCGTGGTCGAGCACCTCGATCGTCCTCGGCGCGATTCCTTGCTCGACGGCGCTCACCCGACCGATCTTATCGGCCGCGCCGGAAGTGGCCGTCCCCTCGGCTACTCTGCAAGACCTCGGGGTCGAAGATGTCCTTAAATGGAGAAATGAAGACGGTCCTTGCGGCCTGCGCGGCGGTGGTCTGCGCTCTCGTCGCGGTTGCGCCGAGCGTAGCGGCGCCGGCCAAGCGCCCTCCTCCGCTCACCCCTGTCGCCCATGACGCGCTCACCCGCGCGCTGGAGCGCGGTGAGCTGACAGAGGCCCAGTACGCGCTCGAGCGGGCGCGCTCGCTCTTCAGCCTTGGAGCCGTGCGGCGAGAGTTCGGCCACGTCGCGAGGCCCGGCCCGCGCCAGGCGACCCTCATCCTTCGTGACCTCGCCGCGCGCCTGCCTGACCTGAGCGGCGCCGATCGCGGGTCGGCGCGGGCGATTCTCTCGCGCCCGACCGACAACTTCTACGGTAACCAGGAGCATCACTACCGCTCGAACGCGATCCTCGGCAAGGCCTGCGATGCCACCCGGCCGCTTTGTGTCCACTGGGACGAGCGGGCGACCAACCGGGATTCACCTCCCGGCGCCGACGGCAATATCTCGACGATCCCGGCAGACGTGACCGCGACGCTGACGACCTTCACGCAGGTCTGGGATCTCGAAGTCGCGACCTACGGCTTTCAAGCCCCGCTTTCGGACGACGCGTCCTTCCCCCATGACGGAGGCGACGGCAGGACCGACATCTACCTCGCTGACTTGGGGGGGGACCCGAATCCGTTCTTCGGCTACTGCACGACGGACGACCCCAACGCGTTCGACCAGGGCTACGTCTACTACGACGTCTCCGCCTACTGCGTCGTGGACGAGGACTTCGCCAACTTCGGCTCGTCCCAGACTCGACAGGAGTTTCGCGACGTCACCGCAGCGCACGAGTTCTTCCATGCGATCCAGTTCTCCTACGACTGGTTCGAGGACCTCTGGCTGATGGAGGGAACGGCGATGTTCATGGAAGGCCAGTTCCGGCCAAATGTGGAGGACCGAATCCGCTACCTGGAGAACAGTGTGTTGACCTCGCCGGGGACGCCGGTCGATCGTGGCGCTGGTGGCTTCGAGTACGGAGCCTGGATCTGGTGGCGCTTTCTCGTCGAGGACTTCGGGGAGCTTGCCGACCCGCTCGTCATCCGCCAGGTCTGGGAGGGAGTCGCGGGAGCGAGCACCGACACCGACGGCACGGGGCCCGACACCGTCGCGAACAATCCCTACTCGCTCAGGGGGGCGGTCAGGGTCCTGGCTGCCCGAGGCTCTTCTTTTCGCGCCCTGTTCGGAAAATTCGCCCGCGTGAACCGAACACCGGCCCGCTTCTACAGCGAAGGCGCCTCGTACCCGCGCGCCCCGCTCTCCCACACCTACTACTTGGGGCGAACACATCGCGGAACCGGCTGGCAATCGACCCGCCTGCGCCACCTTGCGAGCCGCTACTACGCGTTCAAGCCCGGAAGTAACGCCTCTTCGAACGGAGGCCTGCGCGTCAGAGTCGACCTACCCCGCAGGTGGCGTGGTCCCGAGGCGTATTTACTCGTGCGCAGAACGTCGGGGAGCTGGTACGTCCGCAAGTTCGCGCTCGACTCGAACGGAGACGCTGCGCGTAGCGTCGCGTTCGGGCGCGGGACGATCAGGGAAGTCGACCTCGTCCTCACGAACGCGAGCACCAGGATGCGCTGCGGGCGCGACACCTTCTACTCGTGCGCGGGCGTCGGCGCCGACGACCTGGGGTATTACAAGTTTCGCGCCACCGTCCGCTGATCCAGCTCTTCGGCGCGGCTACCAGAAGGGGTGCTCTCGGGGTTGGCTCCCGAGCCGATCGCCGAAGCGGAATCGGAACATTCCGTGGTCGACGAGGTCGTCGATGTGCGATTTCAGCCGAGCGAGCATCTCGTCCGCTTCGGCCTGCGTCAGCTCGCCGTCCTCAACCAGCTGGTCGAGCTTCTTCTCGGCCTCGTCCAGAATCGCCTGCTTCAGCCCGTCCACCGACTTGCCGCGGGCCTTGGCGATATCGGCGAGGGTCTGGCCGGTGTTGAGCTTCGTGCGCAGCTCCGCTTCGGTCAGTCCGAGATAATCGGCAGCCGCCGAGAGCTTCTCGCCGAACAGAGGCGGGCCTCCGCGGTGGAAATGACCGAAGCGCGGGCCGAACAACGGGCCGGCGAAGGGCGGGAACTCGCCCGACTCGATGCGGGCCTTGAGCTCGTCGGCCTGCGCATTCGTGATTTTCCCATCCTTCAGCGCCGCGTCGACCTGGTCGACCGCGGCGGCCTTCGTCGCGTCCTCGAGCTTCTGGGAGGAGATCCCAAGGTGTTTGGCGACCGAGTCGAGAAAGGACTTGCCGGGCGAGGAAGAACCCTGAGCCGCAATCGCAGCGCCGCCCCCGCCGATGACGGCGAGAGCGACGACTGCCATCGTGAGGGCCCTCCGTGAGCGAAACCGCTTCATGTGCGCATGAAAGCGCAGCTTCCTAAGACCGGGCTAAGAAACGCCTAAGAACAAGACTTCACGTCGGCCGGCTGGCCAGCTCGATCTTCACGGTGTGGCTCTGACCCCCGCGGGAGTACGTGATCGACACCGTGTCGCCGGGCTTCTTCGTGGAGATTGCGCTCGTCAGGCCGTCGCCGGAGACGATTCGCTTCCCGTCCACGGAGACGATCGTGTCGCCCGACTGGAGGCCGGCGTCAGCCGCCGGCGTCCCGGTGCGGACCTCGGTGATCCGCACTGAGGCGTTCACGGTCTCGACGGAGACTCCGAGATAGGCGTGCTCGGCCTTTCCGGTGGAGATCAGCTCGGAGACGATCGACTTGACGGTGTTCGACGGAATCGCGAATCCGACGCCGTCGTTGCCGCCCGAGTCGCTCTCGATCTGCGCATTGACGCCGATGACCTGCGCCTCTGCGTTGAGTAGTGGGCCGCCCGAGTTGCCGTGGTTGATAGCGGCGTCCGTCTGGATCGAGTCGTCGATCGAGAAGTTGTTCGGCGAGGTCATCTGCCGGTGGAGGGCGCTGACGATTCCGCTCGTCACCGTGTTCTCGAGCCCGAACGGGCTGCCGATGGCAACGACGTTGTCTCCGACTGCGACGGCGTCCGAGTCTGCGAGGGTGAGCGGCGTGAGCACCGAGGCGGGGGCGTCGACCCTGATCACGGCCAGGTCGGTCGAGGGGTCGCTTCCGACGAGCTCGGCCTTGTAGGTCTTTCCGTTCCAGAACCTCACCGAGATGGACGTGGCCCCCTCGACGACATGCTGGTTCGTGATGATGCGGCCGTTGCTGTCGTAGACGAACCCGGAGCCCTGGGCCTGCTGAGTCTGCTGGCCCCCGAAGGGGTTCGTGGACTGGGACGTCGTGACGGTGATCTCGACGACGCCCTTCTGCGTGCGCTGGTAGATGTCGGAGACGGACAGGCCGGTTGTATTGGCGGCCGGCTCGCCGTTGCTGACGGTTTCCTGGCGGACGACGGTTCTCGTTCCTTCGGGAGCGAGCCCGGCGTACGTGGCGGCTCCGCCGACGCCGATAGCGGCAGCGGCAACGAGGACGGCGGCTGTTGAGAGAGTTCTACGGCGAGTCATGGCGGCTTTCCTTTCGTTCGGTCGCCCCCATGTCACAGCTTGTGACTAAGACGTCTATGAAACGGGGCTAAGAACTTCCTAAGAAGGGTTCACCCCTTTCTTAGCCTCCTCTCAGGCTGAAAGCGCACAATGGAGCCATGAGGGTCCTGGTCGTCGACGACGAACGCGCGGTGCGTGATTCCCTTCGCCGCGCCCTCGAGCTCGAGGGTTACGACGTCGAGCTCGCGGCCGACGGGGAGGAGGCGCTCGAGCGTCTCGCTCAGAATGGCGAGCCGGACGCGGTCGTCCTCGACATCCTCATGCCGAAGATGGACGGCTTGGAGGTCTGTCGGCGCCTGCGCCGGGAGGGCCACCGCCTCCCCGTGCTCATGCTCACCGCTCGCGACGAGGTCGAAAACAGGGTCGCCGGGCTCGACGCCGGGGCCGACGACTACGTGACGAAGCCTTTCGCCCTGGAGGAGCTCCTCGCGCGCCTGCGCGCGCTCCTGCGCCGGACGACGAGCGGTTCGGGCGAAGTCCTCCGCTTCGCGGACCTCGAGCTCGACCCGAAGACCCGTGAGGTGCGCCGCGCGGGCGAGCCGATCGAGCTGACGCGGACAGAGTTTTCGCTGCTAGAGCTCTTCCTCCTGAATCCCCGGCAGGTCCTCACGCGCTCGGTCATCTTCGAGCGCGTCTGGGGCTACGACTTTGGGTTTTCCTCCAACTCACTCGACGTGTACATCGGGTATCTGCGCCGGAAGACGGAAGCCGGCGAACGGCCGCGCCTCATCCAGACGGTGCGTGGCGTCGGTTACGCCCTGCGGGAGAAATGAGCTTTCGCGCCCGTCTGGCCCTCGTTGCGGCCGCGGCCGTCGCGCTAGCCGTCTTGCTGGCGTCCGCGGTGGTCTACATTGTCGTCCGCGACGAGCTGCGCGGCACCGTCGACGACGCGCTGCGGGCCCGCGCTGCCGAGATCTCCCGCTTCCCCTTGCGCGCTATTCAGGAGGGCGACCGGCCCGTGCTCGAGGGGCCCGGCCTAGGCGGAGCTCCCGGTTACATCCAGGTCGTCCAGTCGGATGGAACGACGATCCGGCCGCCCGAAGAGAGAGTCGAGCTCCCGGTTTCCGATCACGTCTTGTCGGTGGCCAACGGCAAGGGCGGGCCGTTCTTCTCGGACACACACGTCTCCGACGTCCATTTGCGCGTCTTCACGATTCCGGGCAGCTCGGGCTTCGCAGTCCAGATCGCTCGCCCGCTGACGGAGGTCGACCACTCCCTCGACCGGATTCGCTTCTATCTCATTCTCATCGCCCTGGGCGGGATCGCTGTCGCCGCGACGCTCGGGCTCGCGGTCACCCGAGCCGCTCTCGCCCCGGTGCGGCGCCTCACCTCGGCGACGGAGCGGGTAACCGAGACCGGCGACCTCTCCGAGCGCATTGACACCACCGGCCGCGACGAGCTCAGTCGCCTTGCTACGAGCTTCAACACCATGCTTGGCGCGCTCCAGGAATCGACGAGGGCGCAGCGCCAGCTCGTCGCCGACGCCTCGCATGAGCTGCGGACGCCGCTCACCAGCCTGCGGACGAACATCGAGGTGCTCGCGGGTGAGCATCGGCTTCCAGCGGCGGAGCGCAAGCGCCTGCTCACGGATGTCGTCGAGCAATTGGGTGAGATGACGTCACTTATCGCTGAACTGATCGCGCTCGCCCGGGCCGAGCAGCAGCCAGTCGAGCCGGAGGACGTCCGTCTCGATCTGGTGGCCGCCGACGCCGTCGAGCGCGCCCGGCGCAACCGGCCCGGCGTCACCTTCAAGACCGACCTCGAGGAGTCGCTCGTCAACGGCGATCCTCAGACCATCGAGCGCGCGGTCGGAAATCTCCTCGACAACGCGGCAAAGTGGAGCCCGCCCGGAGGTGAGGTCGAGGTGGCGATTCACGAAGGAGAGTTGATCGTGCGCGACCACGGGCCCGGTATCGACGAGGAAGACCTCCCGTTCGTCTTCGACCGCTTCTACCGTGCCACCTCTGCGCGTGGCATGCCCGGTTCGGGCCTAGGCCTCGCCATCGTCCGCCAGGTGGCCGAGGCGCACGGCGGAACGGTGAGCGCCGAGCGGGCCGAGGGCGGCGGGACCCGCATCAGCCTGCGCCTCAACGGCCGCTCTCAGCCCACGGATTAAGCGCCGATTAAGCGGCTTCGAAACGGCATCCGCACCCTCCGGCGGACCCGTACTTCCTGAGGAAAGCACACCAGGAGGTAGTCCCATGAAAGGTCCTCTCATCGCCCCGGCGTCCGCTCTCGCGGTGCTGGCGGCCGCCGTTCTCGCGGCCGGCTGCGGCGGCTCCACGAACGCGTCGGGCAGCGCGTCCGCCGGCACCTCAAGCGGTTCCAGCGCGGGCAGTTCTGGCGGGTACGGCTACGGGCACGGGTCGAGCTCGTCGACCCCCTCCACATCGACGCAAGCGGCCTCGGGCGCCGCCACCATCGCCGTCCGGACGACCCCCCTCGGCCGGATCCTCGTCGACGGCCGCGGCATGACCCTCTATCTATTCGAGAAGGACACCGGCATGAAGAGCACGTGCGACGGCTCCTGCGCGAAGTTCTGGCCTCCGGTGACCACCACGGGAGCCGCGAAGGCCGGGAGCGGCCTCGACGCCGGCAAGCTCGGGACAACGGCACGAACCGACGGCGAGACCGAGGTCACCTACAACGGTCACCCGCTCTACTACTACGCCGGCGACAAGCAGCCCGGGGACACGACCGGAGAGGGCCTCAACGCCTTCGGCGCGCTCTGGTACGTCCTCTCGCCTGCAGGAAAGGAGGTCGTGGGCTGAGCAAGCGTTACGCTGGCGCTGGTGGAGCTCCCGAGGGAAGTCGCCGTCGTCGGCGCCGGCACGATGGGCACTGGCATCGCGCGCGTCTTCGCGGACGCCGGGACCTCGGTGCGCCTCGCTGCGCGCCGCGAGTCCAGTCTCGAGGCTGCACGATCTCGGCTCGAGGCCACGGCCGGCCGCATGCGCCTGACCACGGCCGTCGACGAGGCCCTCGACGGAGCCGAGCTGGTCGTCGAGACGATCGTCGAAGAGATCGGAGCGAAGCGCGAGCTCCTGGCGCGGGCTGAGGAGCTCGCCGCGCCCGAGGCGATCCTGACGACCAACACTTCGTCGCTTCCCCTGGCCGCGCTCGCCAAGGACCTTCGACGGCCCGAGCGCTTCGCGGGCCTGCACTGGTTCAATCCGCCCGAGCTGGTCGAGCTCGTGGAGGTCGTGGGAGGCGAGCGCACCGCTCCCGAGACGCTCGAGACACTCGCGGCCTGGGCGGAAGAGATCGGCAAGGCCCCGGTGATCGTGCGCCGGGACCTCCCGGGATTCGTCGTCAACCGCCTCCAGTACGCGCTCCTGAGGGAGGCGTACGCGCTTGTCGACGCGGGGATCTGCTCGTTCGAGGACGTCGACCGCGCGGTGACGCACAGCCTCGGCGCCCGCTGGGCCGCGATCGGCCCGTTCGAGGCGATGGACCTCGCGGGCCTCGACGTCCACGCCGCCGTGGCCGCCAACCTCTGGCCGGAGCTCGCAAGCGGTAGCACGCCGTCCGAGTCAATCGCTCGCATCCTCGACACCGGGGCCCTTGGAGTGAAGAGCGGCCGGGGACTCCGCGGCGACTACACGCAAGCAGAGACCACAGAGCTCGTCGACCGGCGCGACCGGATCCTACGGGGCCTCCCCGGCCTCAGGGGCGAGAAGCCCGAGGGATGACGAGCGCGTTTCGCTCGGCTTCTGCAAGCGCCTCCGGATACCCAGCGTCCACGTAGCGCGCGACGCCGAGGGCCGGGTCGGTCCAGAACACTCGGCGGATCTTCCGTTCCGCGAGCTCGCTGCCGTCGGCGACGACGACCATCCCCGAGTGGATGGAGCGCCCGATGCCGACACCGCCCCCGTTGCCGATGGCGACCCAGCTCGCCCCCTGCGCGGCGTTGAGGAGCGCCGAGAGAACGGGCCAGTCGGCGATCGCGTCGCTGCCGTCGCGCATGCCCTCCGTCTCTCGCGTGGGCGAGGCGACGGAGGCCGGGTCCATGTGATCGCGACCTAGGGCCAGCGGGCCGCACTCGCCCGAGCGAACGAGGTTGTTCAGCGCCAGGGCTACCCGGTCGCGTTCGCCGAGGCCCAGCCAGCAGATGCGCGCAGGCAGACCCTGCGGCCGGACCCGCTCGCGGGCGAGCTCGATCCAGGAGCGAAGCGAGTCGGTGCGGACCACCTCCATGAGAGCGTCTTCGCTCCTCCGCAGGTCCTCGGAGTCGCCGCTGAGGCAGATCCAGCGGAACGGTCCGACGCCGCGGGCGAAGATCGGTCGCACATACGCGGACACGAACCCCGGTATCGAAGGGGCCTCCTCAACTCCGTGGGCAACAGCCTGCGAACGGATGCCGTTTCCGTACTCGAAGACGATCGCGCCTCGTTCGCGGAAGCCCAGCATCGCCTCGACGTGGGCGGCGAGAGAGTCGAAGACCGCGCTGCGGAAAGCCGGGTCGTCCAGATCGGCCTCCCCAGCCTGTTCGGCTGAAAAGCCACGCGGGACATAGCCCCTGAGCGGATCGTGCGCGGCCGTCTGGTCGGTTACGACGTCGAAGTCGACCCCGTCGGCGAGGAGGCGCGGCGCGACGTCCGCGGCGTTTCCGACGAGAGCGACGGTTCCCGGGCCCTCCGGGTCGAGGTGCGCCGCCAGCGCTTCGTCGTAGCCAGCCACGAGGTCGACCCAGCCGTCGCGCGCGCGGCGGTCCGCCCTCAGCGGGTCGACCTCGACGACGAGGGCTCGACCCCCGTTCCGCGTCACGGCGAAGCCCTGGGCGCCACCCATCCCGCCCAGACCGGCGGTGAGCACCCGCTTCCCCGCGAGCGTGCCGTCGAAATGCGCCGCGCCGATTGCTCGAAAGGTCTCGTAGGTGAAGCCGAGGATGCCCTGCGTGCCGATGTAGAACCAGCCTGCCGCCGTCATCTGGCCGTACATGGTCAGGCCCGCATCCTCGAGCGACCGAAACGATTCCTCGTCCGACCAGGCCGGGACGACCATGGCCGTCGAGATGAGAACGCGCGGTGCGTCTGCGTGTGTCGGCAGGACGGCGACCGCCTTCCCGGACTGGACGATGAGCGTTTCCCCCGGGCCGAGGCGCTCGAGCGCGGCGACGATGTCGGCGAGAGCCTCGGCGCTCCGAGCCGCTCGCCCCCGACCTCCGTAGACGACCAGAGCCGCGGCGTCCTCGGCGACATCGGGGTCGAGGTTGTTGAGCAGGCAGCGCAACGCTCCCTCCTGCTCCCAACCCTGGCAGCGAAGCTCGAGCCCGCGCGGAGCTCCGCGGAAAGCCGTGTCCACCACGGTCCGATCGTATGTCCTGGTGCTGAGTTAGGCCGAGGTGGCTTCCGGCTCGGGCATCGCGTGCGCCGGCGCCTCGACGGGGCGAAGGAGCGCCGCCGCGAGCGCGGCAGCGACCGCAGCGAAGAGTGCGCCCACGATGAACGAGGCGTGGTAGCCGCCGGTGAGCGCTTCGGCCTCCGTCTCGCCGGAGGCGAGCAGGCTGTCCGTGCGCGACGTGCCAATCGCCGCGAGCACCGCGAGGCCGAGGGCGCCGCCCATCATGAAGGCCGTGTTCACGATCCCCGAGGCGAGACCGGCGTCCGAAGGCTCGACGTCACCCATCGCCGCCAAGAGCAACGGGTTGAACGTGATGCCTCCGCCGAGGCCGAACAGGAGCATGGGGACCAGAACGTCCATCGCGAAGCTTCCGTCCACGGGCGCTCGCGCGAAGAGAAGCAGGCCGCCGATGAAGAACGCGAGACCGCCGACGAGCGGCGGCTTGATGCCGAAGCGCATGACGAGGCGGTCGGAAAGGAGGAGCGAGGAGGCTCCCCAGACGAGCGTCGAGGGCAAGAATGCAAGCCCCACCTCGAGCGGGCTGTAATCGAGCACCAGTTGGAGATAGAGGGCCGAGAAGAAGAACATCGCGAACATCGCCGCCGCCATGAGGATCCCGACCACGTTGGCGACGGTGATGTTGCGGTGCCGGAACAGGCCCAGAGGCATGAGAGGAGCCGGGTGGCGCGCCTCGATCGCGAGGAAGACAAGGAGCAACGCGAGCGCCGCGCCGAGGATGCCGAGCGTTTGAGCCGACGTCCAGCCCACCTCGTTGCCCTTGACGATGGCGTACACCGCGAGCATCAACGAGGCGGTCACGGTGATCGCTCCGCCAACGTCGAGCCGCCGCTCCTGGGACGGCGCTTGCACCGTCGGGCAAAGGTAGACCGAGAGCACGAAGACGGTGACGCCGACGGGGATGTTGACAAGGAAGATCCAGTGCCAGCTCAAGAGGTCCGTGAGGATGCCGCCGAGGAGCACGCCGGCAGTCCCGCCTCCGGAGAGCACGAAGCCGACGACGCCCATCGCCTTCGCACGTTCGGCGGGCTCGGTGAACATGATCATGATCAGCGAGAGCACGACGACCGAGACGATGGCGCCGCCGAAGCCTTGAACCGCGCGCGCGGCGATGAGGAATGTCTGCGAGGTGGCGAGCCCACACGCGAGCGAGGCTGCAGTGAAAACCGAGATCCCGATGAGAAAAAGTCGCCGGTGCCCGAACAGATCCCCGAGCCGACCGCCCAGCAGCAGGAAGCCACCGAAGGTGAGGAGGTAGGCGTTCACGACCCAGGCCAGCGAGGCCTGCGAGAACCCGAGGTCGGCGCGAATCGACGGCAAGGCGACGTTCACGATCGTCCCGTCGAGGACGATCATGATGTCCCCGAGGCAGAGCACGTAGAGCGCGAGCCAACGGCTGCGGTTGTCCAGATTCACAGCTCGGCAGGGTACCGATCCCGTGCGCCGGCACGCGCTAGTCTCTCGGCATGTGCCGAAACATCCAGACGCTCTACAACTTCGAACCACCGGCGAAGGAAGAGGACGTCCACGCCGCGGCCCTGCAGTACGTGCGCAAGATCAGCGGCTTCACCAAGCCGTCGCAGGCGAACGCCGAGGCTTTCGACCGGGCAGTGCAGGCCGTCGCAGACGCGTCGAAGCGGCTCCTCGACGAGCTGGTGACGTCCGCGCCGCCGAGAGACCGCGAGGCTCAAGTCGCGCGGGCTCGGGCCCGCTGGGCCGAACGCCAGACGGCCTAGCGGCTCGCGGTCGCGGGCCGCGCGTGACTTCTAAAGGCTCGATTCCCGGAGGTCGATGGACATCCGATGGAGCCGAAGCCCCCGCGCATGATTCGCGAGGACGATACGAAGCTACGCGCGGCTCTCATCGCCATGGTCGTGCTCAACGCGCTCCTGCTCGCAGGTCTCGTCGTCACGGGAGGGGTCCTAATCAGCATGGCCGGCAGCGAGCGCTTCTCCCGGGCCGTGGCGGTCCGTTTGCACCTTGCGCCTCGGGAAGAGGTGCAGGCGGCAGAGGAGAGAGCCCAGGGTGCCCAGGCGGAAGCCTCACTAACCCGCCAGTTCGCGCAGCAAGAAGTCACGCGCTTCCAGGACATCGGCAACGAGATAACCGACTTCCGGGCAGTCGTCACTGATCTGCAAGGCCAGCTCAACTCGCTTCAAGACGTGGGTCGAATCGAAGACCTTGCAACGCAGATAGCCGATGTTCAGGGTCGGCTCGAGGCAGCGTGTGCCTGGGCAAGAGAAGCCGCACGGACCCGAGAAGAGAGCATAGAGGCCTCCTTCCGCGCCTACGTGGCCCGCGCCTGCTAACGCCCTCACGTACGAGCGACTGTCCTCGTACTCGTCGTGGCTGCGTGTCGGGACGCCTTTGGGTGTCCGGGGTCAGGTCTTGCAATCAAGCATTCTCGCTGCCGCGCGGCTCGGACGGTTCGAGAATCCGCAACCACGGCACGTTGCTCGGCAACTAGCGTCTCTAAGCGTCCAACGCAAGAGAGGGCGGCCTTCGGGCCGCCCTCTCGGTTTTTCAGTAGCCGCGCAAAGCGGGCAGGCTCGCAGCCGCGCGCCTAACCGGATTTCATCGGATCGAGGTAGACGTCGTCAATCCTCGGAGTGCCACTGGTCGCGACGAAGCGGAACTGGACGGACTGCGTCAACAGCGGCAACACGCCACCGAGCATGCCGATGGCCGGAGAGGGCTGCCAGGTTCCGTTGGTCGAGACAGTGCCACCATCGAAGATGCCGAGGACGCTCGATAGCAGGCCACGGTAGATGACTTGAACCTTCACCTTCGAGCCCGAGGGGCCGGTGACGACGAACCGCATCTTGCTCGAGATAAGCCCGATGCACATTGGGGGACTCGTCGCCGAGCTCCCCTGAGGTAGCGCGAGTGCGTACCGGTGGGAAGTGCTGCGGATGTAGAACACTTCGTTGCCGGCCACTACCTTCGCCCCCGAGGCTAGCTTCCAACCTGCTGCGCCCGCCTCGAATCCACCATCAGGGAGATACGCATAGTTCGCGTAGTCCGCCCAGCGCGAGAACGGCGTGGTGGTGGCGTCCGGGCAGGCGAGACCAAGACCGGCCGAGGCCGGTGCCGCTCCGAACACAAGCGAGATGACGCTAGCCGCGAAGCCGAACGCGAGAAGCGCCCGTGCGCGACGGACAAACGACCGAGTTGCCACAGACACTGATCCTCCTCGTAAACCGCAGAGCCGCAGAAAATGCGGTCCTACTCTGCGCGCTTGCGAACGAGAACGCTTCCCCTTTCGGAGTGATCAATGCGGAGGTCAAGGCGGGCGCGGAGAGAGCCGATACGGGGAAAATGGCGACTCCCGCCGGGACCAAGCGCGCGCCCAACCAACTCGGGGTTCAGACCACCGCCGCCGCGGACGGCAATGTCCTGATCGAACAGACGCGGCAAAACGTCGCGCGCCGTCTGGTGGACAAGGATCTTCGCGCCTCGCTGCTTCTCGGAGTCGCGTTCCTCGTCACCGCGCTCATCCTGGCTTTCACCGGCGACTCAGCGCGCCCATCTGACCCGCTCACGATGCTCCTACTCGTCGCCGGATATGCGGTGGCCTCCCGCGTGGACTTCGAGATCGGAACGGGTTATGCGTGCCCGACGCAGCTCGTGCTCGTTCCGATGCTGGTCCTGCTCCCGGTCCCGTTCGTGCCACTTTTCGTGCTGGCTGGGCTGCTTCTCGGGGGAGTCCCTGACTACGCGCGAGGACGCGTTCCGGTCGGCCGCAGCCTTCTGCGTCTGGTCAACTCGTGGCACGCCGTTGGCCCGGCGCTCATCCTCCTTGCTGCGGGCGAGCCTCGTCCAACCCCTGACCACCTGCCGGTCTACGCCGCAGCCCTTCTCGCGCAATTCGTCTTCGATTTCGCGAGCACCGCTGCGCGGGACCGGCTTGGCCTCGGCGTTCCGCCCCTGAGCCTGCTACCCGTCATGGCCTGGATCTGGGTGGTCGACTCAGCTCTCACGCCGATCGCGATCCTCGCGGCTCTCGGCTCGCTGGCGCATCCGGAACTCGTACTCTTCTCCCTGCCTCTGATAGGCCTGCTGGCTCATTTCGCGCGCGATCGGAAGTCGCACATCGACAAGGCGCTCGAGCTCTCAACCGCCTACCGCGGTACGGCCTTCTTGCTTGGCGACGTGGTCGAAGCCGATGACGCGTACACCGGCCTGCACAGCCAGGACGTCGTCTCACTCGTTCTAGCCGTGGGCGACGAGCTCAAGCTCGGTCCCGATGAACGCCGTTCGGCGGAGTTCACGGCGATCCTCCACGACGTGGGCAAGATCAAGATCCCGAAGGAGATCATCAACAAACCCGGTCCCCTGACGGATGAGGAGCGAGCGATCATCAACACGCACACGATCGAAGGCCAGCGCATGCTGGAAAAGGTCGGCGGCCTGCTTGGCGAGGTCGGATACCTCGTCCGCTCGTGCCACGAGCGCTGGGACGGAGCAGGCTACCCGGACGGGCTCGCGGGCGAGCAGACTCCGCTCGTCTCCAGAATCGTGTGCGCGTGCGACGCCTTCAGCGCCATGACGACCAACCGACCGTACCGGCAAGCAATGTCACATCCCGAGGCGATTGAAGAACTCCGCCGCTGCGCGGGCACCCAATTCGACCCGCAAGTCGTTGAGGCGTTGATCCTCGCAGCCGACGTTCAGCGTCCGGCTCAAATCCTGCCCGCGGCGTAACACTCGGTCATTGCCGGAAACTGAGCGGTTTCTCAGCTTCATCAAGGCCACCCAATTTCGGCAGCTCGATTCCTAAAGATTCCGGGGCAAATCGTCGATGGGTGGCGCATGAGCGTCTACCCGGACAGCCCCCGGTCCCGTTCAGCATCCCCGCGCTGGATCGATCGATGGCTGGCGGCCTGCAGCGAGCTGGCCGAGCTCGAGCGCTCCAATCCGATGACGGATGCCGTGATCGACGAAATCGACGGACGAATGATCCGCATCGGCGACCAGTGGTTGGCCGACTTCGCCTCCTGTAATTACCTCGGATTCGACCTCGATCCAGAGATCATCGCGAGCGTCCCTGAGTACCTCGAGAAATGGGGGACGCACCCAAGCTGGTCGCGCATGCTCGGCAGCCCCGTGCTCTACCCGCAGATCGAGGAGCGTCTGATCGAGCTGCTCGGGTGCGAGGACGCGCTCGTCATCCCAACGATCACCCTGATCCACTTGTCCGTGATCCCGGTGCTAGCCGGAGACGGCACGATCTTCGTCGACAACCGGGCGCACAAGACGATCTACGACGGCTGCCAGTTCGCCTCCGCGCGCGGGGCGACGGTAAAGCGCTTCCGGTTCGAGGACCCCGACGATCTCGAGCAACTGCTTCGCCAGGACCGCTCGACGACGCGGCTGATCTGCATGGACGGGGTCAACAGCATGACGGGGAACGCTCCAGACCTGCAGGAGTTCGCCCGGATCGCCCGGCGCTACGACGCCATGCTCTACGTCGACGACGCTCACGGCTTCGGGGTGATCGGCGAACGTAGCGGGGACGAGTCGAGCCCGTACGGCACGCGCGGGAACAGCGTCGTCCGCTACTGCGGCGAGTCGTACGACGGGATCGTGCTCGTCGGAGGCTTCTCCAAGTCCTACTCGTCGCTCGCGGCGTTCGTGGCCTGCCCGACTGAGCTGAAGGAACTGCTCAAGACGGCTGCGCCTCCCTACCTCTACTCGGGCCCTTCCCCAATTGCCTCGCTGGCAACTGTGCTCGCCGGCTTCGACGTCAACGAAGCCCGCGGGGACGCGATCCGTGCGGATCTGTGGCGCAAGACCGACCAGGTGCTCCAGAGCCTCGATCGACTCGGAGTCCACACCCCAAATCGCTCGGGCTTCCCGATCATCGAGGTTCCGCTCGCGCGACATGAAGACATCGATGCAGCCGGGCGGTTCCTCTTCGAGCACGGCGTGTACGTGACTCTTGCCGCCTACCCGCTCGTGCCGAAGAGCGAGGTCGGGTTCCGGATCCAGGTAACGGCCGCCAACTCGGAGGCCGAGATCGAGCAGCTCGTCGACACACTCGGCAAGCTCGCCAACACCTTCGATCTGCGGCCCGCGCGACAGGAATACGCAGCGTGAAGCGCCTCACCGGCATCAACTGGCGCGGGCGCCTCTGGATTGTCTTCCTAGCCGCCGGCAGCCTCCTCACAGCAGCGTATCTCTGGTTCCCGCCGCTGAAGGCAAGCGGTCCCCTGATCAACCTGCTCGGACTCTCCTCGTCGGTCGCGATCGCAGTCGGGATCTATCTCCACCGGCCGAAGGCGCGCGCTGCCTGGATCCTGTTCATCGTCGGCAACTTCCTCTTCTTTGCCGGCGACCTCTACACGTACAGCTACCCGAAGCTCTTCGGCGTCGAGGTCGAGTTTCCGTCGCTCGGGGATGCGATCTACCTGACCGTCTACCCGGCCCTCGTGGCGGGGCTATTCGTCCTCGTAAGGCGGCGCAACCCGCGAGGCGACCGCGCCGGCGTCATCGACTCCCTGATCTTGACCGTGGGCGTTGGTCTGCTCTCCTGGGTCTTCCTCGTCGCTCCGAACATCCACCTCTCGGGGCTCACGCTCCTCGAGAAGTCAGTGTCTGCGGCCTATCCGCTCGGCGACATCCTGCTCCTGGCCGCGGCAATCCGCCTCGCGGTCGACAGGGGCAAGCGCGCGCCGGCCTTCTACCTCCTCGTCGGGAGCATCGTCTCGCTCCTCGCGGTGGACTCGGCCTACACCTATGCACTGCTCACGGACGCATACAACCATCAGCTCAGTTACGACGTGGGCTGGATTGCGTACTACCTACTCTGGGGCGCGGCCGCGCTGCATCCGTCCATGCGCACGCTCGAGGAGCCTGCACTCGATTCGCGCACTCGGCTGACGCCGCTTCGGCTTGGACTGCTCGCCGGAGCCTGCCTGATCGCGCCCGGGGTCCGTTTCTATCAGGAGCTGGGCAACCCGGACACACTCGTTCTGATCGTGGCGTCAGGGTTGCTGTTCCTTCTCGTCGTATCCCGCATGGCGGGCCTGGTGCGTCAAGAGCAACGTGCGGCGTCGCGCGAGCTGGCGCTGCGCGGCGCAGGCGTCGAGCTGGTCGCGGCGGCCGGTCGGGAGCAGGTCAACGAGGCTGCCATCTCGGCCATCCTCGCTCTTGTCGAGAGGCCGGCGAGCGTTCGCCTCGTCCTCTTGGACGAAGACGGCGCGGTCGTCGCCGCCTCTTCGGAGGAAGATGGTGACTGGCCCGTCTCGAAAGCAGCCTCAGCGTGGCTTCGTGACTCCGCGAAGACGACGCAGCAGCTCGCGCTGACGAAACTGCCCGAGGACGTCCGAACACAGCTTCGGCTCGACGACGGCCACGTAGTACTGCTCCTACCTCTCTCGGTCCGTGACGCGTCGCGCGGACTCCTCGTCCTCTGCTCGCCGGAGGGCATACCTCGGGAGCTAGTTGATTCTCTCGAGTCGCTCGCATCACAGGTGTCCCTGGCCGTCGAGGGGGCGTTCCTGGCCGAGGACCTCCACCGGCGCCAGAGCGAAGCCCGATTCCGGTCGTTGGTGGCCCACTCGAGTGACCTCATCACCGTCCTCGACGCACACGGCACCGTGACCTACCAGAGCCCGTCCGTCCAGCGCGTCCTCGGATATCGCGTCGACGAGATCGAAGGAAGCGACTTCGCCCGGTTGCTCAGCGAGCCCGATCGGCCACGCTTGGCCCAGATCGTCGCCGGCGTGGGAGAAGCCTACGTTGGCGGCGGCGCTGAAACCCACGTGATCGAGTGCTCCCTCAGGCACCGCGACGGCGCCTGGCTCCAGTTCGAGGTGCAACACACCGACCTGCTCCAGGACGAGCACGTCCGCGGCGTTGTCCTGAACAGCCGCGACGTCAGCGAGCGCAAGGCCTTCGAGGACCAACTCGCGCACCAAGCTTTCCACGACCCGGTCACGAGCCTCGCCAACCGGGCGCTGTTCGCAGACCGTGTCCAGCACTCGATCAAGCGCTCGAGCCGCGGCGGCCCGGCCATCGGAGTCATGTTCATCGATCTGGACGATTTCAAGACCGTCAACGACAGCCTCGGGCACGCGGCCGGAGACACGGTCCTGCAGGAGGTGGCGCGGCGTCTCCAGGGGGCCGTACGTCCGGGCGACACCGTGGCGCGTTTCGGGGGCGACGAGTTCGCCATCCTGCTCGACGGGGTCGCCGACACCGCGGAGGCGGCAGACGTGGCCGGGCGGATCCTGGGCGTCCTCGAACTCCAGTACGGCATCGAGGGCCAGCAGGTCTATCCTCGTGCGAGTGTCGGCATCTGCCTGGCCGGCGAGGAGTTCGGTTCCTCTGACGCGGAAGAGCTCCTCCGCAACGCGGACGTGGCGATGTACATGGCGAAGCGGGACAGCAAGGGTAGCTATCGTGTGTTTGAGCCCGCGATGCACGAGCGGGTGGTCGAGCGGCTCGAGCTCCAAACGGAACTGCAGCGCGCGCTCGAGCTGAACCAGCTCGAGGTCCACTATCAGCCCGTCGTTCGTCTCGACCTGCAGGCCGATTACGGCGTGGAGGCGCTGCTCCGGTGGATGCACCCGACGCGCGGCACGATTCCGCCCCTCCACTTCATCCCGCTCGCTGAGGAGACTGGGCAGATCATCCCCATCGGCCGCTGGGTCTTGGAGGAGGCCTGCCGTAAGGGCGCCCTCCTGCACGAGCAGTTCCCACGGACGCCACCGTTGACGATCAGCGTCAACCTCTCGGTCAAGCAACTCCAGTCGGAGACGATCGTCGACGACGTGCGACAGGCGCTCGCAGAGTGCAGCCTCCCTGCGTCCGCACTCGTTCTCGAGATCACGGAGTCGGTGATGATGGCCGACACGGACTTGGCGGTCCAGCGGCTGCAGGAGCTGAAGGCTCTCGGCGTTCTCCTCGCGATGGACGACTTCGGAACCGGCTACTCGTCACTCTCGTACCTCAGCCGCTTCCCCGTGGACATTCTCAAGATGGACCGCTCCTTCCTCTCCGACGAGCACGAGGAGTCGGGCCTGATTGCGGCGATCATCGCGCTCGGAACCAGCCTCAAACTCGACGTCGTCGCAGAAGGAATTGAAGTTCCCGCGCAGATGGCGTCCCTACGCGACCTCGGCTGCGATCTCGGCCAGGGCTTCCTCTTTGCCCGGCCGATGAACCATGAAGCGCTCGTCGAGTACCTCGTCAGGGGCGAGGAAGTGACCGGCGAGCCCCGGTCGCATGCAGCATAGCCACGAGGCGCTCGACCGCCCGGGGGGTTTTTCCCGCGTCAACCTGCTAGCGCCGCTGCGTCACCGGGACTTCCGTCTTCTCTGGCTGGGGATGACGGTCTCCCTCGTCGGCGACGGCATCTTCCTGATCGCGATGGCCTGGCAGGCCTACGAGCTTTGGAACGCCCCAGCCGCGCTGTCGCTGCTCGGGATCGGCATGACCATTCCGACGATCGCCTTCCTCTTGCCGGCTGGAGTCCTGAGCGACCGGCTCGACCGGCGTTCGCTCATGTTGTGCGCGGACATCGGCCGGGCGGTGATCATCGCCGCCCTCGCGGTCCTCTCTCTTACAGGCCTCCTCACCTTCTGGGAACTCATGGCCATCGTCGCCCTCTATGGCGTCGGGACCGCGTTCTTCACGCCGGCATTCGAGGCAATCGTCCCAGACATCGTCCCGGCCGCAGACCTCGCTGCCGCCAACTCGCTCGACCAGTTCGTCCGGCCGATCGCGCTTCGCCTCGCCGGACCGGCGCTCGGCGGTGCCCTGGTGGCCGGCGTGGGCACGGGCGCCGCCTTTGCCCTCGACGCCGGGTCCTTCGTCGCCTCCACCATCGCCATCTTCCTGATGCGCCCGCCGGCGCACGCCCGGTCGGAGCACGCCGAGTCATCCGTCAGGGCCGTCAAGGAGGGTCTCCATTTCGTCCGGCGGCGCGTCTGGCTTTGGGGGACCCTCCTCTCTGCGGCGGTCGCCTACCTCGCCTTCATGGGGCCCGCCGAGGTGCTGCTGCCGTACGTCGTCAAGAACGAGCTGCACGCCTCTGCCAGCGACCTCGGGCTCGTGTTTGCCGCCGGAGGGGTGGGCGCGATCGGCGCCGCCCTCTTCATGGGGCAACGCGGCCATCCAAACCGTGACGTGACGGTCATGTACGGAACATGGACAGTCGCGACGCTTGCCGTGGCGGGCTACGGCCTGGCGACGGCGTCCTGGCAGCTCATGGTGGCGTGCCTTTGCTTCAACGCGCTCGAAACGGCGGGCACCATTGTCTGGGCGACGATCAAGCAGCGCCACGTCCCGGCTTCGATGCTCGGTCGCGTTTCGAGCCTCGACTGGATGATCTCGATCGGACTGCTCCCTCTGTCCTTCGCCCTCACGGCTCCCGTCGCCGCCCTGGTAGGCGTGCGTGCGACGCTGATTGGAGCCGCCCTTATCGGCGGTGTGATCACACTCGGCGCACTCTTCCTTCCGGGCATGCGCGACATCGAGGGGAAAGCCTCGGAGGACCCGCAACGGGACACACCGCCGCGCGATCCCGAGTTTCTCAGACCGCCCGCCTTCGTCGATCTCCGACGCTAACCGACAGCCGCCATGGGATCACTTCCCCCGCGGCCGAAGAACGCCCTGAAGGGCTAGCGCCGCCCGGCGCTACGCGCCTGCGGCCACGTCGCCCTCGGGCGCAGAGGGGCCTGGCTCCGGCCCTCCCTGGTCGAGTCGGAAGGGCGGATAGACGTCGGTCATGAGCGCGGCGTACGCGACGACGCGGAATACCCACCGGTTCAGTCCCACGACGAAGTCGAAGATGCCCCGCGGGTAACGCGTCGTGAAGAGAAGCGCGATCGCGGCGATGAGCACCAGGAGAAGGATCAGGCCTGGGCCGCCGCTCGACCCACGGCCGTCGTCGTCCCAGCCCCTGCCCCAGGCGAACCAGCCTCCGCCGAGGAAGACGCCGAGGAGGAGGTAGTGCGGGATTGCGAGCAGCCACCACTTCACGAGCACGAGCCCCCGGGACAGCTGTTCCGGGTACTGCACGTCGAGAGTGGCCGGGTAGTCGGGCTCGGGCCCGAGCGTAAACGGGGGATAGCGGTCGGTCCCGAGGGCGTCGTACGTGTAGAAGCCGACGCGCCACGCCCAGCGCAGGACGCCGAGGTTGAAGTCGAAGATCGAGCGCGGGTACCGCCCGGTGAAGAGGATCGCGAAGAACGCCACGATCGTCAGCACCACGAAGGCGATGAACAAGAGGAGCAGCACGATGAAGTGCGGGATCGCGAGGAGCCACTTGACCAGCCACAGCCAGCGACTCAACTGCGGATCGAGTCTTGCGTCAACGCGAACCGGGTTTGGTGAAACAGCGGACATGTCGACCTCCGATCGCCTCTAGCCACCGAACCCTTTCACACCCGCCCGCTTCAGGTCGGGAACGAGACTGCATGCGCTAGTACGGAGACGAGGACCTGGCCTCTCGAGGGTTCGAATCTCCCTCCTCAGCCCAGGCGGTTTTTGGTCAGGGAGCCGCGCTCGGGGCCTGAATATGGCCGCCTCCCCTTCGCTGCGCTACCCGAGCGGCGGCCCTCGCCGGGGCACCGGCGTGGAGTGGACGATCGAGGTCGTCGTCAGGCCGTAGGGCGTGAAGCGGTCGAGCACGTCCTCGAGGTCGTCGATCGAGCGGAGGTGGAGGCGAAGTAGGTAGCAGTCGTCGCCCGTTATGCGGTGGCACTCGGCCACCTCCGGGGTCCCGCGGGCGACGTCGGGGATGCGCTGCAGCTGTCCCGGCGCGGGGCGGATGCGGACCACGGCGGAGACCGGGAAGCCGACCGCGCGCGGATCCAGCTCGGCGCGGTAGCCGGCAATAACGCCCGCGCGCTCCAGGCGCTGGACGCGCTCGGCCACGGCAGGCGCGGAGAGGCCGACACGGCGGCCGAGCTCCGCCATCGCGATGCGGCCGTCTGAGACGAGCTCGCCGAGGACGCGGAGGTTGATCGGATCGAGCAGCTTCGCTTCGTAGGTGTTTGCGTCTCGAAGGCGAGCTTTCCTTGGCATCTGGACGAGATCTCCGTCGTTCGACTATTCACAAAGCGCGGTTCTCCCGAGAACATACCGGTATGACGAGATCGATGGCGGTCGTGGCTCCGCTCAGGCGTCCCAGCGGCGCGAAGCTCGCGGAGGTGACGCCACCGCAGCTCTTCTTCGTCGGTAGCGCGATCTTCCACTACCTTGGCCCGTCGTTCGCAGTGCTCCTCTTCGCGCGCGTCGATCCGCTGGGAGTGGCGTGGCTGCGGATCGCGAGCGCCGGCCTCATCTTCGCGGCTTGGCGACGACCGTGGCGGGCGCTGCGCGCCTGCGGTTCGGACGTTCGGCGGCTGGTCGTCTCGTTCGGCGTCGTGCTCGCGGTCATGAACACGTGCTTCTACGTCGCGATCGACCGGCTCCCACTCGGCACCGTCGCGGCGATCGAGTTCCTGCCGGTGATCGTGCTCGCCGCCCTCGGCGCGCGGTCAGCGCCGAACCTCGTCGCGCTCGCGCTCGCAGTGGCCGGCGTCTACGCGCTCGTCGACGTCAGGCTCGACGGCGAGCCGGTCGGCGTCGCCTTCGCCTTCGCCAACGCCCTCCTCTTCGCTGCTTACATCGTGCTCGCGCACCGGCTGGCGCGGGCGGCGACGCTCTCGCGGATCGACGGCTTGGGCGCGGCGATGCTCGTCGCCCTCGTCGTCGTCACGCCGATCGGCGGTTGGTCCGCGGCTCGAGCGCTCGTCGATCCTGTCGCGCTCGCGGCCGGTATCGGCGTCGGCGTCGCCTCGTCGGTCGTGCCCTACGTCTTCGACCAGCTCGCGATGGCGCGGCTGAGCCGTGCGGGCTACTCGCTCATGGTCGCCCTGCTGCCCGCCACGGCGACGGTGATCGGGGTGATCGTCCTGGCGCAAGTGCCGACGCGCGTCGAGGCCCTCGGCGTTGCCCTCGTGGTCGGCGCCGTCGCGCTCCACCGCGAGCCGGGCGCGAGCGCTTAGGGTCTGCAGGATGGAGCAGGTACGACTGGGGACCACCGGCCTGCACGTGTCGCGCGTGTGCCTCGGGATGATGAGCTATTACGTCGGCGCGGCGTCTCGTCCCTGGATGCTGGACGAGCCTGCCGCCGAGCCGATCGTGCGGCGCGCGGTCGAGGGCGGGATCACGTTCTTCGACACGGCCGACATGTACTCGCAGGGAGGAAGCGAGGTCGTCACCGGCCGCCTGCTGCCCAAGCTGCTCTCCCGCGACGAGCTCGTGATCGCGACGAAGGTGTACTTCCCCATGACGCCCGGCCCGAACGGCCGCGGCCTCTCGCGCAAGCACATCCTCTCGGCAATCGACGCGTCGCTGGCGCGCCTCGGCCTCGACTACGTCGACCTGTACCAGATCCACCGCTGGGACCGGCATACGCCGATCGAGGAGACGATGGAGGCGCTGGACGACGTCGTCCGGGCCGGCAAGGCACGCTACCTCGGTGCCAGCAGCATGTACGCGTGGCAGTTCGCGAAGGCGCAGCGGGTCGCCGAAAGGCACGGCTGGACGCCGTTCGTCTCGATGCAGAACCACTACAACCTCGTCTACCGCGAGGAGGAGCGGGAGATGATCCCGCAGTGCATCGATCACGGCGTCGGCGTCCTGCCCTGGAGCCCGCTCGCCCGGGGATTCGTGGCGGGCACGCGGACGCGAGGAGGCGAGCGCGTGACCACGCGCGCCGAGACGGATGCCTTCGCGGACCGGCTCTACGGGCGTCCCGAAGACTTCGACGTCGCCGAGCGGGTCGCCGAGGTCGCAAGCGAGCGGGATGTTCCACCCGCGCAGGTCGCGCTCGCGTGGCTCCTGCACAAGCCGGGGGTGACTGCGCCGATCGTCGGCGCGACGAAGCTCGCCCACCTCGAGGACGCGATGGCGGCGGCAGAGCTCGCTCTGGGGCCGGACGAGATCGCGCGCCTCGAGGAGCCGTATCGGCCGCACCCGGTGCTCGGGCACGGCTACGGCGACGACTAGCTACGCCTCTGCGCGTTCCCGTGGCCGCGCCTCCGCCGCGATCGCGTTTGCTTGCTCGAGCAATAAGGATCGGACCGCCGCCAGCGGATGGAGCTCGCCCGCGAGGGCCGACGCGAGGCGCCTACCATCCCCGTAGATGACCCCCCGCCGTCCAGCGCGCGCCGAGGTCGTCGGCAGCCTGCTGCGGCCACCGGAGCTGCAGGCCGCGGTCGCGGAGCGCTCCGACCCCGCACATCTCGGCGCCGTCGCGGACGCCGCGATCGAGCGCGTCGTCAAACGGCAGATCGAGCTCGGCCTCGATGTGGTCTCTGACGGAGAGTTCCGCCGCTGGATGTTCCTCAACTCCTTCTACGACGCCGTCAAAGGCATCGCGACCGACCGGAGCGCGGTCGAGTTCAGGAACGAACAGGGCGAGACGGTCGTCCTGACCGTGCCCTCGATCGAGGCGCCGCTCGTGAAGGTGGACAGCCCGGCTGCCCGGGAGGCCGCCTTCATGACGCGCCTCACCGATCATCCGTTCAAGGTCACCTTCCCGGCGGCCTCAATCTTCGTCCATCCCTTCGGGGTCTCGGCCGGCGCGTACCCGACCCTGGACGAGTTCGTCGAGCATGCGATCGCGATCGAGCGGGAACTCATCGCCGACGCTGTCGAAGCCGGCTGCCGCTACGTCCAGTTCGACTTCCCCCTCTACCCGTACCTCGTCGACGCCGACTGGAGCGCACGCTTCGAGGCGGCGGGCCACACCGTCTCGGAGCTCCTCGAGAAGGCCGTCTCCGCCGACAAGGCGATCCTGGAAGGGATCCCGGAAGGAGTGACCACGGGACTACACGTCTGCCGCGGCAACTACCGCTCGCGCTGGATCTGCGCCGGCTCCCTCGAACCCATCGCCGAGCGCCTGTTCAGCGAGCTCCCCTACGACGTCTTCCTCGTAGAGTGGGACGACGTCGGTCGCGACGGCGGCTACGAGTCGATCCGCTTCACCTCGTCGGGCCGAGTCGTCGTCATGGGCCTCGTCAGCTCGAAGCGCCGCGAGCTCGAGAGCGAGGACGAGGTTTTGCGCAAGCTCGACGAGGCCTCGCGGTATTTGCCGCTTGACCAGCTCGGGCTGTCGACGCAGTGCGGCTTCGCCTCGGTCATCGAGGGGAACGAGATCGACGAGCAGACGCAGTGGCGCAAGCTCGAGCTCGTCGCGCGAGTCGCGGATCGCGTCTGGCAGAGCTAGCTCGCCCAGCGAAGGCGGAGCTCGGGCGGCCGCCGGAACGCGAAGCCTCGGGGCTCGGGCGCTTCCACGATCTCGAGGCCCGAGAGCCGGTCGAGGATCGCCTGCACGGCGATCGGCCCCTGGAGGCGGGCCATGTTGAACCCCAGGCAGTGGTGGACGCCGAAGCTGAAAGCGAGATGGTGCCTCGCGTTCTCGCGGCGCACGTCGAACCGGAGCGGGTCCTCGAAGACCTCTGGATCGCGGTTGGCGGCGAGCGTGGAGACGCCGACGAACTCTCCCTCGCCGAGCTCCACGTCCCCCAGCTTCGTCGGCGCCGCCGTCCAGCGCTCGATGAAGGCGACAGGCGGGATCAGCCGCATCGCCTCCTCGACGGCGTTCGGAACGAGTCCGGGGTCGGCTTTTACGGCGCCGAGCTCCGCCGGATGCTCGAGCAGGAGCAGGACGGCGTTCACCACCATCGACTCGACCGTCTCAATCGCCCCGAAGAGGATCACCCGAAGCTGCGCGACGATCGCCTCGTCCGTCAGCTGCGTCGCCCGATCGTTCGCGACCGCCGAGGTGATCGAATCGTCCGGCCGCTCACGGACCCGGGCCACTTCACCGAGGAGAATCTGGCTGAAGGCCTCACGCGCGGCATCGGCGCGGCGCTGCGGCTCGGGATCGCCGTCATAGGTCATCGCGCCCGCGAAGGCCTCGTAGAAGCCCTGGATCTTCGGCACGTCGTCGAGTGAGAGGCCAAGGATGTCGCCGGCCACCCCGATGGCGAACGGCGCGGCGAAATCGACGACGAGCTCGCACGACCTGCGCGGCTCGATCTCGTCGAGCAGTCGCTCCACCCGAGCCGACACCCGTCCCTCGAAGCGCTCCCGCACCGAGCGCATCCGGAACGGCTTGTCGAACGGCTGTCGTTGGCGCTCGTGCTCCGGCGGGTCGGTCGTGAGCATCATCACGCCGAGCGAGGCCCGGACAAGGTTCGGCTGCGCCCAGACGGTGAAGTCGTCCGTCCTCGCGAGAACGTTCCGTCCCAGCGGATACGAGGTCACGAGCCAGCCCCCGAGTGCCGGCACCCAGGAGACCGGCTCTACCTTGCGCAGCCGGTCGAGCGCCCCGGCACGCCCCTGCTCCTCGAGATCCGCAAACTCGAGCGCCGCGCCGGCGGGAAACCGCGCCCGCCGCTTCTCCTCCTCGGCTTCCGCGAGCTCGACCTGCGGAACGAGATCCAGGGTCTCAGCCAACCGCGGCCTCCGTGCGGCGCCACCAGGCGTCAAGCTCGAGGTCCTCGGCGATCGCGCCGGCTGCGTTGTGCCCGCAGGCACCGCCAATCGACCCGCCCGGGTGCGTGGACGAGCCGCACAGGTAGACGTTCTCGAAGGCCGTGCGATAGGGCGGGTACTCGTGGAAGGGACGGAAGACGCCGAGCTGATCCTGCGTCATCTCACCGTGGTTCCAGTCGCCGTGCTTCATGCTCGGCATCCGCAACTCGATGTCGAGCGGGCTTGCAACGTAGCGCCCGACTACGCGCTCGGCCTCCAGCCCGGAGACGAGGTACTCGCGCCAGCGTTCTAGGACCGTGTCGGCGTACGCTCCCTTTTCCTCCTCCCACGCCCCGGGGCCGCCGTCGCGTAGCTCGTAGGGCGCAATCTGCTCGCAGAAGGAGGCCGCCTTTCCCGGCGGGCAGAGGCTCGGCTCGAAGAGCGAGGGATGAACGGTGAAGAGGCCGGGCTGACGGGGGGGAACCCCCAGGCGGCAGTCGGATGCGTTGTCGTCGAGGACGTCGAGCGATTCGCAGAGCGAGACAGCGAAGCACTGGTCGACGCCTTCGTCCCACTCGGCCGCGTTCCAGTGGACGGGTGTCTCGAGGGCGAGATAGACACAGAACATCGAAAGCTCGTCATAGCGCCAGCGCCGGCAGGCGCGGGCGAAGTCCTCCGCGAGCTCCTCCTCGCCGACGAGCTCGAGAAAGGTGTGCTTCGGGTCGAGATTCGAGACGAGGATCCCCGGCACCGGGATGCGCGTGCCGTCCGCGAGCTCGACCGCCCGTGCGAGTCCATGCTCGACCTCGATGCGCACGACGGGCGCGCCCACGCGAACCTCGCCGCCGTGGTCTTCGAGGAAGCGCACCATTGCCTGCGCGAGGACGTTCGAGCCGCCGACGCAGATCGCCCAGCCGTAGGGCTCGACCGAGCCGGCGAGCATGACCGGGTAGTTGGCACCGAGCCCGAAGACGTCCCCCGTCCCGGCGAGCTGGGCGACCCAGAAGCCGAGCCAAGTCTGTACCTCGGGCGACTCGAAGAGGTCGCGCGCGACGTGGTTCGGGCTCGAGAGAAATTGACGCAGAAGCGTGAGCCCCTCCGTCGTCTCCTCGAGCGGCGCGGTTTCCCGCGAGGGCGCTTCCGGCGGGGAGAACATCGCCGGGATGAAGGCCTGCTCGAGCACGTCGCGGTAGACCTGGGCGAGGTCTCGAAAGGTCTTGGCGTCTGCCCGCGAGAAGCGCGCGATGCTCGCCGCCGTTCGCTCGACGCTCCGGCTGCAGACGATCGCCCGTCCATCCGGGAAGACGTGAGCGAACTGGTTTTCCGGCCAGACGTAGCGGGCCCCATACCGCTCGAGCTCGAGGTCGCGGTAGACGGGACCCATATGGATGATCCCGTGGAAGTTCGAGTGGAAGTTGTGCCGAAAGCCAGGCGCTGCGACCTCCTCGGTCGCACAGCCGCCGCCCGCGACGCCGCGAGCCTCGAGCACGAGGACACGCTTACCCGCCTTCGCGAGATAGCCGGCGCAGGCGAGGCCGTTGTGCCCTCCGCCGACGACGACGACGTCGTAGCCCTCGGCCATCAGTCGGCCTCGTCCCACAGATGACGAGCGTTCTCCCAGGCCTCGGCCGGCGGCTCGTCGCCTGCGGGGATGTAGTGGGCGCCGGGAAACGACTGGGCCGGGCGCGTGTAGACACCGCGCTCGACGAGGCCACGGATGTTCGCGCGGTAGATCTCGTCCACCTCGGCGTGCGGAAGCGGGTCCTGCTCGAGCCAGAGGTTCGCCGGGTGGATCGGCTCCTCGTACATGCGCCGGAAGACCTCGGTGCGAAGGTCCTTGAGCCAGTTCGAGTTCAGGTTCATGACGCGGAACTGGCGCAGCGCCTCGATGTCGACGATCGCCGAGACGAAGGTGTTGTAGCCGGAGGCGCTGTAGGCGACGACGTTGCCCAGGTAGTCGACGATGTGCGAGTTGCCGCCGCCGATGTCGTACGGGTGCTCCATGCGCGGGTGGAGATAGACGGGGCCAACATTGGGGCAGAGCATGTAGACGCTGTTGAAGTGTGCGTGGGCGCGGTTTTGGAGCATCCAGGTCCCGCCGCCCGGATACCCGACGCCGGTCATCGGCACCGCCTCACTCGGGCGGTAGACGACCTCGGCACCGTTCATGGCGAGCGCCCGCACGGCCTCGGGGTACTCGCCGTCCGAGCAGCAGATCGTTCCGAGGTTGCCGATGTCGTCGGTTCGCAGGACCGGGTAGAAGGCGTCGATCCCGTCGCCGAAGAGCTCGACCCAGCGGTCGTAGATGTCGTGCGGCGTGCAGGAGCGCTCGCGGCACCAGAGGTGGTTCTTGGCCGCGCGGTGCACGACCTCGCCTTGCGGCGAGATGACGAAGAGCATGTTGAAATAGCGGTCCGCCATCACCTCGGGCCAGCGCGCCTTGCACTGGACGAGGAGATAGACGTCGTACCGGCTGGCGAGCCCGGCGAGCACCTCCGTCTCCTCCCCTGGAATGTCGATGAAGAGGTCTCGCGCGGCCGTGACGTGAGGAACGTCGAAGGCCTCGTCCGTGAAGCCGGTCAGGGCTCCCTCGGCGAGCGCGATCACCCGCACCGGCATGTTGATCCCGATCACGGACATCGCCGCGTGGATCCCGTCCTCGATCACGGCCAGGTTGCGCTTGATGTGCTTGCGCTCGCCGACCCCGTGGACGACGGTCGACAGCCCGACCGCGATGTAGGGGGCGACTGGTTTCTGGTTCTCGTTCACGTCTCTCCTCGTCTAGTGAAAGCTCGTCTAGTGAAAGCGGTGTCCGCCGTCGACATTGATCGTCTGTCCCGTGATGAAGCCTGCCGCCGGGCTGGCGAGGTACGCGATGCACTCGGCGATGTCCCCGGGCTCGCCCCGGCGCGGGAGCGCCTGCTGGGGAACGATCTCGTCGAAGAGGCCGGCTTCCTCTCCGCCGAGGACGCCCTCGGTTGCGATCAGTCCCGGAGTCACAGCGTTGACCGTAATGCCGTGGGGCCCTGCCTCGCTCGCGAGAGCCCGCGTGAAGCCGATGATGCCGCCCTTGCTCGCGATATAGGCCGCCAACCCGGGATAGCCGATGAAGAACGTCGACGAAGAGACGTTGACGATGCGCCCGTAGCCGCGCTCGCGCATGGCTGGATAGACGGCGTGCGTGCAGAGGAAGACGCTGTCGAGGTTGACCGCGAAGACGTGGCGCCATTCGGCGTACGTCAGCTCCTCGAACGGGCGGTGCGGATAGATGCCGACGTTGTTCACGAGCACGTCGATCCGGCCCTCGGCGGAGAGGACGGCCGCGACCGTCGCCCGGATCCCGTCCTCGTCCGTGAGGTCGACCGTATGAGGAAGAACGGTCAAACCCTGGGCGCCGAGCGCGTCGGCTGCGGCCCCGAGCCTCTCTCCCTCGCGGTCGAGAAGAGCGACGCTGGCCCCCTCGGCGGCGAGGCGGGCGGCGGCGGCATAGCCGAGACCTTGTGCGGCGCCGGTCACGAGCGCCGTTTGGCCGGCGAGTGGAAGCAGCGCGTCCACCCGTCGCCTTAGAGCCTGAGGCCGTGGCTTCTCACTCGCGCCCGCGGGTGCACGTCGCTTGAAATCTCCGGGTCCGTGGCCTCATACTGGCGATCTGCATTTTGAATACAAGAAGGCCTGTGGCGCAAATGGCGACGATCTGCGCTTGGACGTGCGGATTCTCTACCTCGTACCCGAAATGAGGCGGCAGGGGTCGGCAGAAACGGTGGGTCGGTCCAACGGACACTGGAGGCCACATGGCAGCGCGGGCACCTGAGATCACGCTGGAACGTCGGGCTGTCGGTCTACCGACCGCGGTTGGGACGACGTTCAGCCTGATTGTCGCGTCGAGTGTGCTGGCGACTGTTGCCGGCGGGTTCTTCGCGAGCTGGGTCTGGCTGATCGCGCTCGCGATCGGCTTCATCACGATGATCTTCGCGAGCATGAGCTTCTCCGAGCTCGCGACCATGATCCCGAAGGCGGGCTCGATGAACGAGTACGTCCGGGCCGGGCTCGGGCCCTTCTTCGCCACGATCACGGTCGGAGTCGGGTACGTCGCGGTCCAGCTCTTTCCCGGAACCGCAGAGAACTTCGTCTCCAGCCTCGTAACAGCAGACATTCTGGGGGCGCCCGGGGACTACAAGCTCTGGGCGGCGATCTTCATGGTCTTCATCGCGGGCATCAACCTGCTCGGGATCAGGCCGTTCGCAGCCGTCGAGATCTTTCTTACCTTCGCCGTGGCGGCTTCGCTCCTCGTGGTCGGCGTCGTCGGGCTCGCCGGAGATGGCACAACCGACCCGATCGGCAGTGCGCTGCCGGACTTCGACCTCACTTGGAGCCTGCTGTCGGCCCTGCTCGGCATCGCGATCTTCACGTTCGTCGGCGTCGAGTACACCTGCCCGCTCGCCGAGGAGCTGAGGAACCCGGCCCGGGACATCCCGTTCGGCATCTTCATCGGCCTTGGGCTGATCGCAGTACCGGTCGTGCTCTACGGCCTCGGCGCGGCGCGCTACGTGCCGGGAGATGTGCTCGGGACGCTTGCCCCGACCATCCCGGTCGACGTCGGCACCGCCATCTTCGGAGAGGCAGGCAAATGGTGGCTCGGTCTGGTGGTGATCGGAGCGTCCGTCGGGACGCTCAACGCCGTGGTCGCAGGGGTTCCGCGGATCCTCTACGGCATGGCTCTGACGAGGCAGCTCCCGTCCCCCTTCGGCTGGCTGATCCCCGCGACCCGCGCCCCGTGGGTCGGGATCGTCGTCATCACGCTGATCCCGATCCTGATGAACGCGTTCGGCGCCGCCGAAGGAGCCGGCTTCCTCAAGCTTATCCTCGCCGGCGTGCTCGGCTGGGTGACCGCGTACTTCCTGATCCACGTCTCGTTGCTGATGCTGCGCTGGCGCGAGCCGAACGCGCATCGGCCTTACCGGTCGCCGTTCGTGCCGATCCCGCAAATCCTGGGTGCCGGCCTGCTCGCCCTGGCGGCGTACAAGATCGCTCCGCCCGGCGTCGAGTCCAACTCGATCTACTACCGGTGGCTGATCTTCCTGGTGGTCGCCGCGGCGTTCTCGCTCGTCTACAACCTCTACGCATACAAGAGCCTCGGCGCGATCTTCAGGCCGGTGTCGCTCGCCGAGATCCAGCGTGAGACGGAGAAGATCGAGGAGGAGCTCCCGCCGCCGGTCGAGCCCGGCGGGCCGCACCTACCCCACGACCTGCGCTGATGGCCGACGACCGGCTTCGCGAACTCGCGAAGGCGGGCGTCACTCGCGTCCGCGTCCACTACGCCGATCTGATCGGCACGACGCGGGCCAAGGTCATTCCGCTGGACGTGCTCGAGCGAGCGTGTGAGGAAGGGCTCAACTTCTGCGTATCGGTCTTCGCCATCGACCATGCGGGGGTCATGCCCGACGGGACCGGGATTCGCGACGAGGTCAACTTCCGCGACATGCAGGTCATTCCCGACCTGGAGACTCTCCGGATCGTTCCGTGGGAGCGAGAGACGGCCATCTGCCTCGCCGATTGCCGTCTCGACGGGAAACCCCTCGAAACCGACCCCCGCAACATCCTGCGCAGAGCGATCGCCGCCGCCGAGGACAAGGGCCTTCGAATCTCCGTCGGCCACGAGCTCGAGTTCTTCCTCCTGCGTTGGACTCCGGAAGGCCGGCTGGAGCCCTACCAGCCGACTCCCGGGCTCGTCTATCGGATGGACGCGCAGGCCGATCCCGGCGGTGTCGTCCGTCAGATGGAGGACAACGTCCGCGGGCTCGGGCTCCCGTTCGTCTGCGTGAACCATGAGTACGACCCCTCGCAGTGGGAGATCAACACACGTTTTGCGGAGGCACTGACAGCGGCCGACGAGGCTCACCTGCTGAAACTCGCAATCAAGGAGACCGCTGCGATCCACGGCCTCGTCGCGACCTTCATCGGCCGCCCGACGGAGGGAGGTGGGACCTCGGGCTACCACCTCCACTTCTCCGCCTGGGACGGAGGCAGGAACGTCTTCGACGATCCGCAAGGCAAGCTCGGCCTCTCCGACGACGCCCATGCGTTCCTCGGCGGCCTCCTCGCGCACGCGCGCGGCATGACGGCCGTCTGCGCCCCCACCGTGAACGCATACAAGCGTTTCGTGGCGCAGGAGCTCGGGCCCTACTTTGTGGATTGGGGTACGGACAACCGCTCGGTCTGCGTGCGAATTCCTGCCGAGCGCGGCGAGGCGGCGCGGCTGGAGTCGCGCCTCGCCGACGGCAGCGCGAGCGCGTACCTCGCGTCGGCCGTCCACATCTTCGCGGGCGTCGACGGAGTCGAAAGGAGACTCGATCCGGGCCCCCCCACCGAGCGCGTGTACGAGCCGCCGGTCGAGCGGGAGACAGTGCCGCTCTCGCTGGGTGAGGCCCTCGATGTATTCGAGGCCGATTCATTCACGCGCGCGGCGGTCGGGGAGCAGTTCGTGCAGGCCTTCGTCACGATCAAGCGCAACGAGTGGCGGCGCTTCCGGCTTGCCGTGACCGACTGGGAGCTGCGCGAGTACGCCGACGCTCTCTAACTGGAGCATCGTCTGATGAGTAGCCGGTGGACGCAGTTCCAGGGACCGGCGCGCCAGCGCGCGGTCTCCGTACTCGATGACGCGATCGATCGTTTCGGCAGGGCCGGGTACTCCGAAGCCGAGCGGCTGAGCCCGCTCCGGGCCCGGCTTGGCTCGGCGACCGGCCGGTCGCCCGTACGCCTCCAGATGTCGCAGGAAGGGAAGATCCTGGGCGGCAATTACGCGCTCGAGATCTCGACCGACGACCCCGTGCTTCCCCGGACTCGAGGGCTGTCCGCACGCGGGAAAGGCCTCCTCCGAATGCAGGGCGTGCGCTTTCGGGCGAAGCGCCAGGATGCGGCGGGCAGGCGGCTCGCGGAACGTCTCGGCTCGGACGCTCGCCTCGCCGAGCGGCTGGGCCTCGTTCACTTCGAGCGGATTCGGGTCGACCCGGACGGACGGGCGGTCATTCGCCACATGGGCGGCTCGGTGGTGTGGGTCCTCTTCCCGCCGCTCGTGAGACAGATTCCTCTCATACCCGAGCAGGTCGAGGCCACGCTGGCGGCTCTGGATGCGTTCGCCGCCGCGAGCGGCTAGCTCCTAGGGCGGCATTCCGGCGTCGATCCAGTCCCGGAAGACCTGCACGCGCTCGTCCGGCCACGGCTCGTCGCAGGGCATCGAGCCGTCGGCGAGACGCTCGTAGATGGCCTCGGCGTTCTCCTTGACGTCTTCGTAGGACGCCAGATCGAATGCCCACGACATCGATTCGGCGTCGTCCGGCCGAAACAACGGGCGGACATTGCTCTCGAAGCTCACCAGCCCGCTCCCTCGTCGATCGCGATCGGGTGCCCCGCCGGCACGAGGGCGTCGAGCTCGATGCCTCCGAACCGGCCCCGGTGGAAGATCAAGGGCTCGCCGCCTCCGTGGGCGATCGAGACGACCTCGCCGATCACGAGAGCGTGGTCGCCCGCGCGCTCGATCCGCTCGACGTGGCAGCGCAGGACCGCAGCCGCACCCGAGACCGGCAGGAACCCTTCGCGGTCGCGAGCCACGTGCCCGGCGGGGAACGGCGCGCCGGCCTCCGAGAAGTCGAGCGCGACGTCCCGCTGCCCGCGGCTGAGGATGCTGACCGCGAATCGTCCGCTCGCGCTCGTGGCGTGGAGGGTGCGCGAGCCGCTTCCGAGGGAGACGAGGACGAGCAGCGGCTCGAGCGAGACGGACGTGAACGAGTTGAGGGTCATACCGGCCGGGAGCCCTTCATGCTCGGCCGTGACGACGGTAACCCCCGTGGCGAACTCGCCGACGCAGCCGCGGAACGCGCTGACGAGCGCCTCCGACATCGACGCGCTTTCCTACGCCTCCGTTACGCGCACGGGCATCCGCTTGAGCGCGTTGGTGAAGTTTGTTCGCATCCGCTCGGCGGGCCCGAGCAGCTCGATGTCGGCGAGCCGCGGAAGGAGCTCGTCGAACATCACCTGCACCTCGAGCTTTGCCAGGTGCGCGCCGAGGCAGTAGTGGGGGCCGCCGCCCCCAAAGGTGATGTGAGGGTTAGGCCGCCGCCCTACATCGAAGCGAAGCGGGTCGGCGAACACCTCCTCGTCGAAGTTCGCAGACACGTACCAGACGACGACCTTGTCGCCGGCCCTGATCGTCTGGCTGCCGAGGTCGACGTCGCGGGTTGCGGTACGCCGGAAGTGCAGGACGGGAGACGACCAGCGCAGGATCTCGTCCGCTCCCGCGGTCAAGACGAGCTTCGGATCGTCGGCGAGGCGCTCCCACTCGTGGCGATGCTCGGCCAGCGCGAGCATGCCGTGCGCGATCGCCTGGCGCGTCGTTTCGTTTCCGGCCACGACGAGGAGCAGGAACATCGTGTCGAATTCCTGCTCGGTGAGACGCTCCCCGTCGATCTCGGACTGGACCAGCTTGCTCACGAGGTCTTCTTCCGGCGCGCGGCGGCGCGCAGATGCGATCTGGTGTGCGTACTCGAAGAGCTCGAGCGAGGCAGGGCTCCGGAACGGGAGCATGCGGTACTGCTCGCTCTCGGGGCTATCGGAGAGCACGTCGGCGAGCTCCGGGTCGGTGTTGCCGATCATCCGGTCGCCCCAGTCGATCAGCCGATCCGTGTCCTCGTCGGGTGCGCCGAGGAGGCGGGCAAGAACGCGGATGGGCAGCTGCTTCGCGATCTCCTCGATGAAGTCGAACTCCCGCAGCGGCAGAGCGTGGTCGAGCACCGCCGCGGTCAGCTCACGGAGCGCAAGCTCGTACGCCTTGATCGCGCGAGGCGTGAACGGCGGGCCCACTAGTCCACGCAGGCGCGTATGCCTCGGAGGGTCCGTTTCCAGCATGGATTGGCGAACGATGCGCTGCTCCTCGTCGAGGTCCTCGAGGTTCGCTCCCTGCTCGGAGGTGAATGTCTTCGTGTCGCGGGAGACGGCGACCACGTCCGTATGTTTCGTCACGCACCAGTAGCCCCGGCCGAGCGGCCAGTCGTACCACCAGACCGGGGCCTCCCGCCGAAGGAGGGCGAAGGTCTCGTGGGGGACGCGCTCGGCGAAATCGTCGTTCTCGAGGCTGACGTCCTCGAGCCGCGGGCCGCCGTCGAGCACAGTCATCGCGTCGAGTCCTCCAGAATTTGCAGCGTCTTTAAGTCGGAGTAGAAGTCGAGCGCGTAGTCGCCGCCCTCGCGGCCGATTCCCGAGATGCCGATCCCGCCGAACGGGGCCGACAGGTCGCGGACGAGAAAGCAGTTGACCCATACCGTCCCGGCGCGGATCGACCGTCCGACACGCTCGGCCCGCTCCGCCGACGACGTGTAAACGGTCGCCGCGAGGCCATACCGCGTCGAGTTGGCGAGCGCGACCGCCTCGTCCTCGGTACCGAAGGTCTGGAAGGTCAGGACCGGTCCGAACACTTCCTGTTGGACGATCTCAGAGTCGTTCGAGCGCGGTTCGACGAGCGTCGGCTCGTACCAGAGCCCGCCGATCTCCGCCACGCGGCCCCCCCGCACGATGCGGTCGCCGTTCGCAAGCGCCCGGTCGACGAACCCCTCGACGCGCGCGAGGTGGTCGCGATGGATGAGCGGCGAGATCGTCGTCGCCTCCTCTCTGGGGTCGCCGAGCACGTGGGCGTCGACAGCGCGGTGAAAGCGCTCGAGAAACTCGCCCGCGGCGGGCTCCTCGACGAGGAGACGAGTACCCGCCATGCAGTTCTGGCCGGAGTCGTCGTACTGAAGGGCCGCCTTCTGGGCGGCCGCGTCGAGGTCGGCGTCGGCGAAGACGACGAGCGGACCCTTGCCGCCGAGCTCTGCCGTGAAGGGCACGAGGTTCCGCGCGGCCGCGGTTGCCACCAGCTGACCCGTCTGCGACGAGCCCGTGAAGCTCACGCGTCGCAGGCGCCCGTTGGCGACAAGGTCTGCGCCGGCCTCCTCGCCGATGCCCTGAACGACATTGAAGACGCCGGGAAGGATGCCCGCCTCTTCTGTCAAGTCGGCCAGGAGCGAGCAGGAAAGGGGCGCCCACTCGGGCGGCTTGAGGACGACTGTGCACCCTGCGGCGAGCGCCGGTGCGGTCTTCCACGTCGAGAGCATGAAGGGCGCGTTCCACGGGGTGATCACACCGACAGGGCCCGCCGGCATGCGCACCACGCGGTTCGACGTCCCGTTCGAGTCCCAGATTCGCTCCTGGTAGCTCTCGGCGAGCTCGGCATAGGCTCGAAAGTTCCGGGCTCCCCGCGGGATGACGCGGCCGCGGAGCGAGCGCTCGAGCATGGCCATGTCGAGGCACTCGACCGCCGCGATCCGGTCGATGTTGGCATCGATCAAATCGGCGAGGCGGCGGAGGTGCTCGGCGCGAACGGCGACTCCGAAAGCGGCCCAGTCCGGGAAAGCCGCGCACGCTGCCTCAACGGCAAGCTCCACCTCGCGGGCGCCTCCCCGCGCGACCTCGGCGAGTACCTGCTCGTCGATCGGGGAGCGATCCTCGAAGCGGGCGTCGCTCGCCACGCGCCTACCGCCGATGAAATGGTCCGGCGAAACGGCGACACCGGCGACGCTCATACGGCGAACTCCATCGAGCTCGAGTCGACGACGCTGTTGCCCCCGTCGATCGCAATCACGGCGCCGGTCGTGAAGCCCGCCCCCTCGGACGCAAGCCACGCGACGGCCGCGGCGATCTCCTCCGGACTGCCGGGACGACGAAGCGGCACGCGGGAAGAGACGAGCTCGTAAGCAACCTCGCGATCCGCGCCCCGGAGCTCGCCCAGCTCGTCCATCGCTCCGTCGGCCATCGGAGTCCGAACCCATCCGGGGCAGATGCAGTTCGCGCGCACCCCTTGCGGCCCGTAGTCGAGCGCGATGCACTGGGTCAACATGATGAGCCCCGCCTTGGCGGTGCAATAGGCGGCCGAGCGGGGTCCTGCCCGGAGGCCGGCGTCCGAGGAGATGGTCACGATCGACCCCTTCGTCTGCACGAGCCCGGGCAGCGCCGCCCGGCAGGCCAGGAACGCCCCGGTGACGTTGGTGCGCAGCACCGCGTCCCAGTCCTCTGGCGACTGTTCCTCAACCGTCCCGCCCAGGCCGATGCCTGCGTTGCAGACGAGGAGGTCGAGCCGGCCGAAGGCGCTCTTCGCGGCCTCGACAGCCTTCTGGGCGTCAGTGGGGTCACCCGTGTCCGCGACGACCGGAAGCGCGCCTGTCTCCGCGGCGACCACGTCGAGCGGTTCCCGGCGCCGGCCCGTGACGGCGACGGCGAATCCGTCCGCGGCGAGACGGCGCGCGATCGCGGCCCCGATACCGGTCCCGCCTCCGGTGACGATGGCTCCGCGGGTCACGGCTCCCTGGCTGCTGCAACCTCGGTGCGCGTGTAGTCACGCACGATCTCGAGATCGTCGACCGTGTACCCGAAGGTGAAGCGGAATCCCTTGCCGGTACGGACCGGCGCGAGGGCGGCAAGCTCCTCGTTCGGCGCCGGATAGAGCTCGAGCTCGCTTGTTCCTTCCCAGATTGGAGAGATAGTGCGGTCGCGGCTTCGCGCGCGCACGAGCTCGTGGACGGCTGGCTCGTCGTGCCGCCCGGCGGCGAGGCGGGGGAAGTGGCGCACGTTGACGAGAGGAGGGTCGTTGTGCGTCGGGCCCTCGGCGCTCTCGCCCTCGAGCGTCACGGCCCCGAAAGCGAGACGGCGATCGCCGGCCGCGAGCGTTCCGGCGAAACGGGCGCCGGCCGCCAGATCTGGCGCAGCGTTCGAGCCGAGGGGGAAATGGCGCGTCATGTGGATCGACCCCAGCTTCTTCGGAAATCCCTGCACCCAACCGCGCGCCAGGGCGAAGTCACGGTCGACCCAGATGTACGGGCAGGTCGTCACGGGCTCGCCGTCGAGAAGCGCGTTGACGATGACGAAAAATTCGCGGTACTGACTCCGGACGGGGTCGTCGAGCTCCTCGCGCGAGTCGGAGCACGATTGCCAGTCGATGAACAGCGCCGCACACCGTCCCGGGTCGGGGTGCGGTTCGAGCCCCGGCGGAAGGAGCGCCTCGACGGCCGCGGGCTCCGCCCAGTACTCGATCACGAGGAAATCGCCCACGTAGTGCCACGGCGGAGCGGGCACGAGGGAGGAGCGGCCCGCGGGCGAACGGGGGACTGAATAGCCGCGGAGCATCAGTCGTGGAGGAACTGCTCGACGAGGGACTCCGCGAACGACTTGTCGGCGATCGTGTAGGCGAGCGCCGTCATCCGCCAGGAATCGGACAGGTAGAAGCGCTCGTAGAGCTCGCCGCGCCCGCCGAGGTCGGAGCCCAGATAGTCCCAGGCGAGACGGAAGAGTCGGATTCGCCGCTCGGCATCCGCTCCGGCAGCCTGGTAAAAGCGGTCGATCAGCGGGCGCAACGGACCGTCCAGGTCCGCCTGCGACGGCGTGGCCATGTAGCCGCCGCCGCCGATCAGCTGGAGGAGCTCATTCGCCCGCGGGAGCCATTTCGGCATCTCCCCGCGAAGCGCGAGGAACGGCCTGTCGTCCGGGTACCAGACGCCGCCCTCGTCCAGGTAGGAGCCCGCCTCCCCGGAGACGATCGCCGACCGCGTCAGCTCGCACATGTTCCAGATCTGGCCGAGCTTCTCCTGGATGTGGTCGAAGCGGACGACGCCGATCGTGTTCGCGATCAAGTGTCCGAGCCCGAACGCGAAGCAGAGCTTGATGTAGGCCCGGGTGAACGCCTGGTGCATGATGTGGCCGCGCCAGCCCGTGTCCGTGATGACCTCGGAGTAGCCCACCGTGTCCCCGTCGAGAAAGACTCGCTCCTTCGGCACCTCGACGTCGTCGAAGATGACCACGCAATCCATCTCGTCGAAGCGCGACGAGAGCGGATAGTCGAAGGCGGGACGCTGCTTCGAGTAGCTGTCCCGGCAGATGAGCTTGAGGCCCGGGGTCGCGATCGGAATCGCGAACGAGAGCGCGTAGCGCCCGTCCTGCGGCCGAATGTCGGAGCCCGGGTAGATGAGGAGCTCGTCGGCGAAGGGCGCGAGCGTCGCGAGCATCCGGGCGCCGCGAACCACGATCGCGTCGTCCGACTCTCCGATCTTGTGCAGGGCGATCTCGCCGGCGGCCTGCTCCGCCTCGGGCTTCGAGCGGTCGACCTGCGGATTCATGAGCGCGTGCGTCGTCGAGAGGTCGCCGTCGCGCATGAGCTTCTGGTAGGCGACCAAGTTCTCGGCGCCCTGCTCGTTCCCCCGCCGCGCCCAGACGTCTGCACGACCGGCGAAGCAGGCGAATGTGACATTGAGGTAGTCGGGCGTTCGGCCCATCATCCCAGCCGAAAGAGATGCGGTCAGCTCGATCGCGTGCCTGCGGCGCTCGAGGTCGCCCTGCGAGCGCGGGATCAGGTGTGTCACGTTGACGAGGCGACCGTCGTCGGGCGAGGGAGCGAGCATTTCGTCCGCGTGCTCGTGCTGGAGGTCGAAAACGCTCGCCATCGACTCCGCAGCCGAGCGCAGCTCGGCGTGCTCGAGCGGGTGGCTGATCTTCTCGCCGTTCAGCCAGATCTCGCGCGCGTCGCTGCGCAGGCCCTCGAGGAATTCCTCCCCTGTGCGCGCCGCGATCTCGGGACCTGTACGTCTCTCTTCGGTTGGCACCGCGGCCATCAAGCCTCTCTCTCTGTGAGCGGAATCCCGAGGGCTTCCAGTCCCTGCCGCTCGGACTCAATCGCCTCGGCGTCGAAGCGGAAGTACGAACGCGGGGGCAGGATGCCCCAGACATTGGATGAATGCGTATCGTCGGGCCACTCGCGCGGCTCGTGATCGGGCTCCAGTTGCTCGACATCGCAGAAGACCTCCACGAAGCAGTCCTCCTCCGGCACACGTACGTACCCGCTCAGGTTGCGGCCGAGGCCATGGCGGAGCGGGCCCCAGGCGAGCCAGCGGCCGTGCTGCGCGAGGTGGTCGAAGGCAACCCTGAGCTCTCCCCAGTCGACGAGCTCGAGGGCGAAATGGTGCAGATGCGGGTAACCCTTGTCCACGAAGGCGAGCGCATGGTGGTCGGCGTTGACGTGCAGCCAGATCCCGGCCCGGCCGAGGCGGTCGGCGACGCGCATGCCGAGTAACTCGGTATAGAACGCGGTCTGCTCCTCGAGTTCGGCCGTCAGAAAGTTGGTGTGTCCGAGCTTGCGGGGGCGAAAGCCCGGCAACTCGGTCGTGAAGCGCCCGACGTCGGGCCGCGGATCGTCGGCCGGGCGGTACGGAACCACCTCGACGCCGTTGCCCTCCGGGTCTTCGAAGTGAAGGGACCCTTCGCGGGCCTCGAAGGTCACCTCCGACCGCTCGAGGTGGGCAGCCGCCTCCTCGATGGACAGACCCCGAGCGAGCTCCCATCCGTGGTGGTCGAAGCCGGGGACATCGCGCTCGACGAGCTCGAGCGAATACGGCTCATAGCCGCAACGGAGGAAGGCTCGGCCCTCCTCGCGCCTGCTCTCGGTGAAGCCGAACTGGATGCACCACCGCGCGACTGCCTCCTCGAGATCTGCCACCCGGAGACAGACATGGTCGATCCGGCGGAGAGCTAGCACCCGCTCGTCCCAGGCGAGCGCCATTCGCGCGTCGGCGCCATAAGTTGCATACAATATCCCGTTTTCGTCTCCGAGTGCAAGGAGGACGGTTGAGCGACCTGGAGCGGCGAAAGCGCGGGCTGGCCCGCCTCGCGGAGCTCGGCGACGAGCCGGGCGGCGAAGAGTTTCTCGCCCGGATGGGCGACCTGGGTGAGTGGATCGTCGACTTCGTCTTCGGCGACGTCCATGCCCGGCCCGCCCTGGGCGCGCGCGAGCGCGAGCTCATCATCGTGGCCGTGCTAACCACGCTGGGGAGCGCGGACCCACAGGTTCGGGCTCACGTTCGTGCGCTCCGCGCGATCGACGTATCGTTCGCCGAGATCGAGGAGGCGATCCTGCAAACGGTGCCGTATGCCGGTTTCCCGCGCGCCATTAACGCCCTCAAAGTGCTGCGCGAGGAGCAGGAGGCACCCGCATGAAGGCCGTCCGATTCGTGGATTCGCGCGGCGAGGTGCGCATCGGAGCACTGGAGGACACGCGGGTGCGCGATGCCGGCCCGGCCGGCCCCCAGGGGTTCGTCCCGACCTCCGAGGCCTGGGCGGCGCTCGCCACGGCCGCGGGCCCCGAATACGACCTCGCGGACATCAGGCTCCTGCACCCGGTCGTGCCCGAGAAGATCCTCGCGATCGGCGTCAACTACCGCTCGCACGCCGACGAGTCCGAGCTCGACGTCCCGCAAATGCCGGTCGTGTTCGCGAAGTGGTCTTCTGCCCTCATCGGACCCGACGAGGACATCGTGGTGCCGCTCGAGGAGACGCGCCCCGATTTCGAGGGAGAGGTAGCCGTGGTGCTCGGGAAAGGGGTCTATCGCGCCACCGACGACGAGGCGAGGAGCGCGATCGGCGGCATCACCGCCATCCACGACGTCTCCGGACGGCGCGCTCAGCTCGAGACTCCGCTGCGCCAGTTCACGCTCGGGAAGAGCTTCGATACCTTCGCGCCTCTCGGTCCCGCGATTGCGTCCCCGGACAGCGTCGACCTCGAGCGGATCGGCCTCAGGACCACGGTGTCCGGCGAGGTCATGCAGGAAGCGTGGACGAGCGATCTCGTCTTCGGGCTCATCGATCTGATCGTCTACCTCTCGAAAGGTCTCACGCTCGAGGCCGGTGACGTGATCGCGACAGGGACACCGGGAGGAGTCGGCGACTCGCGAACGCCCCCTCGCTACCTCGAGGAGGGCGACATCGTCGAGGTCTGGGTCGAGGGAGTGGGGACGCTGCGAAATCCGGTGCGCCGCGAACGGCCCTAGGAGAGCTTGGTGGAACGTCGCTCGTCGTCGGGACGCGATGGTCGTTCCGAGACGAGGAGGCAGGGAGCCCTCGTATCGAATCCCGATGCCTCGGCGGCTCGACTCGGTTAGAGTGCAAATGCCCTTGCCCCAGCCCTTGGCGGGGCGCCTCCGGCTCCGACACTTGGCCGGCGTAGCGCGCCGACCCTATTGGTCGCGCGGAACGCAAGCGTTAGGAGTCGTAGATGTCTGTTTTGGCGAGACCCGAACCGCCAGAAGACCTCCCATTGTTGGCGGGCGATTCTGAGATCTCTTTGCTCTTGGGGTTGACCCCGGCCCAAATCTCGCAGCTGGTCAGGGCTGAGCAGATGCCACAGCCCCGGCAGCGTCTGAGCATGGGGCCGGTTTGGATGCTGGAGGAGATCTTTGAGTGGGCGCTGAACGAGGGGCGTGAGATCGTGACACGCGCTAGCAATGGTTCTGGCAAGCACTCGGGGGGATTCAGCTTCGTCCGGTGAAGTGATGGCCGACGTTGGCCATCGGCAACTTAAAGGCGGAGGCGGTAGTCCAGCAGCTTGGTGAACGCTCGCTTCTTGAGTTTCTTCACGGTCCGAACGCTGCAACCAATCTCAGACGCGATTTCCTTACGCGTCAACGGCGTGCCGTCGCGACCCCAAAGGGAGAGGCTGATGACCCTGCGCTCGGGCTGGGGAAACGTGGCGACGGCCTCCCTCATCGCCTCCTCAGAGGCCTCAGCGCTTTCCTTCACGTAGAGAGCGCGCTCTGCGATCTCCGTCAGCCCCTCGCCGTACTGGGCTCGCAAGCTCTGCTCCTCGTCGGCCTCGACTGCTCAGACGCATGTCGAAGGGTTCGCGTCGAGTTCAGTCATGCGGTCGCCGGCGCTCTCCATGTCCTCGTATCGCTCGCTCGCGCGAAGTTCGCGGGTGTGGCGGTCGAACACGAGGACGAAGAAACTCATACGTTCTCGGACAGGCTGCAGAGCGAAGCAGGTTAACTCCTGAGGTTTCGCCAAGCCCTCAGCTAGCTCTCGCCCCGCGACGGCGAACATCTCGGCCGACGACTCGATCGACTACGACCGGGAGGCCTGACGGTTGACCTTTCGAGACACCGGGGTCTGACCCCTCCGATGGCCGCTTCAGACACCGGGGTCTGACCCCTCCCGTGGCCGCTTCAGCCCTGTCTGCACACGACGGGCATGCTGAAAAGCCCCTGCAAACTGGATCCACACTTGTTGTTTTTGGACGTGGTGGGGTCTGACCCCGACGCGATGGCTGAGCGGCACATGACCTTTCCGACCGACGCGAAGAAGTTCCGTGCCGCTCTAGCTACGAGGGAGGCGGCGGGTAGGCGGCGATGTGGTCGCGGGTCAGGCGCTCGGCCAGCGCAGCCTTGCCGCTCGCAACGGCCTCCACGATCGTGGCGTGCTCGTTTGCCCAGAGAAGGATCTGCTCCCGGCTGCGAGCCTGCCGCGCGAAGATCGGAACGCCGATGCGCGTGAGCCAGAGGAGCTCGGCGAACTGCCCGAGGTGGACATTGCCCGAGGCATGGACGAGCGTGAGGTGGAACTCACGGTTGAGCGCAAAGCTCGTCGTGACGTCCCCGGCGACGGCGCGCTGGCGCCGGACGCACTCGCGCAGACGCTCGACGGCGTCGGGATCGCGGCGCTCGGCCGCGAGGCGCGCGGCACCCGGCTCGATCACGAGCCGCGCGCCCCACGCCTGCTCCATGTCGGTGAAGTCGCGCGCTGCGACCGTCGCGCCCCGGTTCGGCGTGAACTCGACCAGGCCCTCGCTCGCCAGGCGCACGAGCGCCTCTCGGAGCGGCGTGCGCGACACGCCGAGCTCGTCGGCCAGAGCTTCCTGGCGGAGGCGCGAGCCCGGCGGAAGCTCGCCCGCGACGATCCGCTCCAGGAGCGCGCCGTGGACCTGATCCACGACGCTTCGGATCTCGATTTGGGGCTCCGTCCTCATTCCTCGCCTGCGCGGCGCTCGGCCTCGCCCTCTGGGATTGCCAGAGCCACGTGGAGCGTGTTTCCGGTCACGACGGGCTGCTCCCCGACCGGCTCGAGCTCGCGCTCGAGCTCGACGACGGTATTTTCGAGGCGGCCGATCCCGCCCACCTCGACGGCGACGACGTCGCCCGGCTCGACCGGGCGGGAGTTGGCAGGGGTGCCGGTGAGCAGGACGTCGTCCGGCTCGAGCGTGATCAGCCGGGAGAGATCGGCGATCTGGTACGCGAACGAGAAGAGGAGATCACGGCCCGTGTGTCCTTCCTGGACGAGGTCACCGTTCACGTACGTGCGGATCGTCAGGTCGTCCGGGTCCACGTCGTCGGCGTCGACGAGCGCGGGGCCGAGCGGGCAGAAGCCGTCCTGCCCTTTGACGCGGAGCATCGAGCCGCGATCCGCGTGGCGAAAGTCGTGCACGCCCCAGTCGTTGGCGACCGTGTAGCCGCGGACGTAACTAAGGGCATCCTCCAGCGAGGCGCCGAGACAGCGCTCCCCGATGACGACGGCGATCTCTCCCTCGTAGTTGAGGAAGCGGCAGCCCGCGGGGCGAGCGACCGGGACGCGGTGGGCCGAGAGCGAGCTCAGCGGCTTGAGGAAGTACGAGGGGACGGATGGAAGCCGCTCCATCCGGTATTCCTCCGCCCGGCTCCGGTAGCTGAGGTGCGTCGCGAAGATCGTCCGCGGCTCGACAGGCGGCAAGTAGCGCGCTTCCGCCTCGGACACCGTCGTCCCATCCTCGAGCTCGATCGCTGCGCCTGCGGGAGTTCCCCAGAGCGGTCGGCCCTCGACCTCGATGCGTACGCGCCTCATCGTCCTCGAATGTATACATTCGCCACGTGGACCACCTGGCCCTCTTGGTCTAGGCCGAAGGTCGCCGGGGCGGAACGATGGTCGCGTCGAAGTGCCGATGGGCCGGCTCGGCGAGCGACCCGTAGAGCTCATGGAAGAGGTCGACTGCCCGCGCTCGCTGACCGTGGGTCGGGACGAGGTCCTCGGGCAGTCCCGGGTCGAGGAACGGAAACTGCCGGAAGTCGTGCACGAGACGTGTCCTGACGAGAAAGGCCTTGCGGTCGTCAAGGCCGTTGCGCCTGGAGGGTGCGTAACGTCCGAAAGCGGTAACGAAGGCTCGGTAACGCTTCGTCAGCTCCTCGACGTCCCACGCGCGGTCGACGAAAGCGGCGAAATCGCTCCCGCTTGCTGGGCGCCCGACGAGAACGGCCGCGTAGGGCGCCAAGCCCAGCTCCTCGAGCAGCCCGGCCGCCTCGCGCTCGTGGTCGTGGGGCGAGACCCAGACGCCGTCCTGCACGGACCCAAAACCGAGGAAGCGCAGGCGTCGCGCAAGCCGTCCGCGCTCGAGGCGCCGCTCCTCAGGAGCAGCGTGCCAGAGAATCGTCCACGCCTCCGCGGCTCGCTCATCGCGGCCGAGCGAGCAAATTCGCCGATCGCCCTCGTCGAGGAGCGCCGCCGCGCGGCCGGTTAGCCGGTAATGGACGAGCCGGCCGTCCCGTACGCGTTCGAGCAGATCGCGTCGTGTCAGCCGCACCAACGCCGCGCGGGCAGCGCCCGCCGAGAAGCCGAGCTCGGCGAGAAGCTTCACGAGGCCGCCCGACCAGACGGTGCGCTCCTCCGGGTGGACATACGAGCCGAGGAGGGTGATCACGAGGCTCTGCGGCCGGCGTTCGAGGGACATCGCGTGCTCGTCGGTCAAGGGACCGCGCGAACCGCAACGGTGACGCGGCTGAGCGCGCACAGCTGACCCTCGTCGTTGGTCAGCTCGACGTCCCAGACCCAGGTGGTCCGGCCACGGTGGCGCCGCCGGGCAATAGCGTGAATCGTCCCGTTCCCCACGGGGCGCAGGAACGAAGACTGGTTCGACATCCCGAGCCCAAGCTTGCCCTCGGCGGCCACCCCGTGGTTCGTGCCCAGCGACGCGAGCCCCTCTGCGATCGCGGCGTAGACGCCGCCGTGGACGACGCCGATCGGTTGTGTCAGGTGCTCGCGCACCGGTACCCGGCCCCGCACGAGCTCGTCGCTCGAGTCTAAGATCTCGAGCCCGTAGTGGCGGTCGAAGGGCGAGACCTCGAGCAGATGCGCAGGCGCAGCGTCCGAGTTACCCATCGTCGCGAAGCGTCAAGATTGTTTGACACATCACCTCGGTGAAGTGTAAACCTTTCGCCACGCGGACCCAGGCGAACCCATGAACGTCGGCGTCGGGCTCCCCACGACGACGCCGGGCACAGACGGCGCGATGGTGCTCGAGTGGGCGCGTCGCGCGGATGCCGGGCCTTTCTCGAGCCTGGCCGTGCTCGACCGCGTGGTGTACGACTGCCTCGACCCGTTCGCAGCGCTCGCCGCCGCCGCGGCCGTGACTGCTCGCGTTCGGCTCGCCACGATGATCGCCATCGGCCCCCTACGGGCCACGGCGCTCCTCGCGAAGCAAGCGGCTTCAGTCCACGCGCTCTCGGGCAGGCGGCTCACGCTCGGCCTCGCTATCGGCGCCCGCATCGAGGACTACGAGGCGGCGGGCATCGACCACCGCGACCGGGGAGGGCGGCTTTCCGAGCAGCTCGCGTACCTGCGTGGCGGAATCGACGAAGACCGGGTCGGCCCGGCACGCGAGGGGATCGAGCTGCTCGTCGGTGGTGCAAGCGGTCAGGCCTTTTCCAGGATGGCTCGCTATGCCGACGGCTATGCGCACGGTGGCGGGCCGCCGCGAGCCTTCGCCGGTGCGGCATCCCGGGCGCATGCGGCTTGGCGTGATCTCGGGCGTCCCGGCCGGCCGCGCCTTTGGGGCCAGGGCTATTTCGCCCTCGGAGACGTGGAGCGCGGCAACGCCTACCTCCGGGACTACTACGCCTTCACCGGCCCGTTCGCCGAGCGGGTCGTGGCCGCCAACCTGACGAGCGCGAGGGCGATCAAGGACTTCCTCCGAGGCTACGAGGAGGCGGGCTGCGACGAGCTCGTGCTCTTTCCCACGAGCGCGGACGCCGCAGAACTCGATCGTCTGGCCGAGGTCGTCGCCGCATGACCGTCTCGATCATCGGCGGAGGGCCGGCCGGGCTCTATCTCGCGATCCTCCTCAAGAAGGCGGACGCTGCCATCGACGTGCGCCTCGTCGAGCGCAACTCTCCGGATGCCACTTTCGGGTGGGGCGTCGTCTTCAGTGAGGAGACGCTCGGCGCCCTTCGCGACGCAGACCACGAGACGTACCTCGAGATCACGGACACGTTCGCCCGCTGGGACCGGGTCGACATCCACTACCGCGGGCGCATCCTCAGGTCGCGCGGCCACTCCTTCTCGGCCATCGCGCGGAAGCGGCTGCTGGAGATTCTCCAGCGCCGGTGCTTCTCGCTCGGCGTCGACCTTGCGTTCGGCGTCGAGGTCGACGCCGTTCCCGCGGGCGCCGATCTCGTCGTCGGAGCGGACGGCGCGAACAGCTTCGTCCGTCGCGCTTACGAGGCGCAGTTCGGCACGTCCGTCGTGCCTGAAGGCTGCAAGTACGTCTGGTTCGGCACCGACCTGGTCTTCGATGCGTTCACGTTCATCTTCCGCGAGACCGAGCATGGGCTCTTCCAAGTGCACGCCTACCCGTTCGACGAGCACACGAGCACGTTCATCGTCGAATGCCCGGAGCAGACCTGGCGCCACGCCGGTCTCCACGAGCTGAGCGAGGAGGAAAGCCTGGCCTTCTGCGAGCAGCTCTTCGCGCGCGACCTGAGGGGCCGCGAGCTCTACTCGAACCGTTCACTCTGGCTCGACTTTCCGAAGGTCACGAACAAGGTCTGGCACCACGGCCGGACCGTGCTCCTGGGCGACGCCGCCCACACCGCACATTTTTCGATCGGCTCCGGAACCAAGCTCGCCATGGACGACGCGATCGCGCTCAGGGACGCGCTCGTGCGCCGAGCCTGGGACGTCGAGGCCGCGCTCGTCGACTACGAGCTCGAGCGCCAACCGGTCGTCGAGCGGACGCAGCAGGCGGCGAGCGAAAGCGCGGCCTACTTCGCGCGTGTCGCCGGCTACCGGGAGCTCGAGCCGATTCAATTTGCCTTCAACCTCCTCACACGGAGCGGCCGCATCAGCCACGCAAGCCTGACCGTTCGCGACCCGGCCTTCACACGGACTCTCGACAGCTGGTTCGCACGTACGGCGGCTGTCGTGGCGCCGCCGCCCATGTTCGCGCCCCTCGAGCTGCGGGGGCTCACGCTGGAAAACCGCGCCGTCGTTGGACCGGACACACCCTCCGCCGGAGCCGGGCTCGTGCTGAGCGGTTTCGTCGCCGTCTCGCAGGAGGGTCGGATCACGCCCGAGACGCCGACGATCGACGCCTGGACGCCGGCAGCTCGTCCCGTCGCCCTGCAGCTTGGGCACGCGGGCCGGCGAGGGGCCTGCTTCTCTCGGTCGGTCGGCGTGGACGTCCCGCTGCACGAAGGGTGGGAGCTCGTGTCGGCGTCGTCTCTTCCCTACGGCCCGTTCAGCTCCGTCCCCCGAGAGCTGGACGAGGAAGGCATGGCTGCTGTGCGTGCCGATTTCGTTGCAGCGGCGGCGCGGGCGGCGGCGCTCGGCGTCGACATCCTCGAGCTCGATTTCGCCCACGGTTACCTGCTCGCGAGCTTCCTCTCGCCGCTCAGCAACCGCCGGACCGACGCCTACGGCCACGACGGGCTGCGCTTCCCGCTCGAGGTCCTGGACGACATCCGCCGGGTATGGGGCGGCGTCCTGGCCGTTCGCCTGTCCGTCACCGACTGGGGCCGCGACGGAGTGTCGGTGGATGAGGGCATCGCGATCGCCCGCGCGGTGGTCGAGCACGGCTGCGACCTCGTGCACACGGTCGCCGGACAGACAATCGCCGAGGACCGACCCGAGTACCGTCGCGGGTTTCTGACCGCGCTAAGCGACCGCGTCCGCACGGAGGCGCGAGTCCCGACGCTCGTCGGCGGCCACTTGACGACTCTGGATGACGTGAACACGATCGTCGGCGCCGGTCGAGCCGACCTGTGCATCCTCGACTTTCCTCCATCCGATCTCGAGAGCGAGCTCGCTCAGGCGTCGAGACCCGCCGAGCGCGCTGTCGTCCCGTCGTGACCGAATTCGCAGACCTCACCTATCTCGACGTCGAGACTCTGCGGGAGGACGAGCGGGCGACCGTGCTCCTTTTCCCGCTCGGCGCGACGGAGCCGCACGGGCCGCACGCCCCGCTCAAGACGGACACGCTCATCTCGCTGGGCATCTGCAGGCGGGCCGCGGCACGACTCGAGAAAGATCCGAATGTCCGCGCGCTCGTCTTGCCGCCGCTTGCCTACGGCGTGACCCGTTACGGCGCCGCGTTCCCGGGCGCCGTGTCGATCGGGGAGGCGGCGCTGCGCGCGCTCGTCGTCGCG
>DATNOU010000045.1:0-19967 GCA_035601195.1 Gaiellaceae bacterium | reverse complement strand
GTCACGAGGAGAACCGCCTCGACGTCGGGGTGCTCGACCGCCGCCTCGAGGGAGGCCGCCGCCTCCACCCCCCGCTCCCGCGCGAACTCGCGCCGGCGCTCCTCGTCCCGTCCGTAGCAGGTGACCAGCCTGAGGCCCGGTGCGCGCGCGGCCGCGTCCGCGATCCGCGGGCCCCACATCCCGCTCGGCCCGATAAGCGCCGCTCCGACCTCGGTCATGCCGCCGCGATGAGGGCTTCGAGCGGGACTCCGTGGAGCGACTCCGCGCCGTCCTCGCGGACGACGGTCAGCTCGCCCAGCTGCAGGCCCATGCGCTCGTCGGGGGTGACGGGGTTCGGCTGGATCACGATCGCCGTGTCCTGCTCGAAGCGAGCGCCGCCGTTCTCGGGCGGATGGCGGAGCTGCGTGCGGTCGACGATCGGAGGCATGATGTCGACGCCGTAGCCGTGTACCAGGTCGTCGTAGATCTCGAGGCCCGCGGCACGGATCGGCTCCGCGGCCTCGATCACCTCGGCCTCGGTCGTGCCGGGGCGCAGGATGCCGCGGATCGCCTCGTAGGAGGCGAGGGCGACGTCGAAGAGCTCCTGCCACTCAGCGGTCGGCTCGGCCGCGACGAAGATCGGGCGCTGGATCTGGCCCGTGTAGCCCCAGTACGAGGCGCTGAACTCCGTGATGATCACGTCGCCCGCCTCGATCTTCCGGCGCGAAGGGTTCTGAGCCGGCAGGCAGCCGTTGGGGTCGTCCATCGCCATCGAACGAAGGAACATGATGCGCGGCATGCCGCCGGCCGGACGGTAGGCGGCCTCGGCGAGCGCAACGAGCTCGACGTCGGTCATGCCGGGCCGCGCTCCCTCGGCCAGGGCGAGGATCGCGCGATCGGTTAGCTCGGCGGCCTTGCGGAGCCAGGCGATCTCCTCCTCCGACTTGACCATCCGGAGGCGCTGGAAGCGACCCGTCACGTCGACGAGGTCGAGCTCCGGCAGCTCCGCCCGAACGTGCGCGTGATGCGCATAGGGCATCCCCATGGAGAACTTCGAGTTCACGCCGACGAGGCCGGCACGGCCGCGCGTGACGCCGATCTCGCGCAAGCGCGCGACCACTCTCTCCGCGGGGTTGTAGCCGCCCCACTCGATGACCGGCACGTGGCTCACCTCGCGGGCGTTCGGAACGTGGTTCGTCAGCCCCGTGTAGAGCGCCGCCTCGAGCGACTCGTCCGCCGGCACGACGAGGTAGCAGTGGTGGAGGTCGAGGTGGTTCGAGAGCCAGAAGGCGTTGGCCATGTTGCCGCGATTGACGCCGGAGTTTCCGAAGAGGACAAGCGCCGAGAGCTCCTCTCCCCGCATGAGGCCGCGTGCGAGCGCGAAGCGCCGCTCCATCTCGGCGGGCGAGAACCTATCCCACACCGCCGAGCTCCTTCGCGAGCCAGTCCGCGACGAGCGGCCTGTACTTGTACGGGATGTTGTTGCACACGTGGTTGCCCTCCTCGTAGAGGACGAACTGCCCGTTCGGGGCCTCGTCCGCGATCCGTTTGGTCTGCTCCCAGGGGATGATCCGGTCGAGCTTGCCCGTGACCATGAGCGCGGGGCGGTCGAGCTCGGCGATCACCGGCGCGAGGTCGAGCTCGAGCGCCTTCGACCGGGCGTCCTCCTCGTCCTCGGCGCCCGAATGGTGGGCGAACGCCTCCCGCGTCAGCGGCGGCAGCCCGTCCCAGCACTCCCCGAAGTTGAAGGCGCCGCTCACGCCGGCCACGGCTCGCAGGCGAGGCTCGCGTGCGGCGGCCCGCGGCGCGTAGTAGCCGCCGAGGCTGACGCCGCATGCGCCCACCGGCCCGTCCCAGCCGAGGACGTCCAGCGCCGCCGAGACGGCCGCCTCGTAGTCCGGCCGGATGTGCGTGGCGAAGCCGCTCTCGCCCTGGCCGGGCCCGTCGAAGGAGAACGTGGCGAGGCCGCGGGCGAAGAAGACCTCCTCCCAGTTGAAGAACTCTTCCTTCGTCGAGTCGAGCCCCGGGAGAAGGAGGACGAGCGGCCTGGGGCCGCCGGCAGGCCGCCGCAGGTTCCCGATGAGCGTCCTCCCCTCGAATGGAACCTCGACCCGCTTCGCCGCCGGGTCGAGGTGCCGGTGGGCGGCGTAGGTGCAGGCGATCGCGCGCTCGGTGGCCTCGCGGTGGCGGTCGAGGTCGACGAGCCAGACGAACTTTCCGAAGTGGTAACAGAGCGCCGCGCGCACGTAGGCCTCCCCGGCCGTCCTCCCGTTGCCCGCTGCCTCCGCCTCCTCGGCGAGTGCGCGGTGGACGTCGGCGGTCTCCACCCAGGCTTCGAGCCAGTCCTCCCAGCGCTCGATCCCGGCCGTCGTGCGCAGGAAGTCGTTGAAGTCGACCCCCTGGGAGACGAAGCGCGGGGCCCAGTTGTCGATCGCGGCCTGGACGCGCCGGTCAGGCACGGGCGACCACCTCCTCCAGCGAGGTGCCGAGGTCCTCGAGGAGAACGGCCGCGGTGTTCCGGCCCGGCGCGGCGGAGACCGAGCCGCCGGGATGGGTCGTCGCGCCTGTCTGATAAAGGCCGGATATCGGCGTCCGCGGCTGGAAGCGAAGCGCGCCCGACTGCGAAGGCGCCAGATCGCCGCCGTGGCAGGTCCCGTGCCAGTTGTGCGCGTTCATGCGCTCCAGGTCGAGGGGGCTCTTGACGACGCGGGCGAGAATCGTCTGGTCGGTCAGGTTGGGCGCGAACCGGCGGAGCTGGGCGAGATTCCGCTCGGCGGCCTCCTCCTTCACGTCGTCCCAGCGAGCGGAACCTCCGTCGGCGAGCTCGTACGGCTGGAAGCCGATCACCTTCAAGACGTGGTGACCATCCGGCGCCCGCGAGGGATCGGCGACCGATCCGCAGACGACGAGCAGGACGGGATCGTCGTCGGCCAGGATCCCTCGTTCCGCGTCGGCCCCCATCCGGAGCAGGCGGTCGACCGAGGGCGCGACGCCGGAGGCGACCGGGGTGACGGTGCCACCGTCCACGGAGAAGGTCGGCGCCTCGGCCGTAGCCAGGTGGGTCGGAAAGAGCGCAATGCCGGCCCGCCATGTCTCGACCCCGTAGCGAAAATCGTCCGTCCAGAGCTCGTCCGGCGCCATCTCGGCCAGGTGCTTCGGGTGGATCGTCGAGACGACCGCGCGGCGCGCGCGGTAGCGGTCCCCCTCGTCCGTCTCGACGCCGACGCAGCGCCCCTCCTCGAGCACGAGGCCGGCGACGCGCTTGCCGGTGACAATGGTGCCGCCGTGCTCCTCGATCACGCGCGCGAGCGCGAGCGGGAGGGCGGCTGACCCGCCGCGGGGCAGCGTCCAGCTGTGCTGCTGGCGGCCGTAGGTGAGCGAGTAGGCGAGAGCGCCGGTGCCGGGCCGATCGGCCGGCTGCACGGTCATGACGCTCATCCAGAGCATGAAGGCCTGCGTGTGCCAGTCCTCGAACTCCGTCCGCACGACGTCCCAGGCGCTCATGGCGAGGCGCCGGCGCCAGCGGCCGTCGAGGGCCTCCTCGGGACGCGGCGCGACACCCACCGGGTTGTTCCGGTAGGCGCCGAAGGCCCCCTTCGCGGCGTCGTAGTCCTCGATCAGGCGTCGGTAGGCCTCGGCGTCGCGGCGCGAGAACTTGGCGAACTCCTCACAGGTGCGGTCGAGGTCGCGCCACTGGGTCAGCCAGGTGCCGTCGGGGAAGGGGATGTGGACGACGGGATCGGGATGGAGATACTCGAGGCCGTAGTCCTCGAGGCCGAGCTCGCGGATCGCGGGGCTCGCCTGGATGAGGTTGTGCGCGGTCGAGCATGAGTCGTGCAGGAAGCCGGGCAGCGTGAGCTCCTCGGTGGCGGTGTTCCCCCCCACGACCGCACGGGCCTCGACGACGAGCACCTCGAAGCCTGCTCTGGCCAGATACGCGGCGGTCACGAGGCTGTTGTGCCCGGCCCCGGCGACGACGATATCGACCGTTTCGCTCATCGGCTAGCGTTCCTTCCGTGGCGCGAATCAGCTACGTCGACCCCGCCTCGATCGCCGATCCGGAGCTGGCCGCCGACATGGAGCACTCGCGGCGCTACGGCACGCCCCGGCCCGAGACCCAGGCGATCCGCTTCCACGTCCCGGCCGTCGCCAAAGCCTTCATGCGGACCTGGAAGACGATCTTCCGCGAGGGGCGGGTCGAGCACTCGCTCAAGGAGCTCTGCCGCGTCTACGTTTCGAAGACGATCGAGTGCGACTACTGAGGGTCGCAACGGTCTCTCCGGGGCGGAGAGCAAGGGCTCACTGAGGCGGACTACGAGGAGCTCCTCGAGTTCGAGCGCTCCGACCGCTTCAGCGAGCGCCAGAAGGCGGCGCTCCTCTACACGAGCATGCTCGTGTGGAATCCCGAGGGCGCCGACGACGCCGTCTGGGCCCGCCTGCGCGAGCACTTCTCCGCTCCCGAGATCGTCGAGCTCGGACAGTTCGTCCAGCTCACCTTCGGCCAGCAGCGCGTGATCAAGACCTGGGGCGTCGGCCACGGCGAGCTCCTCTCGGACACGACTGGAGGGCTCGCCCCCGGAAAGGTCGCCTCGTAGATGGCGCACCTCTCCGGCAGCGAGCACGACGTCAGGGCGCTCGTCCCTGCGGCCGACGAGGCGTACCGGTACGCCCGCGACAACGTCCTGCGCGCCGGGCTCGTCGACGCCGAGCTGAAGGAGCTCTGCTTCCGGTACCTTGCCGAGGACCCCGAGGTCGCGGACTTCGCCCGCTTCGGCGAGCACGAGCAACTCGCCCTGCGGTGGGCGCACGCGATCGCCTGGGACTCCTCCGTGGCCGACGACGACCTCTGGGCCGGCCTCCATGCGCACTTCAGCGAGCCCGAACTCGTCGAGCTGGGGTGCGCGATCGGCTTCGAGCTCGGGCAGCAGCATTGGCGTCGAACGGTCGGGTTGCCGCGCCGCGATCACGACACTTCCTGACCGAGTAGGCGGAGCGCGTTCGCGCCCAGGATCGCGTTCTCCTCGTCGGGCGAGAGGCCGAGGGCCCGCACGGGCTCGGCCGGTCGCTCGATCCCCATGTCGAAGGGGTAGTCGGACCCGCAGAGGACGCGGTCGAAGCCGGCGAAGTCGATCACCTGCCGGAGGAGACCTGGATCGTGGGTGACCGTGTCGTAGTAGAAGCGGCGGAGCGACTCCTCGGGAGCTTCACCGAGGCGCGAGCGGGCCTGCGGCTGAAACGAGTGTGCGTGCCGGAGGCGGCCCCGGAGCGCGAGCACCGCGCCCCCCGCATGCGCCAGGACGATCCGAAGGTTGGGGTGTGCCTCGAGGACGCCCGCCATAACCATGTGCGCAGCGGTGATCGTCGTCTCGACGGGGTTCCCAACGGCGTTCCAGAGGTAGTAGTCGTCGAAGACCGGCAGGTCGAAGCCGCGCGTCGTCGGATGGACGAAGACGAGCGCCTGCGTTTCCTCGGCCGCCGCCCAGAAGTCGCGGAAGCGCTCGTGTCCCAGGTAGTCGCCGCCGACGCTGGCTGCGAGCTCCACCCCGGCCAGCCGCCCGTCCTCCATCAGCTCCGCGAGCGCCTCCGGGCGCGCCAGGTCGACGGTCCCGAGGACAGCGACCCGTTCTCCCGCCATCTGCGCGAGCGCCTCGTTCTGCCGCTCCGGCTCCCGCCCGAGCAGCGTCACCCAGGGGCAGAGCACGACCGTGTCGACGCCGGCGAGGTCCTGCTCCTCAAGGATTCGCCCAAGGTCGACGAACTCGCGGACGGCCGCTCGGATCTCCTTGCCCGCGAAGCGAACGACCTGGGACCCGTCCTCCCAGGCGACCTCGGCGCCGAGGCCGGGGACAATCACGTGGGCGTGGACGTCGACGACCATCAGCTCTTGAGGACGAGGAGGAGCCCGCCGGCGACGACGAGCGCTCCGCCGGCCCAGATCTGTGCGTTCACGCGCTCGACGTCGCGGCCCATCAGGAGCGGGGACAGCGTCAGGACGACCGGGACGGACAGGAGGCCAAGGGCGAGCACGACCGCGACCGCCGTGTTGTCGAGCGAGACCCAGCGGGCCCACACGGACAGGCCGACCATCAAACCCGCGAGGAGCTTGAAGGCGACGGCGTTCCAGGAGCCGATCGCCGCCCCCTCGGCGCGCGGCCGGAGCGGCAGCGCTGCGGCGTAGAAGACGACCGCGACGAGCATCCCGAGGGTGAGCCCGAGCAGCGGGGACTCGAGTCCGTCGAGCCCCTCCTTGATGAAGAGGGGGCTGATCGACCACGCGAGCGCGGTTGCCAGCCCCGGCGCGGCATCGCGCCAGTCAACGCCCCAACCCGTCTCCGCGACCCGCTCGAGCGACACGACGAACGCGCCGGCGAGGACGAGTAGGATCCCGATCCAGGGAAAGAAGCCCGGGAACTCGCTCAGCCAGACGGCGGCGATCGCGGCGCCGAACACGGGGTTCGTCGAGAGGAGCGGGCTCGTCCGGGCGGCTCCGATCCGCATCTGGCTCATGTTCAAGAGCGTCCAGCCGACGAAGAAGTGGACGAGCCCGGCGGCGCCGAACCAGACGAGCGAGGCGGTCGTCGCCTCGCCGAGGAGCCCAACGTCCTCGGTCGCCACGCTCGCAACCACCAGGACGCCGAGCGCGATCAGCAACTGCAGGAACGTGGCGAGGTAGGCGTCGGCCATTCCACCGACCGCGCGGCGGTTCAGCGTCTGGAAGACGCCGAAGCCGAGGCCGGCTGCCGCCGCGAGCGCGGGACCCGTCATCAGAGGTCTGCGGGCTGTGGTGCGCTCGCCGTCACGGGGCGGGCCCCGTCCCGGGCGACCGACCCCCCGAAGAAGAGGTCCGCCATCTCCGGGTTGTCGAGGACCTCCTTCGACCCGGCCGCGAGGAGGACGCGGCCGCTCTCCATGACCACGCCCTGCGTGGCGAGACGAAGCCCGAAGCGGACATTCTGCTCGACCACGAGGATCGTCTTTTCCGCCTCCCGCATGATCTGGATCGAGTCCGAGATGCTCTTCAGGGCCTTCGGATCGAGGCCGAGCGACGGCTCGTCGAGGAGTACGAGTCTCGGGTCGAGCATGAGGGTGCGGGCGAACTCGACCATCCGCCGCTGGCCTCCGGAGAGATTCCCCGCCTTGTCCTCTCCGCGGTCGCGGACGATCGGGAAGAGGCTTTCCAGCTCCTGGTAGCGGCGGCGGATGAGCTTGCGTTGACCGCGGATGACATACGCCCCCATGAGGACGTTCTCGCGCACCGTCAGGTTGGGGAAGAGCCCATGCGACTGCGGCACCTGGACGATGCCGAGCTGCAGGATCTTGCTTGGGTCCATGCCACCCACCGCGGTGCCGTCGAAGGAGACGTGGCCGCGGCTTGGCTCCAGCAGGCCGCTTACGACCCGCAGGACCGTCGATTTCCCCGCTCCGTTCGGCCCGACGATGCAGGTCACGGAGCCGGCCTCCACCTCCAAGTCGACTCCCTGCAGGACGTCGCCGCCGCCGTAGCCCGCGAACACGCCTCGCAGCTCGAGGAACATCACCGTGCCTCCACGGCCTGTCCGGCCAGGTAGTCCTCGCCGAGATACGCGTCCAGGACGGCCGGATCTCCCTGCACCTCGTCGGGCGTACCCGAGCAGATGCAGCTGCCTGCCGCGAGCACGAGCACCGGATTGCAGAGGCTGAGGACGAGCGGCATGTTGTGCTCGACGATCAGGAAGGTCTTCCCCCGGCGGTTGAGCTCGCGGATCATCTCGGCGATGTGCTCGATGAGGGTCGGGTTGATCCCACCGGCGGGCTCGTCGAGCATGATCAGCTTCGGGTCGAGCATGAGGATCTGAGCCAGCTCGACGAGCTTCTGCTGACCGAACGAAAGGGTCTTCGCGGGCTGAGCCGCGAACCGCTCCATGCCGACGAACTCGAGCAGGTCGTTTGCGCGCTCGGCCTCGGGGCCGCTGACCGCGTCCGCGCCCAGCTGCCGCCACGAGAAGGAGCTGAGCGGAGCGACGACGTTCTCGAGCACGGTCATCTCGCGAAAGAGCCGGGTGATCTGGAAGGTGCGACCGATGCCTTTGTGAGCCCGGCTCCACGGGGGGAGCCGGTCGATGCGCTCCCCGTCGAAGCTCACCTCGCCGCGGTCCGCCGGCATCGTCCCGTCGATGACGTTGAAGAGTGTTGTCTTGCCCGAGCCGTTCGGCCCGATGAGCGCTGTGATCGTCCCTTCCTCGACGGTGAGCGAGCAGGCGTCCAGCGCACGGAGGCCTCCGAAGCGCTTCTCGACCCCCTCGACCGTGAGCAGCGGCCGACCGGTTCCGCGGGGAGGTTCAGAGGCGGAAACCTCGCGCAACGCGATCGGTCGCTCGAGCCGCCCGCCGACGAGCGAGGGCGTCTTCCTCGCACGGAACCGCCCGACGAGCTCGGCGACGCTGGGAATGATGCCTTGGGGCAGCAGGAGCACGACCGCCACGAGGAGCCCGCCGAAGATAATGAGGCGCCAGTTGCCGCCGCCGAACTCGTTGTTCGTGATCTCGTTCAGCGGCTCGAGGATGAAAGCGCCGAGGATGGGCCCCCAGAGCGTTCCCTTGCCTCCCAAGAGCACGGCGAGGACGACCATGACGCTGACGACGATGTCGAACATGCCACGGGGATCGATGAACGTCAGGTAGTAGGCGTAGACGGCGCCGGCCGCTCCGACCCAGACGGCACTCGCCACGAAGGCGAGCACCTTGTAAACCGGTGTGTTCACTCCGACGCTCGCCGCTTTGTTCTCGTCCTCCCGAATCGCGACGAGCCCCATGCCGAACTTCGACCGCCGGATCCACCAGGACATGGCAATCGAGCCGAGCATGAGCGCGAGGAGTGCGTAGTAGAACGGCCAGTTCTGGTAGTCGCGGTTCCAGAGCGGGAGCGGGAGCGTGAGCCCGTGGTTCCCGTTCGTGAGGTCGGACCAGTTCAGCGTCACGAGCTGCATCACGAAGAGGAATGCGATCGTGAGGATCACGAACGCATGCCCGCGGGTCCGCATGAGCACGGCGCCCACGACGGCGGCGAAGACGCCTGCGACAACGGCCGCGACGGGGACGAACCAGAAGGGCGACGCGCCCTCGAAGACGCGCAGTGAAAAGAGGGCCGCCGTGTACGCCCCGATGCCGAGGAAGACGCTCTGGCCGAGCGAGATGTAGCCCGCGAAACCGGAGATGACGTTCCAGCCGCTCCCCATGATCGCGAAGAGGAGCGAGAGGATGATCATGTTCTGGTAGTAGCGGTTGTCCCAGAGGACCGGATAGAGAGCGAGAAAGAGGAGTCCGGCCGCGACGGCCGCACGCAGCCCATGAGCGGAGAGCAGCGACCAGGCCCGGCCGACAGGCACGCGACGTGCGGCGGGCGCCGTCACTTGACCACGTCCTCGCGCAGCTTCGCCCCCATGATCCCCTGCGGTCTTGCGAGGAGGACGACCATGATCACGGCGTAGGGGACCATCGTGGCCCAACGGGGCGAGATGTAGGTCGAGGTCGTCGTCTCGGCCACGCCGAGCACGAGGGCGCCGATGAACGCGCCGGGAAGGCTTCCCATCCCGCCGAGCACGATGATCCCGAGGAGGCGCGAGATCCACTGGTAGTGCGACCCGGGGAGGAAGGGATAGAGGACGGCGACGATCGACCCACCCGCGCCGGTCGTCGCAACGCCGATCGCGAAGGTGAGCCCGGCGACGTGGCGCGCGTTCACGCCTACGAGCCGGGCCGACTGGAGGTTCTCGGAAACGGCGCGAATCGCCCGCCCGAGCCAGGTCGCCTTCAGCATGACGTAGAGGCAGGCGAGCACCCCAACAGCGATCCCGCATCCGTACACCTGCCCCTTCGGGAAATAGAAGTCGCCGACCCTGAAGGACTGCGAGAAGTAGGCGGGTGTGGCGGCGTGGTACGTCGTGGACCAGACGAGGCCCATCGTCCCTTCGATCACGAGCGCCAGCGCGAACGTGAGCAAGACGGACGTCGAGGCAGGCCTCCCGGAGATCCACTGGATCGTCAGCTTGTAGATGGCCCAGCCGATGAGAAACATCGCGGGCGTCGTCACGAGCGCCCCGAGGAGAGGATCGATCCCCGCGTCCTTCCAGAGTGCCCAGGTGAGGAACGCGGAGAGGATGATGAGCGCCCCCTGGGCGACGTTGACGACGTCCATCACCCCGAAGATCAGCGTCAACCCCGATGCGAGCAGGGCGTAGACGCCCCCGATCAGGAGGCCGAGGATGATCGTCTGGGCGAGCTGGGTCACGCTTTCCGCAGGCCTGCTGAGGGGCGGGGGAGCCTTCTCCCCCGCCCCCTAACGGTTGGCCGAGCCGTTACCCGGACCACCCGGGCTTCGGATTCACGATCGTGTCGCTCGTCGCCACGTCCTCAGGCAGCACGATCTCCTCGTCGCCGTTCTGCCACTGGGCGAGCAGGAACGCCTGCTCGGGGGCGCCCGTCTCGTCCCAGCTGAGCTTCCCGAGAATCGTGTCGACCGAGTTCTCGTGCAGCCAGTCGCGGATCTTGTCCTGATCGATGTCGCCGACCGCCTCGACGGCCGCCTGGAGCACCTGCGCCGCCGCGTAGCCGTCTGCCGCGTCCTCGGGCGGATCGGTGTTGTACTTCGCCCGGTAGGCCGCGAGGAACTCCTCGTTCCCCTCCGTCGGCGTGTCGACGTGGTAGCTGACCGCGTAGAAGACGCCCTCGGTGTTCTTGATCCCGATCGCGTCCGAGTACTGATCTGCGAACGAGGGAGTCGACGCCTGGAACAGTTGCTTCGGGCTGTAGCCCACCTTGATGAGCGCCCGAACGAGGCCGACACCGTCGGCGAGGCCGGCCGAGCCCTGGGCGATCACGTCGGGCTTCTTCGCCGCCACGGCCGCCGCGATCGCGTCGAAGTTCACGGTCTCGGGCGGGTAGACCTTGCTGTAAACGGTCTGGACGCCCGCCGTCTCGAGCTGTGACTGGATGCCCTCCGCGACCGGGCCGCCGAACGGATCGTCGGCGATCACGTACGCCGCCGTCTTCGGCTTCTGGTCTGCGGGAAGCCCGCCCGCCCACTCCGAGAAGAGGTCGGCCTGGTGCTGCGCCGTCGCCTGCTGGGCGAAGAACAGGTACTTGAAGCCACGGCTGAACATCTCGGGAGAGCCACCTGCCGGCTCGACGTAGACCATTCCGTTCCGCTCCGCGACCGCCGAGGCGGGCAGGTTGAGGAGCGAGGAGAAGGTGCCCAGCAGCAGGTCGACCTTGTCCTTCGCGATGAGCGCGTTGTAGTCGGAGACGATCAGGTTCTGGTCGCTCTGGTCGTCCTTGACGATGATCTTCACGGGTCGCCCAAGCAGGCCGCCTTTCTCGTTCACGATCTGCTGCCAGATCTGGTAGCCCTGCTGGGCGGCGACTCCGGGCTCGGAGAAGTCGCCGGTGAGCGGCAGAGAGGCGCCGATGGTGATCGGCTCCCCGCTCGCTCCCGTTCCGGTGCCGCCCGTTCCTGCAGATTCGTTCCCACCGCCGCAGCCGGCCGCGATGGTGGCCGCAAGCACCGGCAGTAGGGCGAGAAGCCACACGATTCGACGCATCAAACGACCTCCGTTCACGTGGGTTGACACCGCATCCGCCTTCTGTGATCTGCGCGCCGCTTCACCCTCCTTTTCGCCTCGTTTACTGGTGCCCCATCGAGCAATACACGCCTGCTTGTCGCCCGCGATCGCTCTGCGCGCTGCCGCGTCCTCGGTCGCCCCGGTAAATCACCGTTACCGAGGCTCCCTGCGTCCTTGCAGCGCTTGGCGCTCGTCGACAGACAAGCGGGCAGCATCACTGGACGGGGCACTAGACAACATGGATCTCGAGGCCGAACCCGTTGATCGGGGTGGCCCCCGTTTCGGTGATATAGACGGTGTTCTCGACGCAGGCCGAGCCGATCCCGGGAACGAAGATCCCGGGCTCCAGATTGAGGAAGCTTCCGGCCCGGAGCTCGGCCGTCTCGCCGCGCGCGACGATCGGGCGCGACGACGTGGTGATCCCGGTCGTGTGACCGAGGTAGACGTGATTCAAATAGTCCCCGAGACCCGCGTCGACGGCCACACGGTTGCCCGTCTCCCAGAGCTCCCCGCCCGGAACCCCCGCCTTCGCCCCGTCGAGTAGGACCCGGTACATCTCCACGGTCACGTCGTAGAGCTCGCGCTGCTCGCGGGTCGGCTCTCCGATCGAGATCGTCCGGTCGGTGTCCGTGTAGCAACCGGCAAAGCAGGCGGAGAGATCGAGCCAGAACATCTGCCCCTCCTCGAGCCGGTTTCCCGTGAAGAGAAACGGCCGCACGTTCGATATGACGTCGCTGAAGGAGCCGATGTTGATGTGCGTCGAAGCCCCGCTTCCGTGCAGGAACTCGGCGCCCAGCGAGGCCATGCGCTCGAGGGAGCGCAGACAGACCTCGTATTCGGGCACGCCCGCGCCGGCAGCCTCCACAGCCGCGGCGAGCCCCTCGTCCGCGACCTGCGCCGTCCGGCGGATGTTGGCCGCGTCCCAGTCGGACGGCGAGACGACCAGCTCTGCCCAGACCGGTGTCCCGTTGGCGAGCGTCGCGCCGGGGACTGCCGACTCGAGCAGGTCCCGGTAGACGAGAGGCGTCGTGCCCGAGAGGAGTCCAACCCGGCCGCGCTCGACGCCCGCCGCTGCGAAGGCGTCGCTGACGGTCGAGCGGAGGTCGTCGGCGAGCCAGGTCCGCCCGGGGTTCGGGTACGTGCGGACGTCGTCGACGAAGGCCATCTTCCGGGCTTCCTCGAGGTGCCACGGCTGGTCGATGAGGAGAACCGGCTCTCCCTCGAGCGGGAGGAGGAAGAGCGAGCTCGCGCCCGGGAAGACGTGGACGTACCCGGAGAGATAGCGGATGGGATCGGCGTTGACCTCGGCCGCGCCGTAGACGAGGAGCGCGTCGAGCCCTTGCTCCGCCATCGCCTCGCGGGCGCGCTGCAAACGTCCCTCCTGCTCCTCGCCGGGCGGCTTCGGCGGCCGCCCCCTCGACTTCTCGACCTCGGCCTCGAAATCCAGGATGAGGCTCATGCAGGCCTCCGGTTGGGACTTGCGCTCACTACTCCACCAGCCCCGCAGGCTCTTCGACGAGCGCCGCCAGCGTGTCCAGGAACCGTGCTCCCCGGGCCCCGTCGACGACCCGATGGTCGAACGAGAGCGACAGCGTCATGACCGGGCGGACGGCCGGCGCTCCGTCGGCCGCAACGACGCGGTCGGCGATGCGCCCGACGGCAAGGATCGCCGCCTGCGGTGCGTTCACCACGGCGAGGAAGGCATCGACGCCGTACATGCCGAGGTTCGAGACGGTGAAGGTCCCGCCCTGGACGTCTGCCGGGGCGAGCCGCCCGCCGCGGGCGGCTTCGACGAGCTGGGCTCGCCGCGCGGCGAGCGCGGGCAGGTCGAGCGTGTCCGCCCCGTGAATGACGGGGACGACGAGGGCCTCGTCCGTCACAACGGCGAGGCCGACGTTGATCTCGTCCTGCGCGACCACCGAGCCGTCGCGCCACGTCGCATTGACGCGCGGGTGCTCGCGCAGCGCGGCGGCGCAGATCCGGATGAGGAGGTCGCTGTGCGTCAGCGCCTCGCAGCCGGGCCGGCGGCGCGCGGTCTCGCGCCAGGCCTGCAGTCCCCCGGCATCGACCTCACGGAGGAGAAAGAAGTGCGGCACGGTCTGCCAGCTGCGTGCAACGCGCTCGGCCATCCGCTGCCAGACAGGGCCGACCTCCAGGGTCGCAGCCCCGTCGCCGCTCGCGCCCTCGAGATCGGCGGCCAGCACGGAGCCGTGCGGGCCCGAGCCTGTCACCGAGTCGAGCTCGATACCGTGCTCGCGCGCGAGCCGGCGCGCCTTCGGCGAGGCGAGTCGCCTGCGGGCCTTTGGACCGGGCTTCGGCTCGGCGGATGCTTCCGCCGGCTCCGACTCCGTCGCTTTCGGCGCCGCGCTGACCGCAGCCGGCTCGGGCGCGGGGCTGACCGCCGCCGGCTCCGGCGCCGACTCGCCCGGCGCCAGGACGAAGGCCACGGCCTGGCCCACTGGGACGTCGTCTCCTTCTCCCGCGCGGAGCCCGCCCAGGATTCCTTCCGCCGGAGCCTCGACCTCGACCGTCACCTTGTCCGTCTCCACCTCGAGCAGGGGCTCGCCCTTGGCGACGCTCTCGCCCTCCGCCTTCAGCCAGCGGAGCACCTTGCCGGTTTCCTGGGCCAGGCCGAGAGCGGGCATGATCACCTCGGTCGCCATGAGTGCCCCTCCAGGCAATACCAGCCCGCTCCCGGCCCGCGATCACGCGGCGCGCTGCGGCGTCCTCCGTCGCGCCCATAGTCCCAGCTATGGGCGCTCCCTGCGTCCTTGCATCGCTTGGTGCTCGCGACCCAGGAGCTAGACAGCATCACCTGAAGGGGCACTAGTCCGTCGCCGCTCCTTCCAGCCGGGCCGACGCGATGACCGCATCCGTCGTGCTCGGGTTGTTGAGATTCGACTGCGTCTCGCGCACGCCGGGAAGCGGTCCTCCGACGGTGGGGTGTCCTCCTCCCGCCACGAGCAGCTCCTCCGCCGGGAACCGCGTTATGACCTCGCAGCCGTCCGCCGTCACGACCAATTGCTCCTCGATCCGAGCGGCCGACCAGCCGTCGGAGGCCGGCCAGAACGTCTCGAGCGCAAACACCATCCCTTCCCGGATCGTCTCTGGGTAGTCGAAGGAGACGAGCCGGCTGAAAATCGGTTTCTCCCAGATCGAGAGGCCGACGCCGTGGCCGTACTGGAGCGCGAAGGCCGCCTCCTCGTCCGGGAAGCCGAAGTCCTCGGCCTCCGGCCAGACCGAGACGACGTCCGCGGTCGTGACGCCGGGCCGAATGAGCGCGATCGCCTGGTCGAGGAAGTCGCGGCAGCGACGGTAGGCGTCAACCTGCGCACGGGACGCGCTACCGACCGCAAACGTGCGGTAGTAGCAGGTGCGGTAGCCGTTGTAGGCGTGGAGGATGTCGAAGTAGGCCGGGTCGCCGGGACGCAGAATCCGGTCGGTGAAGACATGCGGGTGCGGACTGCAGCGCTCACCGGAGATCGCGTTGACGCCCTCGACGTGCTCGGAGCCGAGCTCGTAGAGCACCCGGTTCACGAGCGCGACGCAGTCGTTCTCGCGCATGCCCGGCTTCAGGGCGCGGAAGAGCTCCTCGTAGGCGGCGTCGACCATCGCGCACGCCGTCGTCAGGAGCGTGATCTCGTCTTGCGTCTTCAACATGCGCGCGTCCTGCATGAGCGCCTGACAATCGACGACCTGGATTCCCTCAGCCTCGAGCGCGCGGAGCACGGGGAGCTCGATCACGTCCACGCCGAGCGGCTCGTCGAGGAGCCCGCCCTCCTCGAGCTCGATGCGGATCTTCTTCGCCACCGACTCGGCGCGTCCCTCGACGGAACCGCGCAGGGTCGAGATGCCAGCGCGCGAGCGGTCTTCTCCCAGCCACGGGCAAAAGAGCTTGTGGTGCCGCGCGGCCGACCCGAAGTCCCACATGATCGGCTCGCCGCCCTGCGGGAGCAGGCAGAAGCGGATGAGCTTGTCGATCGCCCACGTGCCGATGTGCGTCGCGGTGATGTAGCGGATGTTCGACATGTCGAAGCAGAGGAGCGCCCCGAGCTCCGACTCCGCCAGGTGCTCCTTCGCCCGGGCCAGCCGTTCGCGCCGAAGGCGGTCGAAGTCGGCCCGCTGCTCCCAGTCGACCGCCATCGTTCCGAAGCTCCGCAACGCCATCGCTTACGCCTTTCCGACGAGGGACAGGGACAGCTCCACAACCGAGTCGGGCGTCGGGACCGTCTGGTCCTCGAGCACCGGGGAGAAGGGCACCGGCACGTCCATCGCGGCCGCGCGCCGCACCGGCGCGTCGAGCCAGTAGAACGCCTCCTCCCCGATTGCCGCGGCGAGCTCGGCAGACGCGCCGTAGCTACGGTGGCCCTCGTCGACGACGATGACCCGCCCTGTCTTCTTCGCCGACGCCACGAGCGTCTCGCGGTCGAGCGGGACGAGGGTGCGCGGGTCGACGACCTCGGCGCTGACGCCCTCCGCGGCCAGTCGATCGGCTGCCTCGAGGGCGACGTACACCATCGAGCTCGTGGCGACAATCGTCACGTCCTCTCCCTCTCGCTTTACGTCCGCCACGCCGAAGGGGATCGTGTACTCGCCATCGGGCACCGGGCCCTTGGCCGCGAACATCATCTTGTCCTCGAAGAAGACGACGGGGCTGTCGTCCCTGATCGCCGTCTTCAGGAGACCCTTGGCGTCGTAGGGGGTCGAGGGGAGAGCCACCTTCAGGCCGGGCACGTGCGATACCCACGCGTGCAGGCTCTGGCTGTGCTGGGCAGCCGACCGACGCGTCGCGCCGAGCGTGGTGCGGATCGTCAGCGGCACCTTCAGCCGCCCGCCCGACATGTAGTGGGCCTTCGCCGCCTGGTTGGCGAGCTGGTCCATCACGAGTGTGAGGAAGTCGCCGAACATGATGTCGACGACCGGACGCATGCCGGTCATCGCCGCGCCGAGCCCGATTCCGGTGATGCCCGCTTCGGAGATCGGCGAGTCGAGGACGCGCTCGGTCCCGAACTCCTCCACGAGCCCGGAGGTCACCTTGAAGGGCGTGCCGGCCTCGGCGACGTCCTCCCCGATGAGAAACACAGTCGGGTCACGCCGCAGTTCCTCGGCGAGCGCCTCGTTGACGGCCTGCGCGAGCGAGATCTCGCGCGTGCCCTCGTGCTCCTTGGGGACAGTGACCTCAGCCGGCGTAGACATGCTTGTCGACCTCGCTGGGATCGGGGAAAGGGGCCTCGAGCGCGTGCTCGGCGGCGGCCGCCACCTCTGCCTCGACGTCGTGGGCGATGCGCTCGAGCTCGCCCTCGTCCGCGAAACCCCGCTCGACGATCCAGGTACGGAGGAGGCGGAGAGGATCGCGCTCGGACTTCCACCGCTCCTCTTCGTCCTTCGAGCGGTAGTAGGCACGGTCGACGTCGCCGACGTGGTGGCCGTGGTAGCGGTATGTCTCGCAGACGAGAAAGCCGGGGCCCTCGCCGCGACGGGCACGCTCGACGGCGCGGTGGGTGGCCGCGTAGACCGCGCGCGCGTCCTGCCCGTCGACTTCCTCGGCCGGGATCCCGAACGCCGCCGCCCGCGCCCCGATGTCGCCCGAGGTCGTCTCCGAGAAGTGGGTGTACTCGTTGTAGGAGTTGTTCTCGCAGACGTAGACGACCGGCAGCTTCCAGAGGGCCGCCATGTTCATCACTTCGTAGAGGACGCCCTGGCCGAGTGCACCTTCGCCGAAGAAGCAGACCGCGACCTGGTCGGTACCCCGCGCCTTCGCCGAGAACGCGGCGCCGGTCGCGATGCCGGTCGATCCCCCCACGATCGCGTTTGCGCCGAGATTGCCGTTCTCGTGGTCGGCAATGTGCATCGAGCCGCCCTTGCCGCGGCAGTAGCCCTCCTCCTTGCCGAGGAGCTCGCAGAACATACGGTCCATCGACGCGCCCTTCGCCAGGCAGTGGCCGTGGCCGCGGTGGGTGCTGGTGATGTAGTCGTCGCGGCGAAGCGCCTCGCAGACGCCTACGGCGACGGCTTCCTCGCCGACGTAGAGATGAGCGAGCCCTGGCATCTTCGCGCCCCGGTAGAGCTGGTCGACGCGCTCCTCGAAGGAGCGGATCCGCTGCATCTGCTCGTACATCCGCAGGGCGAGCTCCGCGCCGACGTCGGCCGCGGGCACGGCTTCGGTCGCCATCACCGCTCCACCCGCTTCAGGCCGGCCATCTCGGCGAGCACCTCATAGACGACGGCGAAGTCGTTGTGTTCGAGCCCCATGGCGCGGGCAGCCGTCAGGAGCTCGTTCGTACTCGCCGTCGTCGGCATCGGCACGTCGAGCTGGCGGCCCGCCTCGAGGGCGAGCAGCATGTCCTTCTGCATCATGTTGACGTTGAACCAGGCCTCGTCCGGCATGTCGAGGATGAACGGTGCCCGGTACTTGAGCATCGGCGAGGCGATGACGCTTCCGAGCATCACGTCGAGGGCGACCTCACGGTCGATCCCATCCTTCTCGGCCAAGAGGAGGCCCTCGCAGAAGGCGACCATCTGCACGTGCAGACTCAGGTTGATGGCGATCTTCAAGAGCAGCGCCTGGCCGTTGTCGCCGACGCGAGTCACTTTCGGCCCGATGTCGAGAAGGATCGGCTCGACACGGCGGAACGTCTCCTCGCTCCCGCCGACCATGATCGAGAGCCGGCCTTCCTCGAGCGTCGACACGCTGCCCGACACCGGGGCGTCGACCATGTCGGCGCCCGTCTCCCGGACCCGTTCGGCAAGCTCTCGGCACACCGCCGGGGCGGCCGTCGTCATGTCCACCCATACCTTGCCCGGGCGGAGACCGGCGATGATCCCATCCTCTCCCTCGGCGACCGCACGGAGCGCGGAAACGTTCGTGACCATCGTGAAGACCACATCCGCCTGCTCGGCGACGGCCCTTGGCGACTCCTCGAGGACGAGTCCCTCGGCGACGAGCGGGGCCGCCTTCTCGGGCGTGCGGTTCCAGCCGTGAAGCTCGTGGCCTGCGGCGAGCAGGCGCCGGGCGACGCCGCCGCCCATCACGCCGAGACCGACGAATCCGAGCTCCATCGTCAGTCCCCCGACCTCGTGATGTCGCGCTCAACGCGCGAGACGTGCTCCTGCATGCGCTGGCGCGCCTCCTCTGGCCGTCTGGCGGCGATCGCCTCGAGGATGAGACCATGGAGGACGACGGCGCCTTCTGGACTCCCCGGGATGTGGTAGGCCGACGAAAGCGAGCGTTGCAGGAGGCTGCGGATTGCGTCCATCAGGTGTGCGATGAGACGGTTCCCGCTCGCCTCGGCGAGCGTGAGGTGGAAACGCAGGTCGGCTGCGATGAAGCCCTCCTCCGAGTCGAGCGCCGCTTCCATCGCCTCGATTTCCGCGGCCATCCGGACGACGTCCTCGTCGCGATGACGCGAGGCGGCGAGGGCGGCCGCCTCGCCCTCGAGGATCCGCCGAACCTCGAAGAGCTCGCCGTAGTTGGCCTCATCAACGGACAGCAGGAAATCCAGGGAGTTGTTGAGAGGGTTGCCGAACTGAGCAACCGTGAAGCTCCCGTTGCCGCCGCTCCTGATCAGGCCCTTCGACTCGAGCATGCGCAGGGCCTCGCGGACGGAGGAGCGGCCGACGCGGTAGAGCTGAACGAGCTCGCGCTCGGAAGGGATGGCGTCGCCCGGCCCGAGATGGCGCGAGCTGATGAGCCCGAGAAGGCGCTCCGCGACGATTTCATACGTCTTCTGCCGCGAAATCGGCTCGAAGAGAGCGTTGTCAGACAAGCGGACCAGGATCATAAGGGCTGTGAACTTCGCCCGCTGACGACGCCCGACTTCGCCTCAATCGGCGAAGAGAGGCGAAACTTCGAACTCGTCGACGTCGATGAGGCCGCTGTCCGTGATCTTCAGCTTCGGGATCACGCTCAGCGCTAGAAACGCCATCATCTGGAAGGGCGAGGGGAAGGTGCAGCCGAGCTTGCGCACCGCCGCCACGCACGCCTCCGTCTCCCGCACGACCTCCTCGTAGGGCTCCACCGACAGGAGTCCCGCCACCGGAAGCGGCAGCTCGGCCTGCACACCCATGTCGGCGATCACGACCAGTCCGCCCCCCAACTCAGCCAGCCGCTGCACCGCCCGCGCCATGTCGCTGTCGTCGACCCCGACGACGACGATGTTGTGCGCGTCGTGGGCGATCGTCGAGGCCATCGCGCCGCGCTGCAAGCCGAATCCGCGTACGAAGCCGAGCCCCATCCGCCCCGTCCCCAGGTGGCGCTCCACGACGGCGATCTTGGCGAGGTCCCGCGCGGGATCCGCGACCGCGAGGCCGTTGTCGACGCGCGGCTCCTCCTCCACGGCGTCCGTCACGATCTGCCCCTCGATCAGCCCGATCACGCGCGCCTTGCGGCCCT
>DATNOU010000044.1:0-1971 GCA_035601195.1 Gaiellaceae bacterium | reverse complement strand
GTCGCGAACGGCGTCGTGAAGATGAACGTCGACACCGACATGCAGTACGCGTTCACGCACGCGATCGAAGAGCACTTCGCCTCACGTCCCGACTCAGGCAAGCCGGGTATTGACAAGAGCGTCTACGACCCACGCTCGTGGGGACGCAAGGCTGAGCTGGCGATGGCCGCGCGCGTCGTCGCCGCGAGCGAGGTCCTTGGCTCGGTTGGAAACACCCTCGCCCGCGATTGAGCTCGAGAAGCTGGCGGCCGCACGCGAGGCCGCCCTGCTGATCGAGCCCGGGATGGTCGTCGGGCTCGGCAGCGGCTCGACCGTCCACCGGCTCATCGAGGTGCTTGCAGAGGTTCGACCGGACGCGGCCTTCGTCGCCGCATCACCGGCCAGCGAACGCGCCGCCGAGGCGAACGGCCTCCGTGTCCTCTCGCTTGACGTAGCCGGCAGGCTCGACCTCTCGATCGACGGTGCCGACCAGATCGACTTAACCGGTTGGCTGATCAAGGGCGGCGGCGCCGCCCAAACGCGAGAGAAGATCCTCGCCGCAGCCGCCCAGCGCTTCGTCGTCATCGCCTCCTCGGACAAACGCGTCGAGCGGCTGCGCCCACCCGTGCCGCTCGAGCTGGTCCCCTTCGCCGTCGAGACAACCCTCGCCGCGCTCGGCGATGCCCGGCTCCGCGCGCACACCCCGCGAAGTCCGGAGGGAGGCATGATCGCGGACTTCCTCGGCCTGGTCGACGACCCGCGCGATCTCGCGCAAAGACTCGACCGACAGCCGGGCGTCGTCGAGCACGGCCTCTTCCCGCCCGAGCTCGTCGATCTCGTGATCGTCGCGCGCGGCGGGAGCACCGAAGTAACTCGTTTCCCCGCGGGTGGCTAAGCCCGGAACGCTCCGGACGTACCGTCGAGGCATGGATAGACGTCATCACAGCGCCAGCTTCAAGCGGCTGCACGAGCTCGAGGTCGAAGGCGAGAGCGCGGCAACGCCCGCGATTGCACTCGCGGAAGTCGTTCTCTTCCTCCTCCCGATCTTCGCGTTCGTGTTCACGGTGACGTCCGTCGCCTACTACCTCAGCCGCTGAAGCATCCGGGAACCGGGCGGTCCCCGATGGCCGCCCGGGTTTCCAACATGGACAACTAGCGGCCCTAACGTGACCTCGTCAACTCGATTCACCACCAAACGGAGGTCACCATGAACGCCCCGCTTCCGACACACTCCCAGCGAGGCCTCGCCGCCCGGCTCGGCGGCTGGAGCGCCGAGCACCGCACGAAGGCGATCCTGCTCTGGGTCGCCATCTTGCTCGTCGGGCTCGCGGCCGCCGGCGTTGGCAGCAAGAAGCTCTCCGCCGCGGGTGAGGCTGCCGGCGACTCCGCGAAAGCGGAGCGGCTCCTCGACCACGGCGGCTTCAAGCGGCCCGCGGCCGAAGAAGTGCTCCTGCAGACCCGCGGCAACGGCAGCATCCGCACCGCGCCCGCGCGAAAGGCGGCGCGAGAGATCATCGCCGCGATCACGTCAACTGGCCGGGTCGAGAACATCCGCTCGCCCTTCGCGCCCGGCAACGCAGGGCAGATCAGCCGCGACGGACACTCCGCGCTCGTGCTCGTCCAAATGAAGGGCAAGCGCGACACCGCCAACAAGCGCGTGCAGCCGGTCGTCGACGCCGTCAAGAGTGTAGCCCGCACGCAGCCGACACTCCGAATCGAGCAGTTCGGGGACGCCTCCGCCAACAAGGCGCTCAGCGACACGATCGGCAAGGACTTCCACCGGGCCGAGAGCGCCTCGATCCCGCTCACACTGGTGATCCTTTGGCTCGCCTTCGCGGCACTGGTCGCCGCCCTGCTGCCGGTCGTTCTCGCCTTGAGCGCGATCGCCATCGCCGGCGGCATCCTCGCCCTGACAAGCCACGCCATCCCGATCGACCAAAGCGCCAGCTCAATGGTGTTGCTGATCGGGCTCGCAGTCGGCGTCGACTACGC
>DATNOU010000043.1:0-29885 GCA_035601195.1 Gaiellaceae bacterium | reverse complement strand
TTGTTGCGGCGTCTCGCCGCGCTCGTCGAGGAGCACGGCGAGGAGCTGGCGCTGCTCGAGACCCGCAACGTGGGCAAGCCGATCTCGGACTCGCGCGGCGAGGTCGGCATGGTGGCCGAGGTCTTCAACTTCTACGCCGGCGCCGTGGACAAGCACTACGGCGAGACGATTCCCGTCGCGGGAGGCATCGACCTGACGTTCCGGGAGCCGCTCGGCGTCGTCGGTCTGATCGTGCCGTGGAACTTCCCGCTCAACATCGCGAGCTGGAAGCTCGGGCCGGCGCTCGCCTGCGGGAACACCGTCGTGCTCAAGCCGGCGGAGCTGACGCCGCTGACGGCGCTACGGCTGGCCGAGCTCGTCCTCGAGGCCGGGATCCCGGAGGGTGTCGTCAACGTGCTCGTCGGACCGGGGCGGGTTGTAGGCCAGCGGCTAGCCGAGCACCCGGAGGTGGCGAAGATCGGCTTCACAGGCTCGACCGAGGTCGGGCGTGGGGTGATGCAGGCCGCCGCGGGGACGATCAAGCGCGTGACGCTCGAGCTCGGCGGCAAGTCGGCCAACGTCGTCTTCGCGGATGCGGATCTCGAGAGGGCGGCGGCCGCCGCGCCGTCTGCGGTCTTTGGGAACGCCGGGCAGGATTGCTGCGCGCGGTCGCGGATCCTTGTCGAGCGCTCCGCCTACGACCGGTTCCTGGCGCTGCTTGTGGCGGCGACGGAGGGTCTGCGCGTGGGCGACCCCGAGGACGAAGCGACCGAGATGGGCCCGCTGATCTCGGCCGAGCAGCGCGAGAACGTATCGTCCTACGTCGCTGGTAGCGTTGCCTATCGTGGCAACATCCCCGCCGGCAGCGGCTTCTGGTTCCCACCGACGCTCGTGGAGGCGTCCAACGACGATCGCGTTGCACGCGAGGAGGTGTTCGGGCCCGTCGCCGCCGTGATCCCCTTCGAGGACGAGGCCGACGCCGTCCGGATCGCAAACGACACGCCCTATGGGCTTTCGGGCTCGATCTGGAGCGAGAACGGCGCGCGTGCGTTGCGGGTCGCGCGGGCGCTCGAGACCGGCGTCCTCTCCGTCAACGCGAATACGTCCGTACGGGTCTCGACGCCCTTCGGCGGCTTCAAGCAGTCGGGCTTCGGGCGTGAGCTCGGGATGCACGCGCTCGAGGGCTACTCGGAGATCAAGAACGTGTTCGTCTCGACCGACTGATGGGGCGACTCGACGGAAAGGTGGCAGTGATCACCGGAGCCGCCGGCGGGATCGGGCGTGAGGCGTCGATCCTGTTCTCGTCCGAGGGCGCGTCGGTGTGTGTCGCCGACGTCAGTCGCGAGCACGGGGAGGCTGTCGCGGCCGAGTGCCGCGAGGCGTTCTTCCAGGAGGTCGACGTTGCCGACCCGGCGAGCGTCGAGGCGATGTACGCGGCGACGGCAGAGCGCTACGGCGGCATCGACGTGATCTACAACAACGCCGGCATCATGCCGCGCGACGACGCCTCGGTGCTCGAGACCGAGCCGGAGGCGTGGGACCGCGTCATGAACGTGAACGCGAAGGGCGTCTACCTCTGCTGCAGGCACGGGATCCCACGCCTGCTCGAGCGCGGGTCGGGCTCCGTGATCAACGTCGCGTCGTTCGTTGCTCTCGTGGGCGCGGCGACCTCGCAGATCGCCTACACGGCGTCCAAGGGCGCGGTGCTCTCGCTGACCCGCGAGCTCGCGGTCGAGTTCGCACGCCGCGGGGTGCGGGTGAACGCTCTCTGCCCGGGCCCCGTGGAGACGCCGCTTCTCCTGCGGCTCTTCCAAGACGACCCGGCCGCGTACGAGCGACGGCGTGTCCACCTGCCCATGGGCCGCCTCGCGAAGGCGGGGGAGATCGCGAACGGAGCACTCTTCCTAGCCTCGGACGAGTCCTCCTACGTGACCGGGACGACCTTCCTGGTAGACGGCGGTCTGACCGCCGCCTACGTTACGCCTGAGTAGGCTTCCGCGCCGTGGCCGCGCCTTCCGACACCGGGCAACTACTGCGCCTCTACGGCAACGCCGCCGCGCGCGTCGCCCTCCGTGGACGGAGGAAATCGTCTAGCGATGCGGGGGACGCGACCGAGCGGCCGGTCTTCGTGGTCGGCGCGCCGCGCTCCGGGACGTCGTTCATGGGTGGTTCGCTCGGCCGGCTGACGGGGTTCGTCGACCTCGGCGAGGTCGGCCCGCTCAAGGTCTCGATCGACGAGCTCGCGGCACTGTCCGAGTACGAGGCGGCTCGGCGCCTGCGCCGAATTCTCGAGCGCGTGCGCCGCTTTGGCCTGGCCCGCCGCCTACGGGCCGTCGAGCAGACACCCGAGACGAGCTTCGTCCTCGGCGCGGCGCTCAGCGCCTACCCGCAGGCGAAGGTCGTGCACATGGTTCGCGACGGACGCGACGTCGTCTGCTCCTTGCTCGAGAAGGGATGGCTCCGCGTCGAGCGGGGCGGAGCCGACGACGTGGGCAGCCCCTACGGCGAGCAGGCCCGCTTCTGGGTCGAGCCGGAGCGGGTTCAGGAGTTCCGCGCCGCCAGCGAGGCGGCTCGCGCGGGCTGGGCCTGGCGCCGTTACCTCACGGCAGCGAGGGCGGCCGCGCCCGCCGCCACGCTCGAGGTGCGCTACGAGGAGCTCGTCGCTGACCCGGACGCCACCGCGACCCGCATCGCCCGCCACATCGGCGCCGACGCGGACGAGCTCGCCGAAGCCCTTCGAGACGTGCACTCCCAATCCGTCGGCCGCTGGCGCCGCGACCTGACCGAGCAGCAGGTAGCCGACGTAGAGACCGAGACCGGCCCGCTTCTGCGCGAGCTCGGCTATTCGTGAGCACCCGGTGAGGCTGCCCGCCGAGCTGATCCCGACGATCCCGGAGCCGGCCCGGGTGGTCTTGCGCAACGTCATCTGGACCTACGGCCGGGCCACTGCGGCGGTCCGGCCCCTGCCCGACTTTCTGATCCTCGGCGCGCAGAAGGCCGGCACGACCGCGCTCTATGCCTTCCTGCGCCGCCACCCGGGCATCACGGGCCCGTCCTGGAAAGAGGTCAGCTACTTCGACCGGCACTACGCGCGAGGCGCGAGTTGGTACCGCGGCAACTTCCCGAACCTCCTGCGCACCCGCGGCGAGCTCGTCGGCGAGGCGAGCCCGAGCTACCTCTTCCACCCGCTCGGGCCGGAGCGGGTCAAGCAGCTGGTGCCGGACGCGAGGCTGGTCGCGCTCGTCCGCAACCCGGTCGACCGCGCGCTCTCCCACTACCACCACGAGGTCGCGCTCGGCCGCGAGCCATTCTCGTTCGAGGAGGCGCTTGCCGCCGAGGAGCAGCGCCTCGACGGGGAGGAGGAGCGCCTCCGATCCGACCCGCGCTACTTCAGCCGCGCCTGGTGGAGCCACACCTACAAGGCACGCGGCAGGTACGCCGAGCAACTCGAGCGCTGGCTCGGGGTCTTTCCGCCCGAGCAGCTGCTGATCATCCCCAGCGAGGAGCTTCTGGGCGAGCCCGACCGGTCGTATGCGCGGGTGCTCGAGTTCCTCGGCGCGGCACCGCACGGGCTCGACGCCTACCCGCGCGTATTCGAGCGGCGGTACGAGGAGATGAAGCCGGAGACGCGCGCGGAGCTCGCGCAGTACTTCGCCGAGCCGAACCGGCGCCTCTACGAGCTGCTCGGGCGCGACCTCGCCTGGAGGTAGCGGGGCGCCCACGACATCGTCACCGCCAGCGTCAGCACGCAGACGAGAGCGAGGAGCAGGTACGGCAGCGAGTCGCCGGCCACCTCCGCGAGCCACCCGCCGAGCGCGGGCCCCACGACGTTGCCCGCCGCCCAGGCACCGTTCATCGCGCCGAAAGCGAGGCCCGGCGCGATGCCCTGCCGCTCGGCCGCGTCGGTGAGCAGCGCCATCCCCGGGGTGTAGAAGCCGCCGTAGGTGATCCCCGCGATCACCACGAGTCCCGCCACGAGCGGCGCCGAGTCGGCCCACGCGAACGCGAGCGACACCATCGTCGAGCCGAGCAGCGCGACTCGCACCGGCAGCAAGCGCCCGCGCTTGTCGCTGAAGTGCCCGAGCAACGGGTTCAGGGCCACCTCGAGGCCCGCGGTGGCGAGGAAGACCGCGCCGATCGCGACGCCGCCCCAGCCGTCAGCATGGAGCTTCAGCGGCACGAGCACCGCCAGCACTCCGAAGAGCAACGCGGGCAGGACCAGAAGCCAGAGCCCGCCGAGCAGGCGCCGGTCGGCGCGCCGCAGCGCCGAGAGCGACTGTGGCTGCGCCGGCACCCCGGGAGTGGCGAGCACCCAGGCGCCGAGCCCCAGCCCGAGCACGCTCACCCCCAGGAAGGTCCCTCGCACACCCGCCACCGTGGCGATCGCGCCCAGGACGGGCCCGAGTAGGGCGCCGAAGACGGCCGCGCCCATCGTGGCCCCGATCAACGCGCCGCGCCGCTCGCGCGGTGCCGCTGCGACTAGCCAGGCGAGCGCACCCGACCACGAGAAGGCGCTCCCGACCCCCTGGAGCAGCCGAGCGGCACCGAGCATCCAGACATTGCTCGAGACCGCGAACGCGAGGCTCGCGGCCGCGGTCAGCGCGACTCCGCCCAGAGCTGCCTGCCGCGGCCCGAAACGCGACGCGGCGACCCCCCCGGGGACAGAGGCCGCGAGCACCCCGGCCGCGTACGAGGCGGAGAGGAGGCCGGCCGCGCCCTTCGAGAGGCCGTACTCGGTCACGAAGTGCGGCAGCAGCGGCGCGAGCGCCGCGAAAAACATGATGTCGAGCGCGACGATTGCGCTCAGCAGCAGGACAAGTCGGCGCACCTTTCGACGGTATCAAGCGGGTTTCACTCCATCTTCGTGGCGAAGCGCACGAGCAACGCTAACCAGTTGTCAGGTTTGGCGTCTAACAGCTCTCGGAACAGGTCGTATCGACCAGGCCACGGAAGCAAGTCTCCCGCGCCGCCCGCGGACGCGCTTCCTGTCGAGCCGATGAGAGTCGACTCCCCAAGGAGGGGTTTCTGCGGTGAGTTCAAAACGTGTGCTTCTGCCTGTGCTCGCGGTTCTGCTGGCCGTCGCGGCCGCCGCGTCGGCTTTGGCGTCGGCGACGAGCCCGCCGAAGAAGCGGGCCAACCACAAGACCAAGGGCAAGATCGCGTCCGAACGCCATGTCAATCCACTCGTGACGCGACGGCTGCGCGCCACAACCTGGCGCTGGCAGATCCTGATCGGCCAGCGCCGAGCGCATTCGGCGGCGCCGCTCAACACCCGGCGTGCCCTGCTCTATTGGCGCCGTCACGCACGCCACGTACGCAAGGTCGCAGCTCGTCCGCCCCACAGGCGGGGCTGGCTCTGCATCCATCGTTTCGAGGGCAGCTGGGGGGACGGAAGCGACCCGTACTGGGGCGGCCTGCAGATGGATCGCGGCTTCATGCAGAGCTACGCCCCGCGGGTACTCCTGCGCCGCGGCTGGGCCAATCGCTGGACAGCGCTCGAGCAGATGTGGGTGGCCGAGCGCGCCCACCGAAGCGGGCGCGGCTACGGCGCGTGGCCCAACACGGCCCGGCACTGCGGCCTGCTCTAACCTCCTTGTATGCAGGCACCGGCGCGAACCGAGCTCGCGGACGACGCGCTCGTCCTGCGCCCCTGGAGGCTGGCCGATGTGCCGCGCGTCGCCGAGATCTGCCAGGACCCGGAGATCTCGCGCTGGACTCGCGTGCCTTCGCCGTACAGCGATGAGCACGCGCGTACCTGGATCGAGCAGACCGAGCGCGATTGGGACGACGGCCGCCACGCAGCCTTCGCCGTCACCGGCCGGGAAGCGGGCGAGGTGCTGGGCGCGGTCGGGCTGCGCCTGCACGAGGACTACGCCCTGCAGGGCTCGATCGGCTACTGGGTCGCGCGGGAAGCTAGGCGGCGCGGGGTCGCGACGTCGGCGCTGCGGCTCGTCGCCCAATGGGCGCTGCGAGAGCTCGGCCTGCCGCGCGTCCAGCTGGTGACCGATCCCGAGAACGAGCCGTCGCAGCGCGTCGCCGAGGGCGCCGGCTTCCAGCGGGAGGGCCTGCTCCGGAGCTACATCGAGCTCCAGGGCAGCCGGCGCGACTGCGTGCTGTACTCCCTCTTGGAAGGCGATTTAAAGGATGGGAATCAGGAATAAGGGAGGGAGGATGACCGAGATTACGAGCGATCGGATCGAAGCGCTGATCGCCAGGGGCGAGGATGAGGGGTGCGTCAACCTCTCCCACCTGAACGAGCTCGTCCAGGAGCACGAGTTGGACGACGAGGAGATCCGCGCGCTCTACGAGCAACTAGAGGAGCGCGGGCTCGAGGTCAGCGACGACTGCGGCAAGGAGAGTCACGAAAGCACCTACGTCAACGGCGATCTCGCCGTCGCGACAACCGATGCGCTTCAGCTCTTCCTGAACGAAGCCGGCCGCTGGCCGCTGCTGACGAAGGAGGAGGAAGTGGACCTGGCCAAGCGGATCGAGCGAGGCGACCACGAGGCGAAGGAGCGGATGATCAATTCGAACCTCCGGCTGGTGGTCTCGATCGCCAAGCGCTATCAGGGCCACGAGCTCTCCCTGCTCGACCTGATCCAGGAGGGGATCATCGGTCTGATCCGCGCGGTCGAGAAGTTCGACTGGCGCCGAGGATTCAAGTTCTCGACCTACGCCACCTGGTGGATCCGCCAAGCCGTTCAGCGTGGCGTCGCGAACAAGTCGCGCACGATCCGTCTTCCGGTCCACATCGGTGAGCGTGAGCAGAAGATGGCGCGAGCGGAGCGGACGCTGGCGCCGAAGCTCGGCCGGCAGCCGACCGAAGAGGAGATCGCCGAGCAGGCAAAGCTGTCGCTGAAGCAGGTCCACGAGGTGCAGCAGGCGGCGCGGGCGATCGCGAGCCTCGACAAGCCGCTCGGGAGCGACAGCGAAGGACGGCTCGGAGACCTCTTTGCGAGCGAGGGCGCGGAGCCGGAAGCGGAGCTCACGGTCAGCCTCGACGAGGACGTGCTCCGGCGCGCAGTCGCGCAGCTGCCGGACCGCGAGCGCGAGGTCGTCAAGCGCCGCTACGGGCTCAACGGTGACCGCGACCCGGCATCGCTGGAGGCGATCGGCCGCGAGCTCGGCCTCACGCGTGAGCGCGTGCGCCAGATCGAATCGAGTGCCCTCGAGCGGCTCGCGGTCAACCGTGAGATCGAAGCGCTGAAGGTCGCCTGACTCGCGGCTGCCGGTGTCGTCGACGCTAGCTCCCGCCGAGGTCGAGGTCGAGCAGCCGCGCGGAGGCGACGAGCTCGAGCACGAGCGCCCGTGGGTGGTGATCGTCTGGAACGATCCGATCAACCTCATGTCGTACGTCACACTCGTCTTCCAGAAGCTGTTCGGCTACAGCAAGGCCAAGGCGACGAAGTTGATGCTGCAGGTCCACCACGAAGGCAAGGCGGTAGTCTCGAGTGGGACGCGCGAGAAGGCCGAGCATGACGTCTCGCGCCTCCACGGTCACGGGCTCTGGGCCACCATGCAACGTGATTGATGTGGAACGAGCGGCGAATCGAGCGCAGCGGGGACGGCGACTACGTCCTGCACCTGCCCGAGGCGGAGCGCGCGCTCCTGCGCCAGCTTCCGGACGAGCTGCGTTCGCTGCTCGAGGACGCTCCGGAGGATCCCGGCCTGCGCCGGCTCTTCCCCCACGCCTACGAGGACGAGCAGGACGAGGCGGCCTATCGGGAGCTGCTGGGAGGGGAGTTGCTGGCGGGGCGGCGGCGGTCGCTGCGGGTGCTGTCCGAGACCGCGTCGGCCGAGCGCCTCACCGCCGAGCAAGCGCAGGCTTGGCTGACCGCGCTGAACGACCTACGGCTGTTCCTCGGCACGCGCCTCGAGGTGAGCGACGAGACTTTGCTCGCGGATCTCGCCGAAGACGATCCGGGTGCGCCGGAGCTTGCGCTGTACGCGTACCTGTCCTGGCTCCAGGAACAGCTCGTCGAGGCGTTGGCCGCGGAGTTGCCGGACTAGCTGGCTAGGTCCCGACGACCTGGACGATCCAGCGCCGGTCGCGCTCGCGATCGAGCTCGAGGAAGAGCACGCGCTGCCAGGTGCCCAGGCAGAGCTCGCCGTCGCGCACCGGGATCGACTCCCCGGCGGTCCCGAGCAACATCGCCATGCAGTGCGAGTGCCCGTTCCCGAAGTCCATGTCCTCGGGACAGATGTTCTCGGTGCGCCGGTCCCAGTCGTCGTGGGCGTAGTAGGTCTCGCTCGGCACGAGGCGTTTGAGCAGGTTGGCGAAGTCCTCGAGGAAGCCGCTCTCGAACTCGTTCACCCGTACGCAGCACGTTGTGTGGGGTGAGTAGACACAGGCGATCCCGTCGACGACGCCGCTCACCCGGACGGCCTCGGTTACCTCTTCGGTGATGTCCCGGACGGCCAGGCCGCCGGTGGTTCGGAGCTGCCGTTCGTGCTGGAAGACCTTCACCGTTCACCACCCTCCTTCGTGGACGGCCGCTGGAGCGCGTGCCGCCCTATTGTGAGGGTTTCTCGGCGCTGAGTCGAGGTAACCGTCACCCGACGGTGATGGTGCCCTTCATCCCGAGAGCTTTGTGGCCGTCGACCGGGCAGTACATCTCGTACGTGCCCGCCTTCGTGAAGGTGGCGGAGAAGGTCTCCTTCTCGCCGAAGCCGATGTTCGTGCCCTTCTTCTCGAGGCCGTTGCCCTCGATCTCGAGGTTGTGCACCTGGGCCCCTTCGTTGTGGAGCTCGAAGGTGTAGGTGCCGGTCTTCGGCAGCTTGACCGCGTCGGGAGTGAGGGTGAAGTCCTTCAGGATGATCGTCACCTTCTTGCCCACGACCCCTGCCGTCTCGCCGAGGTGCCCCTGATTCGGGTTGTTCGTGCCGCCGCTGGTGCCGCCGCAGCCGGCGAGGAACAGCCCGAGCGGGACCAGAAGCAGAAGCTTTCGCATGGCGAGAGAGCATAAAGCACCAGCGCTACAGCGGTACGCTTGCCGGGGCACGGGGCCCGTAGCTCAGCTGGTCAGAGCAGCGGACTCATAATCCGTTGGTCGGTGGTTCGAATCCACCCGGGCCCATCACGAAAGCCCCCGCTCAGGCGGGGCTTTCGTCGACAGCGGCGCCGTGTTGTTTTGATCTGCGCGTACCAAGCGACGCACGCGGGCTCAGGTTTGCGGCTGAAGCCATCTGGGGCTTCTCCTTTACCGGGGGGCCGCAGACGCCGATAGGCATGTACGACGCGCTATGAGACAGGTACACCTCATCGCAACCTGGCGGTCCGAGCACCTTGTCGAGGTCGAGGACGAGCACGACCTCGAGAACCTCGTCGAGGTGCTCCAGGCGCAAGCGAACGTGAAGCTCGTCGGCTACACCGCTCAGCCGCTCCGCGAAGCCGTAGACGCGGCGATCGACGAGCTTCTCGACCAGTAGTCCGCATAACCGCGGACCGGCCCGGTCCCAACGCGTCGTCCACATCGGATGACGCGTCGGCGCGAACGTCCAATAGGTTGTCGTCAGAGTTCTGGACTCGTGCGACCGGTCGTGTGCCGGTCGCCCTCAGAAGGGGAGGAGACCCCATGGCATCTGATACGGACACCGCCGCCCCCGTCGATCTCTATATCGCGACCTACCCCGATCCGGACGCCGCCCGAGGCGACTGGGACACCATCAAGCAGCTCGCCAAGGACGATCTGATCAAGGTCGACGGGCTCATCCTCGTCAGCCGCCGCGCCGACGGGAAGATCCACGTCGACGACGACTTCCACGAGACCCGCAAGGGTGCCACCTGGGGCTTGGTCGGAGGCGCGGTCGTCGGACTGATCTTCCCGCCCGCCTTGCTCGCCAGCGCGGCGGTGGGCGCAGGTATCGGAGCGGGCGCCGGCGCCCTGGTGTCGCACGGCCAGAAGGAAGAGATCAAGGCCGACGTGGACGACACGCTGCCGGTCAACAGCTCAGGCATCGTGGCGATCTTCGAGGAGCAATGGGCGGATGACATCGAGAAGGCGCTCTCGAACGCGGGCAACGTGACGAAGGAGAAGGTCGACAAGGACAGCGCAGAGCAGGTCAAGGTCGCGGCGAGTGAGAACGAGCCGGCCGGGTCAGCCTAGCCCGCGTCCGGTCTGACCTGGTGGCGGTGCCGCGCTCGCGGTATATAGATCTGGCGGCAGGGATCTGACTGCGGTGCAAAGGGTAAGCGCGCCCGGGCGGCGGGCGCGAGTGCCCGGTCGCCCTGCCGCTCTTGCGTTCTCGGACTGTGCCTAGTCGTCGCAGCAGGCGTCCATCGCCCAGAAAGGGAAAAAGCAACGCCCGAGGCGCGACCTCTCCTGCCGATGAGCTCATGGCTCTTTGAGGGGAGAGAGACAAGAGAGAAGGTGGACGGCGACTTCCATGCCATCCGCCTTCGCCCCGGACGCCACTTACTCGAACGTATCACCTAGCATCGATCGTTACGAGGGTCGAGTCCCAACCTGGTGCCAACAACCTCGCAAACTGCGGCGATTCGCTTGTCACGCGGCCCGCTCGCGCAGCCCGTGGGCCAGAGGTCGATCACTTGGGGCGCCGCGGCACCCAATGCGCGCCGTCAGGCGGCATTTCTGCGCGCCGCGCGATCAGCGCCTGCAGCTCGCCGAGGAAGCGGGCACAGTCGTCGCGCAGGTCCTCGGACACGAAGTCGCCGGGAAGCTCGGGCTCACGCGCACGCGAGGCCTCAGGCTCTTGGCTTGCTCGAGAAATCGCTCACCACCTCCAGGCGGAAACTGTCGACCGTGTTGTACGAACCCAGGCGCTCCACGTCGGGGCATCAAGCCGGCGACTGTGGCCGCGACTCTACGGCGTCGCCCGCGCTGTGGGATCGCCCAAACGGGGGAGGCGGCGACAATTTCACGGAAAGAGCGCGAACTTCTGCGCGGCGGCCGGCGCGCTAGGTATCGGCCTGGTCGGCCATCGCGTTAAAGGCGCGCTCGATCCGATCGGCCTGGGCTCGGATCCATGGTCCGTACTCGACCCTGGGCGAATGTGCGAAGACGGCGGCGTCTCCGCGCATCGCTTCGATCATCGCGACGTCGAGCAGGTTGTTTCGCGCCTCGTCTTCACCGCAGCTTACGATCCAGGTGTCTCCGTCACGTCTCACACGAAGTTCGTGACCGTTTGGCGTGGGCGTAACCCATTGAGTCATCCGCGCCTCTTCTCCCAACTGCCGCAGCAGCCTTTTGGGGCTGGAGTTCGCGGGAGGGCCGCACTCCCTTTTGGTTCTACTTTCCGTTTACCCAGACGCGGGCGGGCTGAAAACCCTTCGCTGTGCTCGCCGCTCCGGTTGCAGCGCCCGGACCTCCCGCTCTACCCTGCCGGCTGGATGTTCTGGTTGACGCGGAAGACGTTCTCCGGGTCGAAGGTCGCCTTGATCTCGGCTAGCCGGTCGTAGTTGTTCCCGTAGGTCGCTCGCACCCGGTCCTGGCCCTCGTCCATCATGAAGTTGACGTACGCGCCGCCGGCCGAGTACGGGTGTATCGCCTCCCAGTAGCCGACCGTCCAGTCGCGGAGAGCGCCGGCGCCGGCGGGATCAGGCTCGACTCCGATGATCACCTGCGACCAGCGCGTGTCGCGGTAGGCCCACGGCGTCTCGTCGGCGCCGAGGTCGTGGCCGGCACCGTCGATCGGGTAGATGTGCGAGCCGCACTTCCACGTCGGCATGTTCTCGTTCCATTCCGCGTTCTGCGCGATCGCCTCGTCCGGGATCTCGTCGACGAAGTCCGCGCGCCAGTACCACTGGTCGCCCGGACCGTAGAGCCCGTCGAACGCGCTGTTCAGTGCGGGGAGCGGCATACGCTGGGCACCGTGCATGAGCGGCGTGCCGACGGCGAGCATCGGCGCCATCGCCTGCTCGGCCTGGTCGTCGGAGCCGACGATGCACCAGACGATTCCGCAGACCTTGCGCAGGTGAATCTCTTCCGGGAAGGGTGGCGCCGGCGGAACCGTGTGGAAGCAGAAGAACCCGGTCGCGTTTCGCGGCAGCGTTGGCAGGAACTCCCGGTACGCCTTGAGCACCTCGTCCGTCTCCTCGATCGGCCAGAACGTGGGCCCGCCGACGACGTCGGAGACCGAATGTGCCTGGAACGTGAACTCCGTCACGACGCCGAAGTTTCCGCCGCCGCCGCGCAGCGCCCAGTAGAGCTCCGGGTTCTCGTCCGCGCGCGCGTGCACGCGCCGCCCGTCCGCAAGGACGACCTCCGCGCTGAGCAGGTTGTCGATCGTGAGCCCGTAGCTGCGAGTGAGATGCCCGATCCCGCCGCCGAGGGTCAGGCCGCCGACACCGGTCGTCGAGATGATGCCGGAAGGCACTGCGAGCCCGTGCTCGTGCGTGGCCGCGTCGACCTCGTTCCAGGTGCAGCCGCCGCCGACGCGCACCGTTCGGGCGTCGGGCTCGACCGAGACCGAGCGCAGCAGCGAGAGGTCGGCCACGACGCCGTCGTCGACACTCCCCAGGCCACCGCCGTTGTGGCCGCCGCCGCGGATGGCGAAAGCCAGGTCATGCGCGCGGGCGAAGCCGATCAGTCGCGCGACATCGTCGGAGCTCGCACAGCGCGCGATCAGCGCCGGGTGCTTGTCGATCATCGCGTTGAAGAGCGTCCGTGTCTCGTCGTACTGCGAATCCTCAGGACCGATCAGCTCGCCCTCGAACTCTGTGCCGAGCTCGCGTCGCGCACTGTCGGCCGCAGTGGAATTCGTGTTCATGCTCCGCCTCCCTTGCATCCTAGGGTTGCTCAAGGCTGCCGGCCGCGCGGCCGGGCATCCACGTACTGGACGCAAAAGACGCGGTCTCTCTTCCCGCTGGAGTGATTGAGCCGCTAGACGTGCTGGTGCTTCGTCAAAGGCGCGAGCACCGACGAAAGCTCCCGGTGATAGGCCTCACCCCCGTACTCGTGCAGCGGGTGCGGCTCGAGCTGGTGCTCGGCGATGTCACCGCCGCGGCGGACGTAGACCGTCGGGACGATCCTCCCCGCGTCGTCGACCTCCACGCTGGCGGCCACCGCGTCTGAGCCGGCGGAATCGAGGAAATGCGCCAGCGGGACGACGTCATCGTCCACGAAGCCTCCATTCTCCGAGGAGACGACCCGGCAAAGGTAGCCCTTCTGCACCAAGAGCTCCGGTGCGCTCGTCAGCTCGTGGAGCAGGAACGCAACGACGTCGGGAATGGGCGGGCGCAGGCGCGTGCGGCCGTTCAGCTTGTCGACGAGGTGCTGCGCGAGGATGCGCGCGTTGTAGCGGAAGCCGTTCACGGACGTCGAGCTCGCGCCCGCGCCCCGCTTGCCGAGGCCTTTGGCGCCCTGGGAGGCATTGCCGGCAAAGAAGATGCCCGGCAGCGACACACTCTCCCAGAAGGGCGTGAGCGCGGGGATTCGGCCGTCGTTGACCGTGACGAGCCCGAGCTGCGGCAGGTCGCCCAGCGGCGCCTGAAAGCCTGTCGCGGCGATCACGTCGTCGACGTCGAACTCGAGCGTCCCGTCCCAGGTCGTTCCATGCGTGACCACCCGGAAGCGGTCGGCTCTCCGCTCGATGCGCTCGATCGTCACGTCCAGGACGTAGGTCCCCGGGCCGCCGCGGGCGTACTCGTCGTAGGGGTGCAGGTAGCGGACGCGCAGGGCCGAGAGCGCGAGGGTGTCCATCTGCACCGGCCGCGGCGAGCCGAGGACGATACTGCGCGCCCAGGGGAGGATCCCCTGAGCGACCTCGAAGCCGGAGTTCCGCTTGCCGACGACGAAGACGTCGCGGCCGGCGTAGTGCTCCGGGCCCGAGGTGTCCACGTAGTGCGCGGCGTGCTCGAGCCCGGGGACGGCGGCGCGCCAGGGCTCGGTCACGCCGAGCGCAAAGACCACCGCGTGGCAGCGGTACTCACCGTCACCGGTAACGAGCACGTACCCGTCCTCCTCGCGCCGCGTCGACTGCCAGGCGCAGCCGTAGCGAACGTCGAGCTGCGCTCGCTCGGCGAAGGCGGCGATCCCCGCCTCCATCTCCGCTCTGGAGGGCAGGTCGTACGCCCGGTCCATCAGCGCCGGCACGAGCGCCTTGAGCTCCGGCTCTTCGGCCAGCAGGCTGTTGTGGTCGTACCACTCGTACTCGCGCGCGGTTCGCTCGACCGGCGCGTCCGGCTTCGTCCAGGTGATCAGGCGCTGGAAGATCGGGAAGCGCTGGAACATCCCGGCCGGCCGCTCGTCCCGTGACAGGAGCGCGTGCCGAATCCCCAGCCGCCGCAGCCAGTAGCTGGTCTGGAGCCCTCCCGGGCCGCTGCCGACAACCACGACGTCGTAGTCGCCGGGGGGAAAGGGCGGCTCTACGGCCGCCAATTCACCGTGCCCTGGAGACGACGGGCCTCCATACGCAGCAGCCGCAGCATGAGCTGAGGCCGCTCGAGCAGCAGGCGCTCCAGCTGGGCGGCCGGGATCACGAGGCAGCGGAGCAGTGTCGCCGCCACGACGTCCGCGGTGGGTGGCTCGCCCGTCAGCGCCGAGATCTCACCGAAGAAGTCGCCTCGCCCGAGCCGGTGGCGCTCCTCGCCTCCGATCTCGACCGAGGCCTCGCCGTCGAGGATGACGTAGAAGTTGCCGCCGCTGAGCCCACGTCGCAGCACGCGCTCGCCCGCGGCGAAGACGTCCTCGTCGTGGGTGTGCGCCACCGCCTCGAGCTGAGACGGCGAAAGGTCGGCGAACAGCGCCAGTTGACCTAGGCTCTCAGCGACGTCCACGGGGGACTTTTAACACTCGTGTGAATCCGCGCCGGCCGGGTAGAAGCAAGCCGACCCGAGAGGAAGGAGTCGTGATGGCCAGCAAGACCGCAAGCCAGGGCATTCTCGCCGAGGAAAACGCCGAGAAACGCAGCGAGATTCTCGAGCTGCTCGAACGGGCCTACTGGATGGAGGTCGAGACGGTGATGAGCTATCTCGCCAACTCGGTCAACCCCGACGGCGTGCGGGCTCAGGAGATCAAAGAGTCGCTCGAGCAGGACATCCAGGAGGAGCTCGGCCACGCACAGCAGTACGCGAATCGGATCAAGGAGCTCTACGGGGTGGTTCCGGGCTCGCTCGAGTTCCGTGCCGAGCAGTCATACCTCCAGCCGCCGGACGAGCAGACGGATGTGGTACACGTGATCAAGGGCGTGATCGAGGCCGAGACCGGAGCGATCGAGCACTACAACCGCATCATCGAGTCGAGCGACGGTGTCGACTGGGTTACGCAGGACATGGTCATCCAGATCCTCCACGACGAGGAGGGCCACCGGCGCCTGTTCGAAGGCTTCCTGCGCGAGTACAAGGCTGAGGGCCGAGCGTGACCTAGAACGCGCTGAGGAACACCGCGTTGCCGTGCCCGTGGCGGCGCTGGTAGCCGTCTTCGGCGGAGAAGCGGAGCCGCTTCGGCCCCGTCTCGTCCCCGTGGGAGACCAGCATCGGGTCGGCTCCGGCGGCGACCACCACGCAGACGTGGTGGCCGCGGCTCGGGGGCACCCACACCACGAGGTCGCCCGGCTGCGCGGTCCTCTTCGGGATCCGGCGGCAGCGATCGAGCATCGAGCCTGTGTACGCGGGCTGCCGCGCGTCGTAGACGCCGCGCCCGTTGGGGTTCGGCGCCCTCGCCCAGCAGTAGCAGAGCGTCGCGAAGGCGGAGCAATCCGTCGCGAGCGGCAGCGCGCCCGGCCTCTCAAGTGCGCTCAGGCGGACGGAGCCGTTCTGCGAGTAGCCGATCTGGCCGCTGTTCTTGCAGCCCCAGAGCGCCCAGTTGACGATCCGTTTGCGGATCCCCTGCTCTGAGCGGGCCTGCCCGAGGCGTTTCATCCGCCGCCGCTTGAACGGGTCCGGTAGCGGCTTCCTCCCCGCCAGGATCGTTTTCACCTGCGGGCCGAAGACGCTGTTGACCGCGTTCTGGGGATAGCCGAGCTCCCACTTCGCTCGCTCGACTGCGCCGGCGGTCAGCTCGCCGTACTCGCCGTCCGGCTTGCCGGCGTCGAACGAGCCGAACGCGTTCTTCGCCAGCAGGCGCTGGAGCTCCTCGATGTCGGGGCCGGTCATGTGCGGGTTGGCGAGCTGAAGAACGCGCGGTCCCGCTTGCACCGCCGCCTTCCCGCCCGCCTGCAGGCGCCTCAGCAGGACGGCGGCGCCGCATTGCTGCGAGATCGCTGTCGGCGAGAACCTGCCGTCGGCGACGTACTTCCCGCGCGTGTAGTGGTTCGAGAAGCTCCAGAGGTAGGGCGAGTGAACCTTGGGATGGTGGTCGCGGTAGCCCCAGCCGTTGTAGCCCTCGAGCTTGTAGAGCGTCCCCGGGATGCTCCAGTCCGTCCACTTGCCGAAGCCCCGGTAGGTGAGGGCGTCAATTGCGCTCGCCTCCCACGTGAACGGCGGCGCACCGGTCTTCGGCCTCCCGGCCGGCAAGTGCGTCGTCCGCGCGCCGAGCGGGTCGCCGTTGTGGAGGTGCCGCGTGAAGTCGCCCCCGGCTTCCAGCGAGTGGATGACCGCGACGACGTACCAGGGCATCCTGAGCGCCTTCGCGACCTTTTCGTAGCGCGGCCTGCTCGCCCCCAGCCGCCGGGCGACCTGGTCGACAGCGGCCTTGCGGGCGGGCCGGACCAGGCACGACTCGTAGAGGAGGAAGTAGTCCTGGCGCAGCTTCTGGGTCAGCCCCGCCATTCAGCTGCTCGGGGCGGGGATCGCGTCGACCACGTCCTCGCCGGCAGGCTCCGCCTCGCCGGAGATGTTGTTCGGGTCGGCGAGCCTGAGCACCAGTGCCACTTGGATCTCCGCGACCGCACGATCGTTGTGCGCCCGCTCGGTCTCCATGAAGCTCTGTCGGCCCCTCTCGCCTTCAATCCCGGCGGTCGTCGCTCCTACTGCGTCCAACGTGCCCTCCTCTCCCCGAGAGGCTGGGCCGCACGTCGAGGGTAGGACGATCCGCCATGTTTGGCAAGACCCGCGCCGGCCTCGGGGCTACGAGGCAATCGTCTCGCGCACGTGACCGACGAGCTCGGAAGCCTTCGGCACCGCTTGCTCGTCCTCTTCGAGGATCGCGCGGAACGCCTCGTCGCACCAGCGCTTCAGGTCCGCCTCGTCGGCGTCGGCGAGCAGGATGCCGATGAACCGCTCCGCACCGTCCAGGCGCCCCCAGAGATAATCCTGCTCGCGTCCAGGGCGGCTCGGGAACGCGCCGAAATGCCCCTTCTCGGCCCCGACCAATTTCTTGTGTTTGGGGTCGGCCTTCACCGGTATGCGGTGCGAGTCGCGCGGGCTGATCCGGACGATCTCGATGTTGTCGCGCTCGCCGACGTCGCTCAGCGCCTGGATCGGGTAGAGGAGGATGTCCCAGAACGGGAAGCCGAGGTAACGGACGAGCAGGTCCCACCTGCGCTCGTTGTTCCAGCCCTCGGTCAGCCCGAGCAGCCCGATGTAGAGGTCGGCCGTGAACCCGGACAGCTGCTGCTTCAGGTAGTCGCGCAGCGCCACCTGGAGAGCGTCGAGCTCCTCGCGGTGCTCGAGGATATAGTCGTGGGGGTCGAACCCCTTCTGCTCCATGAACTTGCGCATCGAGTCGACGGGGAAGCAGGCATCGAAGCGGCCGGTCAGCGTTTCGTCGAAGCCGGTGCCGGCCATCGCGTCGCGCATCGTGCCCACGGCCTCCCACAGCTGGCTCTTGACGGCGTCGATCGCCTCGCGCTCGGGGTACCCAGGGACGCCGACGGCCGCGTAGAGGTGGTTGACGCCGTCGATCACGAAGCGCAGGCGCCGCTCCCCGTAGGCGAGGTCGAAGTTGACGAGGAAGTCCAGCTGTTCAGGCGACGGCTCGATCAGCTGGTCGAACAGCTGCCGCTCCTCGGCCCAGCTGCGGAGGGCGCTGCGGGTCAGGAGCGCGTGGGTCGAGTCGGGCGGCAGGTCGCAGACGGCGCACGCCGTCTCGGCGTAGCGGTCGACGACGCCGCTGATCTTCAGGCGGACGTACGTCGCGTAGCTGAAGCCGGCGCTGCCGCGCGCCTCGTCGTTCGTCCGCTTGCGGATCGCGGCAAGCTTCGGGTCGTTGGGATCCTTCGGGATCTCGGGCAACGGCCCGGCGATCTCCCTGACCCGCGCCTCGACGGTGCTCCAGCTCGTCTCGACGATGTCGCTGACCCGCCGAGCATGCTCGTTCAGGCTGCCGACCTCGACCAGGTCGTCGAGGATCGGCTCGGAGCGCGGAAGGCCTGTCAGGCCTCCGATCGCGGCCGTCAACGTCGACGGGGCGCTGCGGTGCGAGGGCCTCAGGCCGAAGCCGGGGTCGGGCTCCAGGTAGAGGAGCCGCCGGTCGACCTGGAGGTCGGCGGGCCGCTCCCGGATCGCGTCGATCGCCGGGCCGAACGGCTTGTTGTCGAGGACGCCACCGTCCACGAACCACGTCGAGCCCGGCGGGAACTTCGCGAGCTCGTACAGCCGGAAGAACCGTTTCTCGAGCCGCCCGAAGTCGACGGGGCGGTCCGCTCCCAGCCAGCCCTCGAGCGCCTCGAAGCTGACGGGCGGGAAGATCCCCGGGATGCACGAGGTCGAGCGGGCCGCGAAGGTGAGGGCGCCGTTCGATTCGCGGTCGAAGTCGTCCCGGCCGTCGTCGCCACCGAATCTGAACGCCAGCAGGTGGCGGTGACGGGTGTCGTGAATCGGATTCGGGTCGGCGTAGGGGACCTGACGGGCGTAGCCGTAGAAGTCGGTCGCCGTCACGAACAGCTCGAGCTTGTGCCGCTCCGGCATCAGCGTCGCGAGCGATCCCGGTGTCGAGCCCTTCTCGTCCATCTGGTGGAAGGCGACGTAGATCCACCGGGCCATCAGGTCGCCCCTGAGCGGTGCGCGTTTGAGCGCTCTTGCGGCGACCCAGGTGCCCTTGAGCACCCGCGTCGGCAGCCAGCGCGGCGCGGCGAGGAGCCCGTCGATGTCGCCGCGCTCGAACCAGAGGTCGCGGAAGCCGTCGACCGAGAGGTTGTGCGCCAGGCCCTTGGCGAGGCAGACCCCGTTGATGCCGCCCGCGGACGTGCCGGCGATCACGTCGACGACGACGCGCGTCCGCAGCTGCTCCGGATTGCCCCCGGCGAGCTCCTCCAGCAGCGCGGCATACACGCGCTCGCTGGGTGAGGCCGAGGCGACGGCGCCGTTCTCCGACTCCAGCAAGGCCGAACCCTTGACGAGCCGGTGGAGCTCCTTCGTGACGCCGTGCATATAGACCGCGAGCGAGGAGCCTCCGTAGCAGACGAGCGCAAGCCGAAGCTCTTTCATGGCGACGGCGGCCATCGCGCAAGGCTCGCAGCCCGCCGCGAGATGTCAAGTCACCAAGCCAGGCTAGAATCACCGCGATGGCCGAGACCGGGACGATGCGGATCAAGAGCGGCCTCGCCGAGATGCTCAAGGGCGGGGTGATCATGGACGTGACGACCGCCGAGCAGGCGCGGATCGCCGAGGACGCGGGCGCGGTCGCGGTAATGGCGCTCGAGCGCGTACCGGCCGACATCCGCAGGGACGGCGGCGTCGCGCGCATGGCCGACCCGGACAAGATCCGCGAGATCCAAGAGGCGGTCACGATCCCCGTGATGGCCAAGTGCCGCATCGGCCATTTCGCCGAGGCGCAGATCCTGGAGGCGCTCGAGGTCGACTACATCGACGAGAGCGAGGTGCTGACACCGGCCGACACCGCGCACCACGTGGACAAGTGGGACTTCACGGTCCCGTTCGTGTGTGGCGCGACCAACCTCGGAGAGGCCCTGCGGCGCCTTGGCGAGGGCGCGGCGATGATCCGCACCAAGGGCGAGGCGGGCACGGGCGACATCGTCAACGCCGTCACGCACATGCGCTCGGTCTTCGGCCACATCCGCCGCCTCGGCACGCTCCGCGAGGAAGAGCTCTACGCCGAGGCGAAGGAGCTGCGCGCGCCCTACGAGCTCGTCAAGTGGGTCGCCGAGAACGGCAAGCTGCCGGTGGTGACGTTTACCGCCGGAGGGATCGCGACTCCGGCGGACGCGGCGCTGTGCATGCAACTCGGCGCCGACGGCGTCTTCGTCGGCTCGGGGATCTACAAGTCCGCCGATCCCTCGCCGCGCGCCAAGGCGATCGTCGAGGCGACGACCCATTTCCGGGATCCAGAGATCCTTGCCCGCGTCTCCGGCGGCCTGGGCGACCCGATGAGCGGCCTGGCCGCGGCCACTCTCGCGCCCGAAGAGCTGCTTGAGTCGCGCGGCTGGTAGCGACTACTCGTCGAGCAGCTTAAGGAAGCGCGCCAACGGGAGGCGCGCCGTCACTTCGTGCCGAACTAAGTCAGCGTTACGGTCGTTTCGCGGTTTCATCCGGCGCCAGCACACCGGTCGGCTCACCCTCGTTTTCCATGGAGGGCTCTGGAGCCGTCTCCTCCACGACAGAGAAGCGGGTGGCCGCCGCGCTGGCGGCCTCTTGAAGCTGGTTTGCCATCTGGTTCATGTCGCCGAGCAGCCCGCGCCGCTCCGCGCGCACGTTCTCCGTGTCAGCCTCGAGCTCGCGCAGGCGCGCGTCTGCTTGTTCCTGCAAGGCCGCGATCTCCTCATCCGACCGGCGAAGGTGTTCGGCTGCCTCGGCCTGGGCGTGGGCGATCGTCTTTTCGGCTTCGGCCTGCGCATTGGCCATGACCTGCTCGGCGTCGGCACCCAGGCGGTCGGCCTCTGTGCTCGCTCCGACGACGAGCTTCGCCGCCTCGGCTTTGGCGGTGGCGATGATCTCCGCCGCTTCCTCGCGTGCGGTGTCCGTGATCCTCTCCGCTGACTCACGGGCCTGCTGGAGGATGGCGTTCGTCTGCTCAGACACACGGTCGACCGCGTGTCTGACCGCCGCCTGCGGCGAGCGGCTCACCTCGAGCTCAGCGACGACGCGGTTGACCCGGCGAACGTAGGCATCGACGGCCCCGCGGTCATAGCCACGGACCGAGACCGGGAAGGACGCGTTGCGGATCTCAACGGGCACTTGAACCTGAAGCTCGCGTGAGCCGAGTGCCTCCGGCGGTTCAGTCGATGGGGCGCTCTTCTTCCTGTCGGTCTTCGAAGACCTGGCGTTCATACTGCAAGTATGCCGCACTCTGCGCCGGAACTGAGAGCTAGCGCTGTCCCGGGAGTGCGACCGTGAAGCGCGAGCCCACACCGGGCTGCGACTCCACCGACAGCTTCCCGTGCATGCGCTCGACCAACTCGCGGCAGATGTAGAGCCCGAGGCCGCTGCCGCCGACGCCCTGTAGCTGCTGCGGGTCGAGGCGGTAGAACTTTTCAAAGATCCTCTCCAGCTCGGACCCCGGGATGCCGAGCCCCTCGTCGGAGACCTCGATCAGGCAACCTCGGCTGTCCCGCTGGAGCCGGAGCGCAACCTCGCCGCCCTCGGGGGAGTACTTGATCGCGTTGTCCACCAGGTTGACGAGCACCTGCCGGAGCTTGTTCTCGTCGCAGGGGATCGAGGCGACTCCGTCGCCGTTCAGGCTGAGCGTGATCCCCTCGGGCAGGTGCAGGGAGGCCGACTCGATCACCCCGGCGGCGATCTCGGTGGGGTTGCTCTCGCTGATGCTCAGCTCGAGGGCGTTCGCATCGAGCTGGCCCGCGAGCAGGATCTGGTCGACGATGCTCGCGAGGCGGACGGCCTCGGACTCGATCATGTCCAGGAAGGCGGTGTGATCCTCGTCCGAGAGCTCGACGTCGTCGCGGCGCAAGGTGCGGACAGCCCCGTACACCGCCGCCAGTGGCGTCCGCAGCTCGTGGGACGCGGTGGCGACGAAGTCGCTGCGAGTCTTCTCGAGGACGTGCTCGCCGGTCACGTCCTGCAACGCGTAGACGGTTCCCTCGCCGAAGTCCACCCCGGAGACCGCCACCCAGAGCTCGCGCCCTTCGAGCACGAGCGGCACCGTCACCGGCCGGCTACCGGGGGCTCCGGGCCGACTGAGCGGGACATGCGAGGTGAGGGCACCCCAGGCCGGGACGACATTGTCGACCGACTTGCCGAGCGCCTGCGCTTCGCTCACACCCGTGATCGCCGTCGCGGCCGGGTTCCAGTGCCGCACTATGCGTTCGCGGTCGAGCAGGACGACGCCGTCGGCGACGTAGGCGAGCGCCTGGGCGGCGTTGGCGCCCTTCTCGGCCTCGCTGTAGAGGCGTGCGTTGTCCACCGCAACCGCCGAGCGTCGTGCGAGCTCCAGGGCGAGCTCGAGGTCGGCCCCCGTGTAGGGCGGGTGCGTCTCCGCCGCGATCAGCGTCAGCGCCCCGAGCGTGCGCCCGCGTGCGGTCAGCGGGACGCAGATTGTCGAACGCAGTCCCAGCTGGTCGACGATCCGCTGCAGCTCTTCGTCCTCCCCGATCGCTTCCTCGATGAGCTCGTTCGGGATCTGGGGAAAGAACTCCGGTTCGCCGCTGCGAAGCACCTGCGGCACGCCGTGCGGGTCGTCGGGGTTGGGCGGGTAGCGCTCCTGGAGCTCGTAGGCCCAGCGCACCTTGTCCGGGTCTTGGTGGGCGACGGCGAGCCGCTCGATCTCGCCGTTCTCGCCGGCTATGTCGATCGCGCACCAGTCCGCGAGCCGGGGCACGGCAAGCTGCGCGAGTTGCCTGAGCGCGTGGTGGGAGTCGAGCGAGGAGGAGAGAAGGTCGCTCGCCTCGGCGAGGAACGTGCTCCGCTTGCGCCGCGCCTGCTCCTGCGCGAAGAGACGGGAACGTGCGAGAGCTTGCGCAGCCTGACGGGCCAGCGCGATCTTCATCTCGCGCCGCTCCGGCTCGAATTCGAGCTCTTCTGCGAACGAGAGCGCCATCGCGCCGAAGACCCGACCCTCGACTGCAAGCGGGAGCAAAACCAACGCGGCGCCGTCCTGTCCCTGGTGCGCGAGCTCGGGGAAGAGCTCGTTCCGCTCGCTGAGCGTCGACATGAACAGCGGCTCGCCGGTCCGAATGACCTGCGACATCGGCAGCTCGGCGGCAAGCGGGAACCGGCTCCAGTCTTCCATGATCGAGCCGTCGTATCCCCGCTGGGCAAGCAGTTCGACGCTCTCGTCGTCGTCGTCGCTGAGCACGCCAATCGCTCCCGCACGCGCCTCCGCGGCACGAACGCCTTCGGTCAGAATCGCCTCGAGCACCTCCTGCGGCGTCACTGCCTCAGCCAGGAGCTCGGCGACCCGCTGGAGTCGTCGCGCGCGGTCTTCGCGCTCGTGGATGCTCACGGCTCGAGCTCGGTGGCGATGCCGCGCTGCAGCTGCTCTCGCTCACCGCGTCCGATCCGCACGAGGACGTCTTCGACGAGCTCCCCGATCCCGACCGGGTCGAACGGCTTGACGAGGTAGCCGACGCCTCCGAGCTGCTCGCCCAGGCGGCGGTCGGCGGCCTCGGCGCGAGCCGTGAGGAAGATGACCGGGATCTCCTTCGTGCTCTCGTCCGCGGCCAGCTCGCGCGCGACGCTCCAGCCGTCGAGGCCGGGCATCATCACGTCGAGCAGGATCAGGTCGGGGTTCTCCCGCCGCGCCAGCTCGAGGCCCGCGTGGCCGTCGTCGGCCTCGAGCACCTCCATGCCGGAGACGTTCAGGTTCACGCGGCAGAGCATGCGGATCGAGCGCTCGTCGTCGACGACCAGGACCCGCCGGGTCTCGTTGCGGATGAACGAGCCGGAATCGCCGCTGCCGGCGGCCTGCGTGCGCTTGGGCACGCCGGAGCCGGCCTGGCAGCGCCACAGCTGCCGTCCCCCGGCGGTCGCGGCCCGGCGGAGCGGAGCTGAGCGAATCGGATGCGAAACCTCGGCTCTCACTCGGGTCTGGGATTGTAGGTCGCCAACCGGCTTCTGAACAGGGGCAGGACTACAATCGGGCAGGTGAGCGGACCTATGAAAATCGGAGTTCTCGCGGTGCAGGGCAACTTCCGCGAGCATGTCTCGATGCTCCGCCGGCTCGGCGCTGACCCGGTCGAGATACGGAAACCGGAGCAGCTCGACGACCTCGACGGCCTCGTCATCCCAGGCGGCGAGTCGACGGCGATCGCGCGGCTCGTGCGCCTCTATGGGCTCGAGGATGCGATTTGCGCCTTCGAGCGGCCGGTGTTCGGCACCTGCGCGGGGATGATCCTGCTCGACCGCCGGCATCTTGGCCTGCTCGACTTCGAGGTGAGCCGCAACGCCTACGGGCGGCAGGTTGCCAGCTTCGAGGCCGACCTCGACCTGATCGGGGAGGATGAGCCCCTGCGGGGGATTTTCATCAGGGCGCCGCGCGTGGCGGAGGCCGGGCCCGAGGTCGAGGTGCTCGCCGAGCTCGACGGGGAGCCGGTGTTGCTGCGCCAGGGGCGGGTGCTCGTAGCCGCCTTCCATCCGGAGCTGACCAACGACACCCGGGTCCACGAGCGGTTTCTGGATCTCGTACGAAAGGAGAGCGGTGTCAGGGCATAGCAAGTGGAGCTCGATCAAGCACAAGAAGGGCGCTGCCGACGCCAAGCGCGGCAAGCTCTTCTCGAAGCTCTCGCGCGCGCTGATCGTGGCTGCGCGGGAGGGCGGTCCCGACCCCGCCGCGAATCTCGCGCTCGCGAACGCGATCGAGAAGGCGCGCTCGTATTCGATGCCGAAGGACAACATCGAGCGCGCGATCGCCCGCGGCTCGGGCGCCGACGCCGACGCGGACTCGTTCGAGCAGGTGGTCTACGAGGGGTACGGCCCGAACGGGATCGCGGTGATCGTCGAAGCGCTGACCGACAACCGCAACCGAACCGCCGCCGACGTACGCGCCGCCTTCTCCAAGCACGACGGCAACCTTGGGGGCTCGGGCGCTGTCGCCTGGCTCTTCGAGCGTCGCGGGCTCATCCTCGTCGACGCCGACCGGGCCGACGAGGACGAGCTGACGCTGGCGGCCGCAGAGGGCGGGGCCGAGGACGTCGAGCAGGATGGCTCGACCTTCCGCGTCACCTCTCCGCCCGAAGCTCTGACGGCGGTGCGCGAGGCCATCGAGCAGGCGGGGATCGAGGTCGAGTCGGCGGAGCTGACGATGATCCCGAAGACGACGGTCAGCCTCGACGACGAGAGCGCGGCCAAGAAGACCCTGCGCCTGATCGACTCGCTCGAGGAGAACGACGACGTCCAGGAGGTCTACGCCAACTTCGACATCCCCGAACGCGTGATGGAGGCCGTCTTGTAACGGGGAACCGTAACGGGGGAACCCCTGGTTCCCCCGTTGGCCCCTCCTTGCGCGCGCACGTCCGCTTCGCACCATTCAGGAGCCGCCTGAACTTGTCGTTGTGCGAGCGTGCGGCGATCCCTGCGTGCGCGGCTGAGCCGAGCAAAGCTCGCCTCAGCGTCGAGTGTCTGGAGACGGGCGTCGGTGACGTGCTGGCGAGCGATCGAAGTCGACGGGTCACGTCGGGCGACAGCACGCTCGCCCAGCGGAGAGGCGGTTTTAGCGGCAGGAACGTCCGGCGAGGCGCCTAATGTGTCGACGTGACGATCCTCGGCATCGACCCGGGCACGGCTGCTTGCGGATTCGGCATAGTCCAAGAACGAGGCGACCGCCTCACGGCGGCGGATTTCGGCTTGTGGCAAACCTCCGCCAAGCAGCGCCCCGAACTGCGGCTGAAGACGATCTTCGACGGCGTCACCCATCTGATCGAGGAGTTCAACCCGCGTGCGGTCGTCGTCGAGGAGTCGTTCGTCGGCGCCGACGCCCGCACCGCACTCTCCGTGGGGCAGGCCCGAGGAGCCGTGCTCGTCGCGGCCGCGTCGCTCGGCGTCGCGTGCGCTGAGTACGCGCCCGCGCGCGTGAAGCAGGCGGTCTGCGGCTACGGCCGGGCCGAGAAGGCGCAGGTGCAGCGGATGGTGATGGCGATCCTCGGGCTCAAGCAGGCGCCGACGCCACACCACGCCGCCGACGCGCTCGCCGTGGCGATCTGCCACGCCATGGCGCCGTCTCTGCTGCGCGCTGCCGGCTGAATCAGCGGGCTCCGCGGCGCAGGAACGTCCGCGCGCACGCCTAACCTCTCGTTGTGATCTCGCGTCTGCGAGGAAAGCCCGTCGGTCGGACGGGCGAGCGGCTGGTGCTCGACGTCGGCGGCGTCGGCTACTCCCTGGCCGTGACCCCGACCGCGCTGCGCCTGGCCGAGCGCGGGGGAGAGGTGAGCCTCGAGACCTACCTGCACGTGCGGGAGGACGCGCTCCAGCTCTATGGTTTCGGCGAGCCCGCCGAGCGCGAGCTGTTCGAGCACCTGCTTGCGGTCTCGGGCGTGGGCCCGAAGGTCGCGCTGGCGATCGTCTCCGGCTCCCCGCCTGCCGACCTGCGCCGCGCGATCGCTCTCGAGGACACGGGCCGCTTCGAGGCGATCCCCGGGATCGGCAAGAAGACTGCGCAGCGAGTCGTCCTGGAGCTGAAGGAGAAGCTCGGCACGATGGACGAGCCGGTCGCGATCGCCGGCAAGCCGCACTCCGTCGCGCGCGACGCGCTCGTAGAGCTCGGCTGGTCCCTGACCGAGGCCGAGGAGGCTCTCGCGGCGACCGACTCCGAGCTGTCGCCCGAAGAGCGGGTGCGGCAGGCGCTGAGGGCTGCGTGAGCGCCGAGACCCAGTTTCTCGCCCCGGGAGTCGACGGGGACGAAGACGAGCTCGATCTCTCGCTGCGCCCTCGCCGCCTGGACGAGTTCGTCGGGCAGGAGCGGATCAAGGAGCAGCTCGCCATCGCCCTCGAGGCGACGCGCTCTCGCGGCGAGGCGCTCGACCACGTGCTGCTGATCGGGCCGCCGGGACTCGGCAAGACGAGCCTCGCCTTCATCGTGCGCGAGGAGCTCGGAGTCGGGCTGCGCTCGGCTGCGGGGCCCGCGCTCGAGCGCAAGGGTGACGTCGCCGCGATCCTGACGAGCGTCGGCGAGCGCGACATCCTCTTCATTGACGAGATCCACCGGCTCAGCCGTGCCGTCGAGGAGATCCTCTACCCGGCCCTCGAGGACTTTCGGCTCGACATCGTGGTCGGCCAGGGCCCGGCGGCAAGGACGCTCACGCTCGACCTGCCACCGTTCACGCTGATCGGCGCCACGACCCGCACGGGCCTGCTGACGACGCCGTTGCGCGACCGCTTCGGCATGACCTTCCGGCTCGAGCACTACGAGCCGCATGAGCTGGCTCGCATCGTGCGGCGCTCGGCGCAGATCTTCGAGGTCAAGATCGAGGGCGAGGCGGCCGACGAGATCGCCCGGCGCTCGCGGGGCACGCCGCGGATCGCCAACCGAATCCTGCGGCGGGTGCGCGACGTGGCCGAGGTTCGCCACCAGGGGGAGATCACCACGGACATCGCCCGCGAGGCTCTCGACCTGCTCGAGGTGGACGAACGCGGCCTGGAGCGGATCGATCGCGCGCTGCTGCACTCGATCGTGGACAAGTTCGAGGGCGGGCCGGTCGGCCTCTCGACGCTCGCTGTCTCGCTCGGCGAGGAGCCGGACACGATCGAGGACGTGTACGAGCCGTACCTGCTCCAGCTCGGGTTTCTGCAGCGCACTCCGCGCGGCCGGATCGTGACCAAGCTCGGCCGCGAGCACGTGGGTGCCACCGCGGCCGACGACGCGAGCCTGTTCTAGTGCCGGAGCTCTGGATGCCGGGAGCAGCCGGGCCGGTCGACGATCTCGTCAACCGCATCCACCTGCGCATCGAGGCGTTCGCCGAGACGCACGGGAAACAGGCGCTTGTGGAAGTCCAGCTGCGGGACGGCCCGTACACCGTGGTGCGCTCGATCTCCGCAGAGCCTGGCTCCGGCTTCGTCACACTCTCTCCCCACGGCGACGACGGCGACGAGGAGTGGATCGTCCCCGTCGCCGCCGTCGAGCGCATCACGCTGCGCGCGGCTGCTGAGCCAGAGCCGTTCGGCTTCTCGCTGCCCGAGAGCTAGCTGGACGCCGTCTTCCCGAACGCCGCGAGGACGCGCGGCCACCCCGAGTCGTACCCCTCGCGCGCCGGCGCGGCCTGCTCGCCGAGGTTCTCCCAGCCGCGGTGCTCGAGGTCGACGCGCGTCTTGCCGTTCTCCTCCGCGAAGGTGACCTCGATCTCCGTTCGGGGCCGCTCTTCGCGGCTCGGGTTCCAGGCGAGCACGAGCCGGTGGGGCGGCTCGAAGGTCGTGACGTGCGCCCACTCGACCTCTTCCCCCTTCGTCGTGCGCTCGTAGACCCGCCCGCCGGGGCCGTCGAAGATCACAGTCTCCGGCGTCGAGCCGGACTCCTCGATCTCGATCGAGTATGTCTCGAGCGGCCACCACTCGTGGATCCGGTCGGTGAAGGTCGAGAAGGCGTGCTCGACCGGGCAGTCGATCGTAATCGACCGGCGGATCGCCCCAGTCTCGGTTGCCTGCGTGCTCATCCGTTCCTCCTCTCGTCTTCGGCCGCCGCCTTGAAGCCGGCGAGGGCCTCGGTCCAGAAGCTGTCGAAGTAGTCGCGGAGCTCGCCGAGCCCGTCCGGATCGAGCCGGTAGAGCCGGCGGGTTCCCTCTCGCCGCTCCGTCACGAGTCCCGCGTCCTTCAACACGCGCAGGTGCTGCGAGACGGCGGGCCGGCTCACCGGGAGCTCGGCCGCGATCTCTCCGACCGGGCGGGGTCCTCGACGCAACTGCTCGACGATCGCCCGCCGGGTCGGCTCGCCCAGCGCATCCATAGCAGTACGGTAAGCCATGACTTACGTAAGTCTAGGCTTACGGTTTTGCTATGTCAATCGGTTAGCCGCTAGCTGACCTGCCTATACAGGTTGTGAACGACTGAGAGGTCATCCGGGCCTCCTTCGAGGCTGTGGGTCTGTCGAGGACTCACTCCCGAAGGAGGGACCCGGATGGTGCTTCACCGTAACGCGAAGCTCGGATTGGCTGGTCGCTACGCACTGGTCTGTGCGGTTGAGGATGGTTGTTCGCTGAAGGCGGCCGCGGCCGCCTTCAGCGTCTCGCCGGCGACCGCCTGCCGTTGGTCGCGGCGCTGGCGAGCTGCGAGCGGGGCCGAACGCACGACGCTTGTCTGCCTGCACGATCGCTCAAGCCGGCCGCGTCGGATGCCGCGTCTGCTCTCAGGCCGCGAGCAGCGGCGGATCTGTGCTGCCAGGCGCCGCACTGGTTGGGGCCCGCGCCTGCTTACGCTCCAGACCGGTCACGCGCACTCGACGATCTCGAAGGTGCTGGCCAGACACGGCCTGTCCCGCCCGGCGCGCGCTGAGCGCGAGCCGGAGCGCCGCTACGAGTGGCCCTGCCCGGGCGACCTGCTGCACATGGATGTCAGCCTCTACGGACGCTTCGAACGCCCCGGCCATGCGGTCACCGGCGATCGGCGACGCACCGCGCAGGACAAGCGCCAGCGCGTCGGCTACGACTACGCGCACGCGGTCGTCGACGACCGTTCGCGCCTCGGTTACGCCGAGCTCCTCGACGACGAGCGCGCGGCGACCGTGACCGCCTTCCTGGAACGCGCGCTCGCCTTCTTCGCTCAGCACGGCATCCAGCCGAAACGGCTGATGACCGACAACGCGTTCGTCTACACCAAGAATCGCTCGCTGCGCGAGTTGCTGAGCCGCCAAGCCATTCGCCACCTGACCACCGAGCCGTATCGGCCACGCACCAACGGGAAGGTTGAGCGCTTCCACCAAACGATGGCGCGCGAGTGGGCCTACGGGCTCCGCTACCGCACACATCGACACCGCGCTGCAGCCCTGCCACACTGGCTCCACTACTACAACGAGCTCAGACCACACAGCTCGCTCGGCGGCCTACCACCGATCAGCCGCATTCACAACGTCTGTGGGCAGGACAACTAGTCGGGGGAGGGCGTCACTCACAAGGGTGTCTTAGTTTCACTTTCTCCACGGACCGGTTTCACACGTGCGCGCCGGCCACGCCTACCGTCACCAGGAGTCGACGGGAGGTGGACGATGGAGCGGAGAAAGCGACGGAAAGGAAAG
>DATNOU010000042.1:0-4380 GCA_035601195.1 Gaiellaceae bacterium | reverse complement strand
TCAGATGCCGTGAGGTCAGCTCAGGTTGGTACCGGATTCGGTGCCAAGTTCGCCTGGATTAGACTTCCCCGGAACGATGAAGACGTGGACCTCTCGTCATCGTTCCGGGGAAGTCTAATCCAGGCGAACTTGGCACCGAATCCGGTACCAACCTGAGCTGACCTCACGGCATCTGAGGGGAGGGAAGCGGGCGATGCCCGAGCAGTGTGGCCCATTCTGTGGCCCACACGCTTGAGAGAGCTGCCACCGTCTCAGCAGAAAGGCCCCGTTTCCAGGGCCTTCCTGGTAGCCGACGCCCGGACTCGAACCGGGGACCCCTTCATTACGAGTGAAGTGCTCTACCAGCTGAGCTACGTCGGCGGGACGGCTACTGTAGCCGTTTCTGCAGCGTTCAACGCCGCAGTCTCCTGCCGTTGACGCGCCTGTGACGCACGCGCCTCACGAATCGCCGCTCTCGTGATTCGCCGCGAGCTTGCGAAGGGGGAGAGCAATCGGGACTACCTCGAACGAGGGAACTTTTATCTGACGGGCAGGTCTCACCCTTGGGAGGGATAAGGCTCGCCTCGCCCCGCTGCTTAATGAGCGTGGGTATGCGGACGAAGGAGGAGACGGTGTCGAAGATCCTGCGGCAGAAGCGACACGCGGTACTCATGGCAGCGGCAGTTCTGAGTCTTGCATTCGGGGCAGTCGCGGCGAGGGCCGACGACGGCGATGGCTTGGTCGACGTGAGCAAGCAGGTCGCCCAGATGCAGACGAAGATCTCGCAGCTCAGGGCACATGGGCGCTGGGCGCGCGACGGGAAGCTCTCCCTCGCAGCCATTTGCGGTAACGAGGATCCAGTGCAGCCGTTCCTGTCCTGGGGCGACCAGGCCGACTACACTCCGGCTCCTCAGGGTGCGTTGGAAGGAGACCCGAGCGACTGGACGCTGAACAAGAAGGCGGCGCTCGAAGCAGCGAACTCGCCCTACTCGAGCGGCAGCCAATCGCTGTTCTTGCCTAAGGGCGGAGATGCGGTGACGCCGGCGATGTGTGTGAACGAGTCCAACCCGACCATCCGCTTCTTTGTGGCGAATCCAGGGTCAGGCAGCTCTACGCTCGCGATCACCGTCCTCTACGAGGACCTCGACGGCCACACGAAGAAGCTCAAGGTGGCGCGGTTGCGGGCCTCGGACTCGTGGGGCCCGTCGACGATCGTGCCGATCTACATGGACATGCTGGCGACGGCCGCGCAGGACGGGCTCACTGCAGTTGCTTTCGACTTTAAGGTCGAAGGCAACCCGGGCGGCGGCGGCTGGCAGATCGACGACCTGTACGTCGACCCTTACCTGAGCAAATGAGTTTCGGCGAGCGTTGGGACAAGATCGCTGGCTGGGGGGCGCAGGAGGCGTTCTCCGGCCGGCGCACGCGGGCCTTCTAGCCGACCTCGCCCTCGGCGACCACCGCGACGAGCGCCTCGACCACTGCGGGATCGAACTGGCTGCCGGCGTTACGGCGAAGCTCTGCCAACGCGTCTACAAGCGGGAAGGCCTTTCGGTAGCTGCGGTCGGTAGTCATGGCGTTGAGAGCGTCGCAACACATGACGATGCGCGCCACGAGGGGTATCTGCTCGCCGGCGAGGCCGTCCGGATAGCCCCCACCGTCCCAGCGCTCGTGGCAAGAGCGAACGATCGTCCCTACCTGGCCGAGGAGCCCTCCGACTTTCGCGAGCAGCCGCTCGCCTTCGGTCGTGTGCGTTCGCATTACTTCCCACTCCTCGGGGGTGAGCGAGCCGGGTTTGTTGATGATCTCCTTCGGGATCCGGATCTTCCCCACGTCATGGAGCAACGCCGCGAACTCGGCGTCCCGCCGGTCGCGCGGGCTGAGGCCCAACTTGGCGGAGACGGCCAGCACGAGGTCGACGACCTCGCGGCTGTGACCGCCCGTGTAGGCGTCGTCGGCCTCGACCACGTCCCCCAGCAAGAAGGCCGTGCCTCGATAGGCATGGCCGAGCTCGAGCGCCTGATCGATGCGCCGCTGGCGCTCACGGGCGAAGACCGCAAGCAGGCCGGTGACTGGAAGCACGCTCGCCATCACCCAAGGGCTGTGCGCCGAGGCAAAGGCGACGACGAGCCCGATCGGAGCTAGAGCGACATCGACTCCCCACACCCAGCCCATGTAGCCGAGTCGCGAACGCGCCGAAGCGCCGAAAGCAAGCCATTCGCGCAGCGAAGAGCTTGCGAAGTCGAGCGCGAACTGCGCAGCGAGGGCAGCAACGTAGATCGGCCAGTGCGACCAAGAAGGCCGGTATGCATGAGCGGCGGCGAGGACGAGCACGGGACCTACGGCGTGCCAAGAGCTCAGGAAGCGGATGAACACGCGCTCTCCGCGCATGGTTCCGCGGAGGAGGTCTCCCGGCGTGCGCAGGAGGAGAGCCAGAGCGACGCAGAGCGGGACGGCGTTGAGGGGAAGAATGAACAGCATCGGCACGAGAACCAGCTGCGTCGGAATGGCCGCGCCCCGTCCGATCTCGAACTCGACTCGGGAGACGAGGGCGTATACCGCGACTCCAAGGGCGATCGCGAGCGGCGAGACATGCCGACCCTGCGGGAGCAGCTCGAGCACAGCGACGGCCGCGCAGAGGAACGCGCCGCCCACGACGTAGGACGCCGTCCGGTCGCGCCACTCCGCACGCCCCTGCACACGCTCGCGCGTCTCTTCGATCAGCCCCTCGGGCTCCGGGTCGAGGACGGGCACGCGACGACGTTCCTCGAGAGGAGTGCTGGGCGCCGCAGTCGTCACACGGCAGTCATCGGTTCCCCCAGCACCCCGGGTGCCCCTCGTTCAGGGGATGCCTGCTCGCGTGGAAGCGCGTAGCCGTCGCCTTAGGGTGAAAATCCGGGGCAGAGGCGGCTCCTTGGGTCGGTGTGGCGGGAGTGCGCTTATGCGGGGAGCGGTTCGAGGCTGACCTTGTGCCCGAGTTGTTCGAGTTGGCGGACGAGCCGTTTCGTGCGCTGTTGGCTGGAGCGTCGTTCGAAGTAGTCGGCGCCGAGTTCTTGGTAGGGGATGTGTTGGTCGAGGATGTGGTAGGCGGCGACGAGGATCGAATGCGAGAGCGCGCCGGTTGCTTTGCCGGGGCCGCGGCGGCCGCGCAGGCGGGTGTACTGGGCGCTGAGGTAGCTGCCCTTACAGCGCGAGGCGGCTTTGGCTGATTCGGTCAGCGTCGTACGCAGCCATTTGGAGCCGTGGCGGGGCCGGCCCGAGCGGCGCTTGCCGGCCGACTCACGGTTACCCGGGCACTGGCCGGCCCAGGAGGCGAGGTGGGCGCTTGTGGGGAAGACGCGCATGTCGACACCGACTTCGGCGATCAGCACCTGCGCGGCGGTGCGGCCGATGCCGGGGATCGTCTCGAGCAGCTCACGCTCCCTGGAGAAAGGGGCGATCAGCTGCTCGATCCGCTCCGACAGGAAGGCGATCGTCTCGTCCAGGTAGTCGATATGGGCGAGGATCTGCGCCACCAGCAGGCCGTGGTGCTCACCGCGGAAGCGGCCCTCGAGCGCCTCCCGCAGCTCCGGCAGCTTGCGCCGCAAACGGCCACGGGCGAGCTCGGCCAAGACGTCCGGGTCGTGAGTGCCGGCGACCAGCGCCTCGAGCATCAACCGCACGGAGACGCCGAGCGTTTCCGAGGCGACGCTGGAGAGCTTGATGCCCGCGTCCTGGAGCACCTTGTCCAGGCGCTGCACCTCCCGGCTTCGCTCCTCGATCTGCGCCTTGCGGTAACGGGTCAGGTCGCGCAGCTCGCGGATCGGCCGCGGCGGCACGAAGCTCGCCCGCACCAGCCCATGCTCGACCAGCTCACAGATCCAGGCCGAGTCCTGCACGTCGGTCTTGCGGCCGGGCACGTTGCGCAGATGCCGCGGATTCAGAAGCCAACACTCGAAGCGCTCCTCGAGCAGATAGAAGACCGGCTTCCAGTAACAGCCGGTCGACTCCATCCCGACCAGCGTCACCCCGTAACTCGCCAACCAGTCAGCGAGCGTCACCAGCCCGCGCGTCGTCGTCTGGAACGTGCGCGTCTCCTGCACCCGCTCCCGACCACTGCCGGGCACGCGCACGGTCGCGGCCACGCTGTCCTTATGCACATCGAGCCCGGCACAGCGCTCGACGAAACGATCCATCGCTCCTCCTCTCTTCCACTCGACGGCGAGGACGCCGCCCGGAGGAGCCTCGTGACGAAGACGTTAGGGTCCGCGCTCGCGGCAGCACTCTCGGGTGCCTGGAAGCTCCCACGTCAGATTCTGCGATCGGGCATCACGGCACCATTGCGACACCGACGTCGACCAGGCGGCCGCACCATTTTCACGGCTCAAGGGTGGCGCGGGAGCGCCAGGGCGATTCTGCGGG
>DATNOU010000041.1:0-1596 GCA_035601195.1 Gaiellaceae bacterium | reverse complement strand
AGGCGGCGATGACGCCGCGCTCGCGCTCGTCCGCACTGAGCTGCGAGATCAGGTTGACCCCGCCCCGGACCTTGAAGGCGCCGACCGGCTGGTGGTTCTCGTGCTTGACGAAGACCTCGGCGCCGAGCAGGTCGTTCAGAGTGGAGTAGCTGTACAGGGGCGTCGGGCGCAGGTGGGGCGATATCCGGAGCCGCGCTTCGAGCACGTCGGCGAGCGTAGGCACATGCCATTGCATCGTGGCCCGACGGTAGCGGAAAGGTCAGGCCCGGCGGCCGCGAGAGCCCCGCGCACCCGCGCCCCGAGGAGCGGAACGGCGCAGGTCGCGTCCCTTTCGGCGAGCTCCTCCAATTCCAGTCGCCGCTTCAGCTTGTTGCCGTGGCTCCACAGCCACAGCTCCTCTTTCTGCAGCAGCGTGGCGCGGATCCGGGACGCTGCCGTCGATGCGCTGGCGAGCGATCCCGAGGCCAGCATGGCCGAGATCGCTCGCCGCGCTGGCGTCGTCCGCGCAACGATCTACGCCCACTTCCCCACACGCGAGTCGCTGCTCGAAGCGGTCACCGAACGCGCGATCGCCGAGGTTACGCAGGCGATGGCGGCCGCCGAGCCCGACCGCGGCGACTCTGCCGAGGCCCTGCAACGGGTGCTCACGACGGCCTGGCACGAACTCGGCCGCTTCCACGCGCTCGTCGCCATCAACACCCGGCGACCACAAGCGGAGCTGCGCCGGCTCCACCGCCCCGTCCTCGCCCTCCTCCAGCCGCTGATCGAACGCGGTCAGCGCGCCGGCGCGTTCCGATCAGACGTGCCGACCGCGTGGCATCTCTCGATGCTGCTCGCCCTCATCCACTCCGCCAGCGCCGAGCTGCAAACCATCCGGCTGCCCGCGGCGGAGATCGAAGCCGCGCTCGTGACGACGGTCCTCGGCGCGCTCGGCGCAACCGCCGGGAAAACCGCGCGCTGATTCCGTTCCGCACCGAAGTCAAGCCACACCCCTATCGGTCACATCCCAACCACTAGGAGAGCTCCATGGCAACGCCGTTCCTCGACATCGGAACGTTCGCTCGGAGATGACCCCCGGCGCGCGTCTCGCTTCGGTTCGCCCCTCGAGGGGTAGGCCGGCGGCCGTAAAGAACGCGCGCCGCTTCTACGCGGCCAAGGTCTCGGCGACGGAGACGACACCCGTCTGGCCACCGCTTCACGCCGCGCTCGGGACGAGCGAGGCCCAACTCCAACCACTCACGGACGCCGCGACGTCGATCCGCCACGGCGACACGAAGAGCGCCGCTCTCGCCGCCGCTCGCGTGAACCGCGACGCGACCCTCGTGCTCGCCGAAGAGGTCCTCCGGCCACTCGCCCAGCACGAGGGCGTGAGCTGGTAGCCGGCGCCGGTCCCGAGGTCGGGTGACGGGCTAGCGCTCCGATTTTCGAGGGCCATGCTGCGGGGCCGTCTGAGAATCGCCGTCGCCTTTCTGTCGGAGCGCGTAAGGTGCGCAAACTCGATTTTCGCTGCAAACGGGCCACTTGAGACAATCGATCCGAGTTTCTGCACCCTACGCCTTCCGATCCTTCGAGCGATCGTCGGGTCGCTCCCGCGCA
>DATNOU010000040.1:0-51822 GCA_035601195.1 Gaiellaceae bacterium | reverse complement strand
TGCGGGTCGCCCCCGAGCAGGTCGAGTGGCTCGAGCAGCTCTGCGACCTGGTGAACGAGCGGCTCGAGCCGCTGAAGAGCTTCGTCCTGCCGGGTGGCGGTGAGGCGGCCGCCCGACTGCACGTCGCGCGGACGGTCTGCCGTCGAGCCGAGCGGGCGGCGGTCGCGCTCGGCGAGACAGCGGAGATCAACCCGCTCGCTCTGGCGTACCTCAACCGCCTCTCGGATCTTCTCTTCATCCTCGCCCGCGCCGCCTCGGCGGGCAACGAGTTGCTCTGGAAGCCTGGGAGCTCTTCCTAGCAGGCGCGGCGTCGTTCGCCGCCGCGTTGCTTGGCGGGGCGGTGGGGCTCGTGTTGGGCAGCCTGCGTCTCCCAGCTCTGCTCTTGGCCGCTTCGAGCCCGGCCGCCGCCGCGGGAACGAACATCGCGGTAAGCACGTCCGCGGCGCTCACGGCAGGGGTGACCCACGCGCGCGCAGGCCGTATCGACTGGACGATCGCGGCGTGGATGACGCCGCCTTCTGTCGCGGCGGCGTTCGTAGGAGGCTACTTCGGTGGCCTCGTCCCGGAACGGGTGCTCCTGGCCGCCATCGCAGTCCTCCTGGCCGGGAACGGCCTGCTGCTCCTGCTCGAGCTTCGCGCCCCGCGCCGAACGGCTCGACCCCGCCTCGCCGCCGTCCTCGCAGGGGCGGCCATCGGCCTGATCGGGGGCGCGGTCGGGCTGATCCTGGGAACACTGCGGATGCCCGCCCTCCTGGGGAGCGTCGGCCTGGACGCGCACCGGGCGGTCGGAACGAACCTCTTCGTGGGGTTCTTCCTCGGTCTGGCGGGCTTTGCGGGACACGCTGTCCGGCTCGAAGTCGACTGGACGGTCCTGGTCGTCTGCGTCTGCGCGACGGTGCCCGCGGCGTGGCTCGGCGCGCGGGTCGCCGGGAGGCTGTCCGAGAGGGCGCTGAAGCGCTGGATCGGCGCCGCCCTATTGGCGGTTTCCGTGGCGATCGCCGTCGCCGCGGCGCTCGGCTAGCTCCTACTAGCTAGAAGCGGCCGGTGAAACGCCGGAGGGAAGTGGTCACGGCGTGAACCAGCCGGTCATCCCAGAAGAGCAGTGGCTCGACGGTTCCGCCGCCATGCACGGGCCGAGGCAGACGCGGTCGTCGGGCGCGGAGAGCAACGGCACCGGCGGTCACGAACGCGCCGCCGAGCAGGGCCAGGCCCAACAGACGCCGTAGCGGGGAGGTCGTATCGTCGTCCGCCGGCGTGTAGCTCTGCGGCTCGACCTCGCCGACGCCGCTGGGGTCGCCTGATTCAGACGGTGCAGGTGAGCCGTCTCCCGAACCCGTATGCAGGGGACCGCTGCCCGAGGGGGACGCAGAGGGCGTCGGAGTCCCGCCGTAGCCGCCTCCGCCGTAGTACGTCCCGCCGGAGCCCGTGCCGCCGCTCGTCCCCGTGGGGATCGCGGAGCTGTACCGGCCCGACGGGCCCCGCGAGACCGTCAGGCCGATCGCGGCGCCCTTGAAGGCGACACCGGTGCGCGCGCTGATGACGCGGCCGGCGGCGATGGTCGCCGAGTAGGCGAAGCTCACGGCGCCGGCGCGAAGGCCGCGGCCGGCCAGGCGCGTTTCCGCCTTGCTGACGAGGAGATTCGCCAGGCTCGGGACGATCACGAGCGTTCTGGTCTTGGCGCCGACATTTCCTGCCGAATCGCGTGCGGCGACCTGGAAGGAGCGCGAGTCCGAGCTCTTGAAGGGGCCCATGTCAACGGAACGTGCCGAGACTCCCAGCGTCCGCACGACCTTCCCGTTCGCGTAGACGAGGTAGGCCGAGACGACGCCGTTGTCGGTGGCGGCCTTCCACGTGAGCACCAGGCGGCCGTTCGAGCGCGAGCCCGAGAAGCTGCTCGGCTTCGTGGGCGACTGAACGTCCTTCAGAAGGCTGAAGGAGGAGAGGTGCTTCGTGAGTATGTGGACCTCCGAGCCCGACCGGTAGAACCCGTCCTGCCAGCCGCTCGGCAGGGTCTGGCCGCTCGGGATCGGAGCGATCGCACGCCAGGCGCCGCTCTCGAACGTGGCCGGGACGACCGTGCCCGCCCCGTCGATGGTCAGATCGAGTGCCTTTGTGAAGGTGTGTACTCCCGAGCCGTCGAGAGCCCAGTAGGCGGTGACGTCATAGCTGTCGCCCGCCGTCTCGAAGCCGCCCGAGACGGTCGCCGGGGGCCAGGGATCGACGCGGACGACGAGCCAGTCGCCGGCCGGGGCGCCGCTCCAGGCGCCGGCCGGGACGGAGATAGTCGCTTCTCCGTTCGTGGCCGGAAGCGTGATTGCCTGGTCGGCAAAGGAGTTTTTCTCGACCCACGGATAGTCGGCCGCGGCCAGACCCCAGACCGTGAAGTGCACGAGGATCGTGGTGCGGTTACCCGCGAGGTCGACCAGCTCGCCGGCCAGCGTGTGCGGCGCGTCGTCGAACGCCACGGTGAAGGTCGCGGTCGCCCCGACGATCGCAGGGGTGGCTGCCACGTCGTCGATGGTCGCGTCGATGGCAGCCAGGTTTTCGTCGGCCACGAGCGTGAGCGACCCGGCCGCGGCCACGAGCTCGCCGTCGGCCGGAGTCGAGGAGACGAGTGCGGGAGCGGTGTTGTCGACGATGATCGTGCGCAACGTGGAGTTCCCTGGGTTGCCTGCGTTGTCGGTTGCGCGCGCCCGTAGGTCGTAGGTGCCGTCTGCGACGCTCGTGGTGTTCCAGCTCGTCCCGATCGTCGTCCAGGTGGCCGCGCCGGCCGGGGAACGCTGGACGATCAGGGTCGCCACGCCCGAGCCGGTGCCGTCGTTGGCGGAAGGGCTGAGCGAGACCGTGCCGCGCACGGGCGAGCCGGGGTCGACGAGGGAGACGTTCGGCGCGGTCGCGTCGATCGTCCAGGAAGCGCCGGCCGGGGTCGCGTCTGGGTTGGCGGAGCTGTCCGTGGCGCGCACGTCGAAGGTATGGGCACCGTCGCCGAGGCCGGTGTACGCGGCCGGGCTCGAGCAGGCGGCGAACGCAGACCCGTCAAGGGAGCATTCGAACGTGCTTCCCGACTCGTCGGAGGTGAACGCGAAGGTTGCTTCGGGGCTGGCCGAGAGGGAGGCCGGGCCCGCCGTGATAGTGGTCTCGGGCGGGTCGGTGTCGGCGTCGTTGTTCACAGCCGTCCAGTCGAACTGGATGCTGACCGCGGAGCCCTGGAAGGCGTTCTCCGCGCCCGCCCCCGCATCCGGGAACGAGACCCGGAACTCGTACACGCGCGAGGCTCCCGCCGCGAGGGTGCCGAGCCCAAACGGGGTCAAAGCGCCGATCTTGCCGCTGAAGACCATGAGCGGGGAGCCCGTGTTAGTGATGTCCCGGAGAACGAGGTCGAGCTTGCCCGAAAGGGCTCCGCCGCCGGCGCCGGGGGTATCGAGCAGATTCGAGGTCGAGAGCGAGAGGTCACCGGGGACCGTTCCGGTGTTGCCGAGCGTGACTGTGTCCGTCACCGAGTCGCCGGGTCGCATTTCGTCGAGGCTGAGAATCGCGGCGCCCTCCTTGTCATTCGAGAGCGTGAGGGAATCGCCCGGGCCCGAGGTCAGCTCGAGGTCGGCGCGCGCGGGCGTCGAAGAGGAAGAGAGAACGGCCAGGCAGATCGCGACGACGGCCAGCGCCAGCACTTCCAGCCGCAGAAACGCGCCGCGGGCCCGGCGATGCCGGGCCCTCGTGCGCGTCCTGTCGGTGGTCGGTCGCAGCATGGTCTAAAACTCCGCGTCGTCCGGGGGCGTGACCTCGAGGCGCGTCACGGTCGTGATCGCGTTCCCGGCGATGTCCGTAAGGGCGGCGGCGACGGGCCAGCTCATCTGTCCTGCGGCGCCCGTCCGCAGCCACTGCGGGTTGTCGGGAGTGCCGAGCGTGACGGTGAGGGTCGCGCCGGCCTGGGCGATGGTCGAGTTGGAGAAGACGATCGACTTGCCGTTCAGGGCGTAGCCGCCGCCCGGGAAGCTGATCGTCCCGTTGACGAGGGTAGCGCCGGCGATCGCCACCGTAGTCGGCGTCACCGTGACCGTCACCGTCTGGGTGCCGGTGCCGTTCCAGCCACCGACGATCGTGCCCGGCGCGATCTGCTCGCTGAATGTGAAGACGATGGTGTCGCCGGTGTCCGCCTGGCCCGCGGTCCCACCGCCGATGTTAGTCGTCTGGATGTCCGTCGCCGTCGGGCCCGTGTTGTCCACTACCCGGTTGACCACGAGAGACGAGTTGGTCGAGTTGCCGGCGTTGTCCGTCGTGACCGCGCGGAGGTCGTAGCCGCCGTCGGTGATGAGCGTCGTATTCCACGTGCACGAGTACGGGGAGCTGTTGTCGGTGCAGATGTCCGTCCATGTGCTGCCGCCCGTCGGCGACCGCTGGATCTTCACGTTGAGGACGCCCGACCCGCCCGTGTCCGTGCCGGTTGCGTTGAGAGTCACCGTCGCGCCGCGGAGCGGCGAGCCCGGGTCGGTGAGCCCCGCGGTCGGCGCCGTGTTGTCGACGCGGCGGCTGGCGACCGTGGCAGACGTGTTTGGGTTGCCGGCGACGTCGATCGTCACGGCGCGCAGGTCGTAGAGGCCGTCGCCGCCCCATGTCGTCGTGTTCACGCCGGTGCAGGAGTAGGGCGAGCTCAGGTCGGTGCAGATGTCCGTCCACGTGCCAGCCCCTGCGGGCGAGCGCTGAATCGTGACGGAGGAGACGCCCGAGCCGGCGTCGCTCGCCGTCGCCTGGAGGGTGACGTTGGTGCCGCTGAGGTACGCGCCGGGATCCGTCATCGTCACGGTCGGCAGCGTGTTGTCGACGCGCCGGTTCGTGACCATCGAGGTCGCGGTGCGCGAGGCGTTGTCAGTCGCCAGCGCGCGGAGGTCGTAGAGGCCGTCGCCGCCCCAGGTGCTCGTGTCCGTGGAGCACGAGTACGGGGAGCTGTTGTCCGTGCAGATGTCCGTCCAGCTGTTGAGCCCGGCCGGGGAGCGCTGGATCTTGACGTTGAGGATGCCGCCGCCGTCAGAGGCCGTGGCGTCGAGGGAGATCGTCCCGCGGATATTGGCGCCCGGATCAGTGAGGGAGACGGTCGGGACGACGTTGTCGATCCGGCGGTTCGCGACTGTCGAGCTGTTGGTGAGCGTCACGTTGTCCGTCGCGACCGCGCGGAAGTCGTAGAGCGCGTCGCCGACGGTCGTCGTGTCGAAGGAGCAGGAGTAGGGGGAGCTGTTGTCGGTGCAGATGTCCGTCCAGGTGCCGGCTCCTGCGGGCGAGCGCTGAATCTTCACGTTGGCGACACCGGAACCCGTGTCGGACGCTGTGGCGCCGAGCGTCACGGTTCCGGAAAGAGGCGTGCCCGGATCCGTCATGGAGACGGTTGGCGCCGTGTTGTCGAGGCGCCGGTTGGTTACGACCGTGGAGTTGGTCGAGCGGGAAGCGTTGTCGGTTGCGACTGCCCGGAGGTCGTAGAGCCCGTCCGCGGGCACCGTCGTGTCGAAGGAGCACGAGTAGGGCGAGGTCGCGTCGGTGCAGATGTCCGTCCACGTGCCTACACCGGCGGGCGAGCGCTGGATCTTGACGTTGAGAATGCCGCCGCCGTCTGACGCGCTCGCGTTCAGCGTGACGGTCCCGGAGAGCGGGGTGCCCGGATCGGTCAGCGAGGTCGTCGGGGCGACGTTGTCGATTCGTCGGTTGCTGCTCGTCGAGTTGGCCGAGTTTCCGGCCACGTCCGTTCCGACGGCTCGGAAGTCGTAGAGCGCGTCGCCGACGGTCGTCGTGTCGAAGGAGCAGGAGTAGGGCGAGGAGCTGTCGGTGCAGACGTCTGTCCAGGTGCCGGCCCCTGCGGGCGAGCGCTGGATGGTGACGGAGGAGACGCCGGAGCCGCCGGTGTCGGTGGCCGTGGCGCCGAGGCTGACGGTGCCGGAGAGCGGGGTGCCCGGATCGGTCATCGCAACCGAAGGCGCCGTGTTGTCGAGCCGCCGGTCACCGATTACCGGGGAGGTGAGAGTCCCGCTCCCGGTGTCCGCCGTGGCGCGGAGGTCGTAGAGCCCGTCCGCAGGGACCGTGGTGTCGAACGAGCACGAATACGGAGAGCTGTTGTCGGTGCAGATGTTTGTCCAGGTGCCGGCCCCTGCGGGCGAGCGCTGGATGGTGACGGAAACGATCGGCCCCGCCGTAGTTGCATCGAGTGTGACCGTGCCGCGCAGCGGCGTTCCCGGATCAGTCAGCGTCACGCTCGGGAAGACGGCTGCGGTCGAGAAGTTGTTCCCCGGGTTGGCGCTGGCCGCGGTGTACGCGGCCCCGGAGAAGGTGACGCCGGCCGCGACGAGGGCCGCGACGGCGAGGATGCTCGCGAGAGCGCGAAGCCTCACGAGCGCGCCTCCGTTACCGGGGCGGACGAGCGCGCCTCCATTGCCACGGCGGCCTTGCGCACGTCGCGGCGGAAGCTGAGGACGATTGCTACGGCGATCAGGAGCGCCGGCAGCCCGATGAGCAGCATGCGCGCCTGGCGGATCGCCAGGGCGGAGAGGACGTAGCCGACATAGGGCACGTGGAAGGCCACACGAGCCTGGGTCGGTCCGTCGAGGGTGAACGTCCACGGATCGGCCGACTCGTTGGCGTCACCCTGCGTGCGCAGGGCGGGCCTGTCGAACTGGTCGGAGCCGATCCAGACGATCCTGTGGGTGATGCGGCCGCTCGGGCCGGAGCCCGGGGGCGGCGTGTAGGTGATGGCGTCGCCGACACGGAGGTCGGAGACGGAAACGACGTCGTCGAAGACGATCGAGCCGCGGTCATACGTGCCGGTCATCGAGCCGCTGGTGATGACGTACCGCTGGTAGCCGAAGAGACCGGGCAGGAGCATCAGTCCGGCGAGGCCCAGGCATGCCGCGCAGAGCGCAGTAGCCAGAATCGTGCCGAACCGCTGCCGCGGGCTCCTCGGCTCCCAACGGGAGTGGTAGTCGTAGGCCGCTTTGGTTGTCATCGACGTCTCCTCTTCAGGCTTTGGGAACGTGAGCGCCGGTTGTCCCGGAACGCCGGGGCCGCAGGATGGCGACCCCGACGCCTGTCGCTCAGTGTCCGATTCGCCTTAGGAGGCGTCCCAGTCGAACTGGACGCTCGAGTTGTCGCCCTGGTAGGCGTTCCCCGCGCCCGAGTCGAACGTCACCGCGAATTCGTAGCGGTGCTTCTCGCTGGCCGCGAACGCGCCCAGGGCAGTGCTGCCCATGGCCGCGATCGTTCCGCTGTACTTCTGCGGATCGCCCGCGTCACACGTCGGTGTGCCACTCGAGAAGTCGCCGCAGTCCTTCACGACGAGGTTCAGCTTGGCCGAGAGCGGATTCGCGCCGTCGGAATCGACGATGTTCGAGCGCGAGAGCGAGAAGGCGCCGGAAAGCGAGCCCGTGTTCTGCACGTCGACCGTGCCAGTCGCGGAATCGCCCGGCTTCATGCCACTCGCAGTGAGGACGGCAAGGCCCTCCTTGGAGTTGAGAATCGAGAGCGTCCCGGCCGCGAACGTGTTGCTCGGGTTCGCTGAGCTGGCCGTGAAGCTCGCGCTCGATCCAACTGCCACCGCGACTGCCGCGATGAGCGCAGAGAGAGCGCCCAGCACGCGCATCGGGTGGCGAGCTACGAAGTCCAACGTGGTCATGGTTTTCCTTTCTGTGCCGCAGGTTGCCGTTACGCGGTTGCCGTTTGACTCTCTCGTCATCGTCTGCGCAGGCGAGGCTGCGGCCAGGAACGGGTATGAAAACGGTCTGCGACCCCTTAGGAACCCTCTTTCGAGGGACAGTTGGAGCCGGTTCTAAGGGGAATGCGAGCCCGCGTAGAATCTGAGGTGGCCATGGCCACGACCGAGGACCGCCGGGACACAGACGCAACCGAAGAGTGGCGGCGCGGGCTCTACGAGCAAAAACCCGAGCGCGACGCGCTCTTCACGACCATTTCAGGGCTCGAAAACGAGCCCCTGTACACACCCGACAACGTAGAGATCGACTACGACCGCGACCTCGGCTATCCAGGCCTCTATCCGTACACCCGGGGCGTCTATCCGTCCATGTATCGCGGACGCCTGTGGACGATGCGCCAGTTCGCGGGCTTCGGGACCGCCGAGGAGACGAACGCGCGCTTCCGCTACCTGCGTGAGCACGGGCAGACAGGGCTTTCGACGGCCTTCGACATGCCGACGTTGATGGGCTACGACTCGGATCACCCCAAATCCCTGGGCGAGGTCGGCCGGGAGGGGGTTGCCGTGGACTCGCTCGAGGACATGGAGCACCTGTTCGCCGGGATTCCGCTCGCCGAGGTCTCGACGTCGATGACGATCAACGCCCCGGCGGCGATGCTGCTCGCGTTCTACATCTGCGTAGGCGAGGGCCAGGACGTGGGGCGAGACCGGCTGCGCGGGACGATCCAGACGGACATCCTCAAGGAGTACATCGCCCAGAAGGAGTGGATCTTCCCGCCCGAGCCGTCCATGCGGCTCTGTGTGGACATGATCGAGTTCTGCGCGCGCGAGGTTCCGCTCTGGCACCCCGTCTCGATCTCCGGCTACCACATCCGTGAGGCCGGCTCGACCGCCGCACAAGAGCTCGCCTTTACGCTCGCGGACGGGTTCGCCTACGTCGAGGCGGCCCTGGAGCGCGGGCTCGAAGTCGACGACTTCGCACCGCGCCTCTCCTTCTTCTTCAACGCGCACATCGATTTCTTCGAGGAGATCGCCAAGTACCGGGCCGCGCGCCGCATCTGGGCGAAGGAGCTCCGCGAGCGCTATGGGGCCCGGAACCCGCGCTCCTGGCTCATGCGCTTCCACACCCAGACGGCGGGTGTCTCCCTCACCGCCCAGCAGCCGGAGATCAATATCGTCCGAACGGCGCTCGAGGCGCTGGCTGCCGTCCTGGGTGGCACGCAGTCTCTGCACACGAACTCCTTCGACGAGGCGCTTGCCCTCCCGACAGAGCACGCCGTGAAGATCGCCCTGCGCACCCAGCAGGTGATCGCGCACGAGACAGGCGTTGTGAACGCCATCGACCCGCTCGGGGGCTCGTATTACCTGGAGGAGCTCACCAACCGGCTCGAGGCCGAGGCCTACGACTACTTCGGACGCATTCGTGAGCTTGGCGGCGTCATTGCCGCGATCAAGGAAAACTTCTTCCAGCGCGAGATCGCCGACGCGTCGTTCCGCTACCAGACCGAGGTCGAATCGGGGCAGCGCGTGATCGTCGGCGTCAATCGCTACGAGGATCCCGATGAGAAGGAGATCGAGATCCTGGCCATCGACCGGGCGCTCGAGCAAAAGCAGGTGGATCGCGTCCAGGCGCTGCGCGCCCGCCGCGACGCCGCAGCTGTCGAAGAGAGTCTCGCTCGCCTCAAGCGCGACGCTGCCGAGGACGGCATCAACCTCATGCCGGCGATCATCGACGCCTCGAAGGTCTACGTCACCATGGGGGAGATGTGCGACGCCCTCCGCGACGTCTGGGGAACTTGGCGCGAGACCCCAGTTTTCTAATCGCCGGGGGTGGATGAGGGGGCTGGCCCCCTCATGGAGAGAAACGCCAGTCTTCTAGACGTCGAGCGTCAGGCCGTCGTACGCCACGGCGACTCCGTCCGGAGAAGGCAGCTCGACGGGGCGATGCGTGAGGAGGATCCGGCCGTCCGCCGCCTCGAGCGCCTCTTCTGCGGTCAGGTGGCCCCGCAGCTCGCCGTCGGTCGTTCCATCAGCGAGGGTGGCCTCGCAGACGAACAGGTCGGCGCCACGCGCGAGCGCGGCGAGCTCTTCGGTCGGCGCCGAATCGCCGGAGTACGCGAGCACGCGTCCGCGTTCATGATCACGGACGCGGAAACCGAACGCTTGCATCGTGTAGTGCGGAAGTTGGATCGCCTCGATGGTGAACCCAGCAGCCTCGAACGGCTCGCCCGGCGCGTACTCCCGCAGCTCGAAGGCGCGCTCCCACATCCGCGGTACGCCCCAGAACGAGGCGAAGGTTTCGAGCTCTTTGGCGCTTCCCGGCGGCAACCAGAGCTCGGGACGGCTCTTCCCGGCTTCGGGGCTGTAGGCGTTCAGCCACGCCCAGGGAATCAGATCTCCGCTGTGGTCGAGATGCCAGTGCGTGATGCAGATCGCATCCGGCATGACCCGCTCTTCGCGCAGGCGAGCCAGTACGCCTGGACCGCAGTCGAGGAGGAGCTTCCCGGGACCCTCGACGAGGTAGCCGGACTGGGCGCTGCCGGGGTTCGGCCAGGCCGGAGAAGAGCCGATAACGGTCAGTCGCACCTCCATATACTTGCCGACGTGGCCAGGAAGCTTCGCATGAGGGCATGCCCCCCTCATTCACCCCCCCTATGAGCGCGAGGCGAAAGATCCGCATAGTGATTGCTAAGCCCGGTTTGGACGGCCACGACCGGGGGGCGAAGATCATCGCCCGCGCCCTGCGTGACGCGGGCATGGAGGTCATCTACACGGGCCTGCACCAGACGCCCGAGCAGATCGTCGAGACCGCGATCCAGGAGGACGCAGACGCGGTCGGCATCTCCATCCTCTCGGGTGCCCACATGACGCTCATCCCGAGGATTCTCGAGGGATTGAAGGAGAACGGGGTGGAGGACGTTCTCGTCGTCGTCGGCGGGACGATTCCGAAGCCGGACGTCGAGGAGCTCAAGCGCCAGGGCGTAGCGGAGGTCTTCACCCCGGGAGCGCCGGTGTCCGAGATCGTCGACTTCCTGAAGGCGCACGCTCCCGTCGAAGCGTGAGCATCGACGTCGAACGCGACGGCGGGGTCGCGATCGTCACCGTCAATCGCCCCGACGCCCTCAACGCCGTCGATCTGGAGCACGCGCAGGAGCTTCTCGGGCGGCTAAAGGAGCTTGCCGCCGAGGACGAGACGCGGGTCGTCGTCCTCACCGGATCCGGGGACAAGGCCTTCCTCGCAGGCGCGGACATCAAGTACATGCAGGGGCTCGGGGTCCTGGAGGCCAGGCGCTGGGGCGAGCTCGGGCACGCCTGCGGTCAATTGCTGGAGACGATGCCGAAGCCGACAATCGCCTCGATCAACGGTTACGCCCTCGGTGGGGGCCTCGAGCTGGCGTTGGCCTGCGACCTGCGCCTCGCGGCCTCGACCGCGAAGGTCGGCCAGCCCGAGATCAATCTCGGCATTCTCCCGGGCTGGGGCGGGAGCATCCGCCTCGCGCGGACGACGACCCTCGGGTACGCGAAGGAGCTGATCTATACGGGTCGCACCGTCGACGCGGCCGAGGCGCTCGAGCGCGGCCTCGTCAACGCGGTCTATGAGCCGGGGGAGCTGGCGGCGAAGACCCGGGAGCTCTGCGACGTCCTCGTTGCCAAGAGCCCGCTCGCGCTCGCCTACGCCAAGGAGGCGACGAACCACGCCCTCCAGGGCCCTCACCGGACGAACCTCGAGACGGAGGCGCGGCTCTTCTCGATGATGTTCTCGTCGGAGGACCAGAAAGAGGGGATGGCCGCCTTCGTCGAGAAGCGCGAGCCGCGCTTCAGCGGTCGCTAGGAGCAGCCGAACGGCCGTTTCGGTTGCCTTTCGTCTGCCGGACGGTGCACCGCAGGGTCGGTCGTCGTCGGCGCGTTCTGCCACCGTCCTTCGCTGCTAGCCTGACTCTCAGCGGGAGTCCCTGGCGGGGACTGAGAGGCGGCTACGAGGTCGCGACCGGAGAACCTGATCTGGGTCATACCAGCGGAGGGAGCAGGGTGGAAGACACACTGACGATCGCCGGGCGGAGCTTCGACTCACGCCTCATCCTGGGCACCGGAAAGTACGAGACCTTTGAGCTCATGCGCGCTGCGGTCGAGGCGTCAGGTGCGGAGATGGTGACGGTGGCCGTGCGCCGCATCGACTTCGACGAGCCGGGCGAGGACATCACCTCCTTCCTACCGGAAGACATCCTGTTGCTCCCGAACACGTCCGGCTGCGAGACGGCCGAGGAGGCCGTGCGCATGGCGAAGCTGGCCCGCGCAGGAGGTCTGCCGGACTGGATCAAGCTCGAGGTGATCCGCGATCCGCGCTATCTCCTCCCGGACCCGCTGGAGACGCTGAAGGCGGCGGAGGCACTCGTCGCCGACGGGTTCACGGTGCTCCCTTACATGCTTCCGGACCCCGTCCTGGCGAAGAGACTCGAGGAGGCCGGCTGCGCGACGGTGATGCCGCTCGCTGCGCCGATCGGCACCGGGCGCGGCCTGAAGCTCCGCGATTCGATTCGGATCATGATCGAGCAGGCAGAGGTTCCTGTCGTCGTCGACGCCGGGCTCGGCGCGCCGTCCCACGCCGCCGAAGCGATGGAGCTGGGCGCCGACGCCGTCCTCGTCAACACGGCCATCGCCCTCGCGGAGGACACCGTCGCGATGGCGCGCGCGTTCCGGCTCGCCGTCGAGGCAGGTCGCGCTGCGCGACTGGCTGGGATCATGAACGAGCAGGAGACGGCCGTTCCGTCCAGCCCGGTCGGGGGGACGGTTTGACAACGATCGTCGTGAACGGGCGAGAGCAGGCCGTCGAGCCCGGAGAGACGGTCGCTCGACTCCTGGATCGCCTTGGGCTCGGAGGCCGGTTCGCACTCGTGGAGCGAAACGGGGAGCCCGTCGAGCGGGACCGCTATGCGGAGGTGGAGCTTGCGAGCGGAGACCGGCTCGTGGTCGCCCGCCCCGTCGCCGGCGGATAGGCGGCTTTATTTCATTACGCCGGCCCGGCCGGACTTCGCTCGGTTCCTCGAGGCCGCCGTGCGAGGGGGCGTGGATCTGGTCCAGGTCCGCGAAAGGGACCTTTCGGACCGGGAGCTCCTGCGCGTGCTCGCGGAGGCGCGAGACGTGACCAGGCGGCTCGGAATCCCTCTGGTCGTAAACGACCGGCCCGACCTGGCAGTGCTCTGCGGCGCGGACTTCGTCCACGTGGGCCAGGAAGACTTGCCGGTCGATGCGGCTCGGCGCTTCGGCGTCGGCGTGGGTCTCTCGACGCACGCGCCGCGCGAGATCGACACGGCCGAGGCCGATTACATCGGCGTGGGACCGGTCTTCGCGACGCCGACGAAGGAGGGCCGCGCCGCCGTGGGCTTAGACCTCGTCCGCTTTGCAGCCGAGCGTGCACGCATGCCTTGGTTTGCAATCGGGGGCATCGACGCGTCCAACGTGCGCGACGTGGTGGCCGCGGGAGCCTCGAGAGTGGCGGTCGTGAGGGCGATCGGTGACGCCGCCGACCCTGAGCGGGCGGCGGCGGAGCTGCGCGAAGCGCTTCCCTAATAGATCGTGACGTACTCAGCCGAGAGCACGCCCGCGGCGGCTCTCTGGGTGGCCCAGGAAGGCGCGAAGCTGGACGTGCCGACCCGGAGCACCGTTCCCGGGCTGGCACTGGCCAGATCTGCAGCGACCCGGCCTGTCGAAGTGATCCGTTCGACGATGGTTTCCGGCGGAAGGGCCAGGACGACCCGCTGCCGGAACGCATAACCGGTGGATTGGCTCGAGACCCGGATTCGGCGCGTCGCTACGGTCAACGTTTCAGCGTCGACGGACACGACCCTCGCTCTGCGCAGGATCAGCTGGATCGGATCTGCGGCGGCGGGCCTTGGATAGAGAAGACGCTTCGCCTTGTTCAGATAGGTGTACGGATTGATCGCGCGCCCACTTGGGGTTCGCACCTCGAAGTGGAGATGTGGCTGAATCCCATCTGCGTCCCCGGAGTCCCCGACGTAGCCGACGAGCTGGCCGCGTCTGACGAACTGGCCGGTCCCGAGCCCGGGCGCCCAGGAGACACCGTTTCGGCAGCCGCCCTGGTTGTCGTTCTTCATCGTCAGGTCGTTGTTCAGGTGGATATAGACGTAGGTCATTCCGGACGCGCCGTGGAGGTAGAGCATGCAGGTGCCCATGCCCGAGCCGACGTGCTTCTCGACTTTGCCTCGCTCGAACGCCACCGCTGGCTGGTGGCGGATCGCCATGATGTCGTTCCCCTCGTGGCGGCCCTGGGGCCTAGGGTCCCCGAAGTCGTCGATGTAGCTGACGTTGCCGACCACGGGAAACGCGGTCACGGCAGGCACAGACGCGGCCTGTGCCGTTCCGGCGAAGACCCCCATGAGAACGAGGAAGAGTATTGCTCGGGCTGTCGTCCGGTGGCTCTTCAAGATGCTCCGGTTCGCGCGCGAAGGGCCGAACCGTAACAGAGCCTTCGGCAGGACGACCTCGATCCTTGAGTGGATAGGATCGCGCGCGTGAACGCCCCGTGAAAGTAGTGGTTTGCGTGAAGGAAGTGCCCGACGCGTCGGCGCCGAAGCGAATGGATCCGCACACCTTTCGGCTCGATCGCAGCGTTCCGGGGGCGCTGAACGATTTCGACACCCACGCGCTCGAGGAAGCTCTGCGCATCGGCGAGCAGGAAGGGGACGGGGAGGTCGTCGCCCTCCTGATGGGCCCTCCGAAGGCCGCCGACTCGCTGCGCAAGGCCCTGGCGGTCGGCGCAGACCGAGCCGTGCACGTCGCGGACGACGCGCTCGTGGGCTCCGACCTCATCGCGACGAGCCGCACGCTCGCAAAGGCCATCGAGCGCGAAAGCCCGGATCTCGTCGTCTTCGGGCAGCAGGCGGCCGATTCCGACGGCGCCGTGCTCTGGGCGGCTGTCGCCGATCGTCTGCGCCTCCCGATCATCTCCCAGGCCGCGAGCCTCGAGTTGGCGGACGGCAAGGCGAAGGTCAAGCGCCAGACCGAATACGGCTACGACGTCATCGAGGCCCCGCTTCCCTGTGTCGTGGCCGTCTCCGACGCGATCAACGAGCCCCGCTACCCCTCTCTCAAGGGGATCATGGGCGCGAAGAAGAAGCCGCAGGACTCGGTCACGACCGCCGACCTCGGACTTGGCTCCGAGGAGGTCGGCGAGACCGGCTCGCGCACGGAGGTCTACGCGGTAGGCGAGCCGCCGCCCAGGGGCGAGAGTCGCCGGATCGAGGACAACGGCGACGCGGCCGAGGCCATCCTCGAGTACCTGGCCGAGAAGAAGCTCATCTAGTGCCCACCCTCGTCTATGTAGAGGACCACAAGGGAGAGCCGGTCAACGGCTCGCTTGGTGTCCTCTCGAAGGCGGCGAAGCTCGGCGACGACGTCGCGGCGGTCCTCTGCGGCTCGGGCGTGGAAGGTCTCGCCGAGCACGTGGGCAAGTACGGCGCAGCGCGCGTTCTCGTCGCGGACGACCCAGCACTCGAGGCCCCGCTTCCGCAGCCACGCGTGGACGTCCTCGCCAAGCTCGTCAAGTCCGAGGGCTTCGACACCGTTCTCTTCGGCGCCTCTGTCCTCACGGCTGACGTGGCGGCCGGCCTGGCGGCCCGGCTCGACGCAGGATTGAACTGGGATCTGATCGACCTGGAAGAGCAGGACGGCAAGCTCGTCGGCAAGCGGCCCGCGCTCCAGGACTCCGTCCTCCTCGACGTCGGCTGGAAGAGCGAGCCGCGCCTCGCCCTCATCCGGTCCGGGACCTTCGAGCCGGTCGAGAGCGGCGGCGCCGCTGAGGTCACGAAGGTGCCGGTCGAGGTGGAGGACTGGTCGAAGCAGGCGGTCATGCTCGAGCGTGCTCACGAGGAGAGCGAGGGTCCGTCGATCGAGGATGCCGAGGTGATCGTGGCGGGCGGGCGGGGGCTCGGGAAACCCGAGAACTTCTCGCTCGTAGAGGGTCTGGCCAAGGCTCTCGGCGGCGCGGTAGCCGCCACCCGGGCGGTCGTGGATGCCGGCTGGTACCCGTACGCGAGCCAGGTCGGCCAGACAGGCAAGACCGTCGCGCCGAAGCTCTACATCGCCTGCGGGATCTCCGGGGCGATCCAGCACAAGGTCGGCATGCAGGGCTCGGGCACGATCGTCGCCATCAACAAGGATCCGAATGCGCCGATCTTCGAATACTCCGACCTCGGCGTCGTCGGAGACGTGCATGAGATCGTCCCCAAGCTGACCGAGCTCGTGAAAGCGAAGCGAGGGGGATGACAGTCCGGCCCGCAGATTTTCCTCCGCCCTTCGATCCGGAGGAGTTCATCACGGAGCCCTCCGATCCGCCGGAGGAGCGGATCGACGTCGGCGCTCTCGTCGTCGGAGCCGGGCCTGCGGGGCTCTCGGCGGCGATTCGCCTGGCCCAGCTCCTCGAGGAGCGCCCGGACATGCGCGAACGCCTCGGCGAGGTGCCGATCGCGGTGGTGGAGAAGGGCAGCGCACCCGGCGCACACCTTCTCTCCGGCGCCGTCGTCAACCCGCGGGCCTTTCGCCAGCTTTTCCCCGGCATGCACACGGAGGACATGCCCTTCCGCGGCGCGGTCGTGCACGAGGGCCTCTATTACCTCACCTCCAAGCGCGCGCTGCGCGTCCCGGCGCCACCGACGATGTGGAATCACGGCAATCACGTCGCGTCCCTTGCGGAGATGGGCCGTTGGCTCGCCGAGCGCGCGGAGGAGCTCGGCGTCACGATCGTCCCCGAGACGGCCGCCCGGAAGCTGCTCGTCGCCGGCGGGCGTGTCGTCGGGATCCGCACGGGAGACCGTGGCCGCGGCCGCGACGGGGAAGAGCTCCCGAACTTCGAGCCGGGCTCGGACATCAGGGCACGCGTCACGATCCTCGCCGAGGGGACGCAGGGTCATCTGACCGGCGTCGCCAGCTCACGTTTCGCGCTGGCCTCGAAGCCCCAGGTGTGGGCGCTCGGGGTCAAGGAGGTCTGGGAGGTGCCGAGGCCGCTCGAGCGCGTCATCCACACCATGGGCTGGCCGCTGCGAGGCGGGCGCAAGTACCGCGAGTTCGGCGGGAGCTTCATCTACCCGCTGGGCGACTCACTGGTGGCGCTGGGAATGGTGGTCGGTCTCGATTACGCCGATGCGACCCTCTCCGTCCACGATCTGCTTCAGGAGCTCAAGAGCCATCCGTTCGTCCGGAGCATCCTCGAAGGTGGCAAGCGGGTTGCCTGGGGTGCGAAGACGATCCCGGAAGGCGGGTTCCTCGCCTTGCCCGACCGGTTCCACTTCCCCGGCGGGATGATCGTCGGCGACGGGGCGGGGCTCGTGAACGTGCCCGCGCTGAAGGGCATCCACTACGCGATGCGCTCGGGGATGCTCGCAGCCGAGACCGCCTTCGAGGCGCTCGGGCCGGGGCGTACGCCGTGGCAGCCCGGCGCGCTCGAGTCCTACGACGCCGCTCTGCGGGAGAGCTACGTCTGGAGGGACCTCGAGCGCGTTCGCAACTTGCGGCCGGCGTTCAAGTACGGGTTCGTGCCGGGCGCGTTGATCGCGGGCGCGGCGATGAACTCCCTGGGCAAGTTCCCTCCGCGAGACCTCTCGCTCGAACGCGACGCGGACGTGCCCGTCTTCATCGGCAACCGCGACCGCTCCTATCCGCAGCCCGACGGGAAGCTCTTCTTCGACAAGCTTTCGAGCGTCTTCCTTTCGGGGAACAAGACGCGTGACGACGCGCCGAGTCACATCCGGGTCGACCGCAAGGTGCGCCGCGAGGTCGCGGAGACGTGGGTGCACCTCTGTCCCGCCCAGGTGTACGAGGTCTCAGGCGATGCAAGCCCGGCCGGAAACGTTGTCGGTGTCGAGGTCACCGCCTCGAACTGCATCCAGTGCGGCGCCATCTCGGCGAAGGGGGGACGGCTGACGCCGCCCGAGGGCGGGGACGGTCCCGAATACAACCTGATGTAGACGCCGCGGCCGCGGTCATTCGCGGCCGCCTCCACCGCACGCCGCTCTTCTCGTCGGAGACGCTCGGCGCGACCTTCGGCGGGCGCGCTTTCCTCAAGGCGGAGCTGTTCCAGAAGACCGGGTCGTTCAAGGCGCGCGGGGTCCTCACGAAGCTGGCGTCGCTCTCGTCCGATGAGAAGCAACGCGGCGTCATCTCCATCTCGGCCGGCAACCACGCCCAGGCGCTGGCCTGGGGCTGCGCGGGCGAGGGGATCGACTGCCTGCTCGTCACCTGGCGCGACGCGAGCCCGCTCAAGGTCGCGGCGACGAGGGGATACGGCGCCACCGTCGACCAGCAGGCGTCCGATCATCTGGAGGCGTTCGAGCGCGTGGAAGCGCTGCGGCGTGAGAGCGGGCGCACGCTCGTCCATCCCTTCGACGACCCGTTCGTCGTCGCCGGCCAGGGGACAGTGGGTCTCGAGATAAGACAGGACCTACCCGAGGTGGACGTCGTCGTGGTGCCGGTCGGCGGAGGCGGCCTCGTCTCGGGGACCGCCACGGCGCTCCCGGGCAAGCGGATCGTCGCCGTCGAGCCCGAAGGCTCGGCCGCGCTGAGCATGGCCCTCAAGGCCGGCCGGCCCGTCTCGTTCGCTCCGCAATCGATCGCCGACGCGCTCAACGCACCTGTAGCCGGTCGCCTCCCGCTCGAGATCTGCTCGAAGCTCGGAGTCGAGTCGGTGCTTGTCACAGACGAGGAGATCGAAGTCGGTTTTCGCTTCCTCTACGAGCGGACGAAGCTCGCCGTGGAGCCCGGCGCGGCGGCCGGAGCGGCGGCTCTGCTCGCCGGCAAGGTGGCAGACGTGGAAGGGAAGACCGTGGCTGCTGTTGTCTCAGGAGGCAACGTTGCCACTCAAATGGCGGCTGCTATTCTCAGAGGAGAATGAAGCCCGACATCCATCCCGAGTACATGCTCGCCACAGTCCGCTGCTCGTGCGGCGCCGAGTTCCAGACGCGCTCGACGAAGCCCGAGCTTCACGTCGAGATCTGCTCGGAATGCCACCCGTTCTACACCGGGAAGCAAAAGCTCCTCGACACCGGTGGGCGCGTCGAGCGCTTCCAGCGCCGGCTCGAGAAGGCCGGCCGCGGCAGCGGTAGCGGCAACTAGGACCCACGTGGCCCAACCCATCGGCGGCCAGGCAGTCCTGGAGGGTGTGATGATGCGCGGCCCGTCCGCGTGGTCCGTGGCGGTGCGAAAGCCCGACGGCGACATCGCCGAAGTGAACAGGCCGATCGCCTCGGTGCTGCTGCGGCATCGCTGGCTCCGGATTCCGATCGTTCGCGGAGTCATCGCGCTCGGCGAGTCGCTGGCGATCGGGTTTCGCGCGCTCGCGATCTCGGCGAATTACGCAGCGCAGCAGGAGGATGACGACGGAGAGGTGCAGACCGAGCTCTCCCGCGGTCAGCTTCTCTTCGCCTTCGGGATCGCGATTGGCTTCGCGCTCCTCCTCTTCAAGGTCTCGCCGGCTCTGATCACGAACTGGTTGCCGATCGAGTCGACCGGCGCGTTCGTTGTGGTCGAAGGGCTGGTGCGCGTGACCATCTTCATCGCCTACCTACTCCTCATCTCGCTCTTGCCCGACCTCAAGCGCGTCTTCCAGTACCACGCCGCCGAGCACAAGGCGATCAACGCTTACGAGGCGGGGGCCGAGCTCGAGCCCGAGACGGTTTCGCGCTACAGCCTCTTGCACGTCCGGTGTGGCACCGCGTTCTTGCTCTACGTCATGGTGATCGCGATCTTCGTCTTCGCCTTCTTCGGGCGGCCGACCTGGTACTGGCTGATCGCCACGCGCATCCTCCTCCTGCCCGTGATCGCCGGCATCGCCTACGAGGTCATCCGCTTCGCGGGCAAGCACCAGCAAAACGCCTCGCTGCGAGCGCTGCTCGCGCCGGGGCTTTGGCTCCAGCGCCTGACGACGCGCGAGCCGACCCTCGATCAGATCGAGGTGTCGATCCGCGCGCTTCGCGAGGTACTTCGCCTCGAGGGCCGCATAACCCCCGAGGAGCGCAAGGTCGAAGTAATGGCCTAGCCAGCGGCTCTGGACGGCAGGGTTAGCCTGGCTAGGTGTCCGGCCCAGCCGGATACCGCGGCAAGTGGTCGTCGGGAAGCTCGTCCCAGGGCGCCTTCGAATCGACAAACGTGTGGTACTGGGGCCGAATGCCGGGGTCGCCGTCGAGCGCAGCCGAGACGAATGGAGATCTCCTCGCCCTCCGGCCAGTGGGCCCCGAAGAGGCTCGACCCGCAGACCTCGCAAAACGCCTTCACGGCTCCGCGGTCCGGGCGGTAGACGCGAATGAGCTCCTCGCCGGCGAGCAGCCTGAAGCCCTCCCGCGACACTCGGCCCATCGTCAGGCCGAACGCACCGGAGTGCTTGCGGCAGCGCGAGCAGTGACAGTGGCTCGAGCGCCGGAAGGGCTCGGTCACCTCGAAGCGGACGCCACCGCAGAGGCAGCTTCCGGTCAGCGAAAGGCTCACGGTGCCAGTCTAAGAGCTCGTTTCAGAATGGGGCCTCGTCGCCGGGGTGCGATGGGCGGTGCGAGGCGCGGACGCAGGGAGCGTTCGTATCGAATGAGATACGGGCGCGACCGAGGACAACGCATCGCGCCGTCTAGCGCGGCCCGGCGGCTCAGGTCCTCATTTTGAGACGGGCTCTAAGCAAGCGACGGGGCTATCCTGAGCGGCGATGTCCGAGTCCGTCGAGAGGCTGATCGAGGAGCTGGAGCGCTCCTATGGGGAGGCGCAGGAGCGCATGTCCGACCGTGCTGTCTTCTCCGACCGTCAGGCGGCCGCCGAAGCGGGCCGCCGCCTGAAGGAGCTCGAAGGGGCCCATAAGCTCGCGCAGGACTGGACGGCGACCAATGAGGACCTCGAGGCCGCCCGCGGGGACTCGGAGCTGCGCGATCTCGTCCCCGAGCTCGAGGGGCGGCTCGCAGAACTCGAGGAAGAGCTGAAGCTCTCACTCGTCGAACGCGACCCCAACGACGCGAAGGACGTCATCGTCGAGATCCGCAAGGGGGCCGGCGGCGACGAAGGCGCGATCTGGGCGGGCGACCTTTTCCGCATGCTCACCCGCTACGCGGAGCGGCGGGGCTTCAAATGGGAGGTGCTGGGATCGAATCCGAGCGAGGCGGGCGGGTTCAACGAGGTGACTTTCGAGATCAGGGGCGACGGCGCCTATTCCGTCTTCAAATGGGAGGGCGGAACGCACCGCGTGCAGCGCGTCCCGGCGACGGAATCCCAGGGGCGAATCCACACCTCGACCGCGACCGTGGCCGTCATGCCTGCGGCCGAGGAGGTCGAGGTCGAGATCGACCCGAACGACCTCAAGGTCGACGTCTACCGCTCCACCGGCCCGGGCGGCCAGAGCGTGAACACGACGGACTCGGCCGTCAGGATCACCCATCTCCCCACGGGCCTGGTCGTGGCCATGCAGGACGAGAAGTCTCAGCTCCAGAACAAGCAAAAGGCGCTGCGCGTGTTACGCGCGCGGCTGCTCGAGCTCGAGCGCCAACGCCAGGAAGACGAGCTCTCGGCCACGCGCCGCTCGCAAATCGGTCGCGGTGAGCGCGCGGAGAAGATTCGCACGTACAACTATCCCGACAACCGCGTGAGCGACCACCGGGTCAACCTGACCATCAAGAGGCTCGACCGGATCGTGGAGGGCGATCTCGACGAGTTCACCGAGGCGCTCGCGGCCGAAGAGCGGCGCCGCGGTCTCGAAGACGCAGCCGTCGCGTGACCCCCCTCGAAGCCGTGCGCAGGGTCGCGCAGAAGCTCGAGGAGAGTGGCGTGCCTTCACCCCGGGTGGACGCGGAGATTCTCGTCGCACACGTCCTCGGCGTCTCGCGCTCCGAGGTTTACAGCGCCGACGATCAGCTCAGCGAGGAAGAGCTTCGTCGTCTGCATTCGGCTCAGGAGCGCAGGCGATTGCGGGAACCGCTCGCGTACATCCTCGGGGAATGGGGCTTCCGCCGGCTGACGCTCAAGGTCGATCGCCGAGTGCTCGTCCCGCGGCCGGAGACGGAGGTTCTCGTCGAGCGCTGCCTGGAGCATCTTCGCGATCTTTCAGGACCTCGCGTCCTGGATGTGGGCGTGGGCTCCGGGGCGATCGCGCTTGCGATCGCCGACGAGCATCCGGCCGCTCGGATCCTGGCCGTCGACCGCTCCGCGGACGCAATCGAAGCCGCGCAAGAGAATCTTGTCCATACCCCCATCGACGGCCGCATGGAGTTCCGCCAGGGCGACCTGCTCGCGGGCATCTCCGGGCCGTTCGACCTCGTGGTCTCGAACCCGCCATACGTCTCCCCCGAGGATTTCGACACGCTCGAGCCCGAGGTCCGCCTCTTCGAGCCTCGCGAGGCGATCGTCGGGGTGGGGGTGGGGGCCGAGATCGCCCGGGCGGCCCGCGCCGTACTTGCGCCCGGCGGCTGGCTGCTGCTCGAGTGCGGTGACGGGCAGGCGGCAGACCTCGCCGCCGAGTTCGAGCGCCTTGGCTACGGCGACGTTGTCAGGACACGCGACCTCGCGGACCGCGAGCGGGTCGTCGAGGGCCGATGGGCGTAGAGGAGACGGTCACCGCGCTCAGGGCAGGCCTGCCCGTGATCCTGCCGACGGATACCGTCTACGGTCTCTGCGCCGACGCCTACCGCGAAGCCCCGGTGCGGCGCCTTTGCCGATTGAAGAGGCGCCCGGACGACATGCCGTTGGCGCTGCTCGCATCGGACCTGGAGGTCATCCTCGACGCGGTCCCTGAGCTTCGCGGGCGGGCGGCAGTGCTGGCCCGAGGCCTCCTGCCGGGCCCGTTCACGCTCATCCTGCCGAATCCCGGCCGCCGCTTCCGCTGGCTCAGTGGGGCCGACCCGGAAAGCATCGGCATCCGGGTCCCCGAGCTACCGGACGAGTCTCGCGCGGTCCTCGACCGTGTCGGAGCGGTTGCTGCGACGAGCGCGAACCTCCACGGGGGACGCGACCCGGCCCGCCCCGGGGACGTTCCGGAGGAGATCTGGAGTTCCGCCGGCGCGCTCGTCGACGTGGGCGAGCTGCCCGGGACACCCTCGACGGTGGTCGACCTGAGGGGGCCTCAGCCGCGGGTACTGCGCGAGGGGGCCGTTCGGGTCGCGGATGCGCTCGCCGCGATCGCACGAGTTGCAAGCGAATAGACGGCCAGGGTGCCCACGACGGTCGCGACCCACTGGAGCGCGGGTCTCGACTGCAGCGGGAGCGCCAGCGTGAGCCCCACAACGAACGCCGGCACGACGAGCGACGTGGTCGCGAACGCTGCCACCCGGCTCAGGCCGAAGCTCCGGCGCAGATCTCCGTACTCGCTGACGAGCGGAACGAGGATGATCCCCGCGAGGAGGGCGACAACGAGCATGGAGGGGCTCATTGTCCTCCCTTAACGCGGAAACACCAAGCAGAGTTAAGGCGTTGATCGTCTTTCTCACGCCGTCTGAGTGACTAAGCTGGCAGGCGTGGCGATCGCGCAGGGGACCTTGCAGGAGCTCCGCGAAGCACTTCTCGCCGACATCGACCCCGAGACGGCCTCGCTGATCTACCGCGAGCTCGAGCGTCAGCGCAACACGATCGAGCTGATCGCATCTGAGAACTTCACGTGGCCGAGCGTCCTCGAGGCCGTCGGCAGCGTCCCGACCAACAAGTACGCAGAGGGCTACCCGGGCCGCCGCTACTACGGCGGCTGCGAGATCGTCGACGAGATCGAGCAGCTCGCCATCGACCGGGCGAAGGAGCTGTTCGGCGCCGAGCACGCCAACGTCCAGCCGCATGCAGGCGCGCAGACCAACATGGGCGTCTACTTCAGCTGCCTCGAGCCCGGCGACACGATCCTCGCCATGCGCCTCGACCACGGCGGGCACCTGACGCACGGGTTGAAGGTGAACTTCTCCGGAAAGCTCTACAACGTCGTCGGCTACGGGGTCGATCGCGACTCCTTCCTGATCGACTTCGACGAGGTCCTGCGCCTCGCGAAGGAGAGCCGCCCGAAGCTGATCGTCTGCGGCGGCTCGGCCTACCCGCGCAGGATCGAGGCCGAGCGTTTCCGGGAGATCGCCGACGAAGTCGGGGCACTTCTCCTCTGTGACATGGCGCATTTCGCCGGTCTCGTCGCCGCAGGTTTCCACCCGAACCCCACGCCGCACTGCGACTTCGTCACCTCGACGACCCACAAGACCCTCGCCGGCCCGCGCTCGGGCTTCATCCTCTGCAAGGAGGAACACGCCCAGGCGCTCGACAAGGCGGTCTTCCCCGGGATGCAGGGCGGACCGCTCCTGCATGTCATCGCGGCCAAGGCGACCTGCTTCAAGATTGCGGCCTCGGAAGCCTTTCGTGAGTACCAGGGACAGATCCGTGCGAACGCCGACGCGCTTGCAGGCTCGCTCACGGAGGGCGGCCTCGACCTCCTCACGGGCGGCACGGACACCCACCTCATGCAGATCGACCTGCGCAAGAGCGACTGGACCGGCAAGGCCGCCGAGGATCGGCTCCACGAGGTGAGGATTACGGCGAACAGGAACACCGTGCCGTTCGACGAGCGCCCCCCGATGGAGGCCTCGGGAGTTCGACTCGGCACGCCGGCCGTGACGATGCGCGGTTTCGACGAGGACGATCTGCGGGAGGTGGGCGCGATCATCGCCGGCGCGCTCGCGGACGCCCCGGACATCGCGGCTCTGAGCTCTCGAAGCCAGGCGCTCTGCGAGCGCAGGCCCCTCTACCCGGGCTTTCGCGGATACCCGGCCTACACGACCGAGCCGTGACTGTGGCCACCGAGAACGTCGTGGTCGTCGACCACCCGCTCGTCCAGCACAAGCTCGGACTCCTCCGAGACAAGACGACGCCAACCCAGGTCTTCCGCCAGCTGGTCGACGAGCTCACGCTCCTGCTCACGTACGAAGCCACGAAAGACATGGCCACCGAGGAGAGCGAGATCGAGACGCCGCTCGAACGGACGACGGTACAGCGGATCTCCGGGAAGAAAGTCGCCGTCTGTCCGATCCTGCGAGCGGGGGTCGGCATGCTCGACGGCGTCCTCTCCCTCATCTCGGGCGCGCGCGTCGGTTTCATCGGCCTCTACAGAAACGAGGACACGCTCGAGCCGGTCGAGTACTACGTCAAGCTCCCGCAGGACATCGCCGAGCGCGACGTCCTCATCCTCGACCCGATGCTCGCCACCGGGAACTCGACCGCCGCTGCGGTCGCGACGGTCAAGCGAGCGGGCGCGCAGTCCATTCGTCTCATCGCGATCATCGCCGCACCCGAGGGAATCGAGCGCCTGCAGTCCGAGCACCCTGACGTCGCGATCGTCGTCGCGGCAATCGACCGGGAGCTGAACGAGCGCGGCTACATCGTTCCCGGACTCGGGGACGCCGGCGACCGCCTCTACGGCACCAGGTAGGGGCGGGGCATGCCCCGCCCGCAAAGGCCAACCGAATGCTGACGACGTTCGAAAACCATCTGGATGTGCTCTGGGGTTTCCTCGTCGCGCTCGGCGTCGTGCTCCTGCTCACCCCGGCAGTCGGGCGCGTCGCCCGCGTCCTCGGCGTCGTCGACGAGCCGCTCGAGCGGCGGCGCGTTCACCTCGCCGCCGTGCCACGCCTCGGCGGGCTTGCGCTCTTCCTCGGGCTCTTCGTCCCGGCGCTCGCGTTCCTGAACCTCGACGGCCCCTACCGCGGGATCCTCCTGGGCGCGGCCCTAGCGACGACCGTCGGCATGGCGGACGACTTTCGCGGGCTGCCCTGGTGGGGGAAGCTCGGAGGGCAGTTCGCGGCAGCGGCGATCCCGGTCTACTACGGGGTCGACATCGACCGCTTCACGTTCCCGATCGTCGGTATCCACGACCTGCCCGCGTGGCTCGCGGCGGCGCTGGCGTTCATCTGGATCGTGGCCATCATGAACATGGTCAACTTCCTCGACGGACTCGACGGACTGGCGGCCGGCGTCTGCGGAATCTCCGGGATCACATTCGCGATCATCGCGCTCTCGCTCAACAAGCCTGAGGCGGCAGTGCTCTCCGCGATCGTCGCCGGCATCTGCCTGGGCTTCCTCCGGCACAACTTCTACCCGGCGCGGATCTTCATGGGGGACTCCGGCGCGCTGCTGCTCGGGTTCGTGCTCGCGACGGTTTCGATCCAGGGCCTCTTGAAGACGGCTGCGACCGTCGCGCTCTTCTTTCCGCTGCTCGTCCTCGCAGTGCCGATCCTCGACACCTCCTTCGTCGTCGCCCGGAGGCTGAAGCACGGGGAGAAGCTCTACCTCCCCGACCAGGCCCACCTCCATCACCGCTTCCTCCGTCGCGGGTTTTCGCAGCGCCAGGCTGTCCTCTATCTCTACGCGTGGTGCGTGATCCTGGGAGCGGCCGCCCTGGCGACGCGCTTCGTTCCCTTCCGCGAAGGCGGGCAATGGCACCTGTGGCCGACGGTGGCCGTGGCTCTCATCGGCTTCCTCGCCGTCGCCACCTCGCTCTACATGGTCTACATGCTGGAGATCCTCAAGTTGCGGCGAGTCCGGGCGTGGGCGGAGCGGCGCCGCGATGCGAAAGCTGAACAAAGTCGGGCACTTTCCGCATAAGCAAGGGGTTTACGGCGTCACAAAGTAGGGTCTGAACTGGTAGGCTGACGCCGAATAAGATGCAGAGCGGCGTGGCGGCGGAGCGCACTTCTCTCGACCCTCTGGGCGCTGGAGCGCTTCTCGCCGGTGTTCTCTTCGCTTGCGTCGGGGCCGGAGCTCTGATCGGCACCCTCGCGGGCTCGGTGGGGGTGGGAGTCGCAATCGGCGCAGTGATCGGAATCCCGGCGGCAATCTTCTCGGTCTACCGCCGCTACAGCGGGACCTTCTAGTGGCGACCCTGCTGACCCCGAGGCCCCTGCCGGCCCGGCGTCTCCCGATGGTCGGAGGCGCGCTCGTGGTGGCCTTCTGCTTGCCGGTGTTCGTCCTAGCGGATTGGAATCTCCGGGGCTGGGCGCTCGGAGCGGTGCTGTGGCTCGCCAGCCAGACGCTGGGGATCCTCTTCGACCGGATCGGGATCCACGAGCCCACGCTCAGAGGGTCCGGCGTCGTCGCCTTCGGGATGATGGCGCGGGGAATCCTCGTGATGCTCGTCGCCATCGCCGTCGCCGTCAGCGACCCGCAGCTCGCGCTGGCTGGCGCGCTCGTCTACGCCTTTGCGTACTCGCTCGAGCTCGCGTTCTCGCTTGTCCTCTACTTCAGCGGGAGGCCCGTGGGATGACCCCTGCGATCCTGCTTGCAGCCGCCGGCGACTTCGAGCCAGAGCACGAGTTCGAGCTTCCTGCCTGGGTCTCGATCCACCTCGGCCCGCTCGACATGTCCATCAACAAGGCGGTCGTGTATCTCTGGGTGGGCGCGGCGCTCACGATGCTCCTCGGCATCTGGGTGATGCGCTTTGGCCTCTCGCTGCGCCCGAGCCGCCGCCAGACGACGGGGGAGGCAATCTACGAGCTCATCCAGGGGCAAATGGTCGAGGGCAGCCTCCCATCGAGGGCGATCGGGACGTGGTTCCCGTACATCGCCTCCCTCTTCCTCTTCATCTGGGTCCTCAACATCGTCGGGTTCATACCCCTGCCGATCTCCGACGAGCGCTTCCGTCTCTTCGGGCTCGAGCTCCCGACGTGGGGGATCTATGCGGCTACGGCGAACCTCAGTGTGACCCTCGCCCTCGCCCTCATCACCTTCGTGGCGACCCACGAGGAAGGTATTCGGCACAACGGTGTGCGCCGGTACTTCAAGAGCTGGATCCCGGCGGGTGTGCCGAGCTTTCTGCTCGGGCCGATCGCCTTTCTGGAAGTCGTCTCGCAGGTGATGCGGCTGATCTCTTTATCGGTGCGACTCTTCGCCAACATGCTCGCGGGTCACATGCTCATCCTCGTCATCATCGGATTGATCTTCATCATCTCCCCCTGGGTCCTTCCGCTGTCCATCGTCTTCGGCGGTGTCATCTACGCCTTCGAAGTCGCCATCGTGGTGACGATCCAGGCGTTTGTCTTCGCCCTTCTGTCCGCCATCTACATCGGCAGCGCCATCGAACCCGAGCATTAAGGAGGCTCCTTTGGACGTTCTGCTCGCACAAACCACCGATACCGGACTCGCCGACCTCGGGAAAGCGATCGCCTTCGGTGTCGGCGTCGGCCTGGGCGCGGTCGGCGCCGGTATCGGCATCGGCAACATCTTCGGCTCGATGATCCAGGCGGTCGCGCGCCAGCCCGAACTCCGCGGCGAGCTCACGGGCATCCAGTGGCTCGGATTCGCGCTCACAGAGGCGGTCGTCTTCTACGCGTTGCTGGGCGGGCTCCTCGCCTACGTACTCGTCTAGATGATCCTCGCCAGCCTGATCGACGTCGTCCCGGGCCTCATGGTCTGGACGATCGTCACGTTCGTACTCACGTTCTACGTGCTCAAGCGCCTCGCATTCGGACGCATCCAGGGGATCATCGACGCCCGCCGGGACCGGATCCGCGAGGCGCTCGACGAAGCGGACAAGGCTCGCCACGAGGCGCGCCAGCTCCGCGAGCTCACGCTGAAGGAGCGCGAAGAGGCGAAGCTCGACCGCGAGCGCATCCTCGACGAGTCCCGCCGCCAGGCTCAGGCCCTCTTCGAACAGGCTCGCACGAGAGCGGACGAGGACCTGCGGGAACGCCTCGAGAAGAATCAGAAGGAGATCGAGGCGGAGAACCGGCGCATCCTGGAGCAGATCCGCCGCGACGTCGTCGAGCTGACGCTTCTCGCCGCCGAGAAGGTCACGGGCAAGACGCTCGACGCCAAAGACCAGCGGCGCCTGATCGACGAGACGATCGAGGAGCTCGACGTCAAGCGCCTGGTCTCGGAGAACTAAGGAGCCGGGAGAGCTTGGCGGTCGTTCACCGTGTCTATGCCCAGGCGCTGCTCGAGGCCCCGCAGGAGAAGAAGCGCCTCGATGCCGTCCGGAAGCAGTTCGACGAATTCGCCGCCGCCCTCGCCGGCTCGGACGAGCTGCGCCGCTTCCTCCAGAACCCACAGGTCGAGCTGCTGACGAAGCAGGCCGCCCTCGAGGACCTGCTCAAGGGTTCCGACGAGCTCTTTCTCAACTTCGTGCGGCTGCTCGCGGACAAGAGCCGCATCGCGGAGGTCGAGCAGGTCTACGAGGAATGGACGCGCTTGCTGGCCCAGCGGGAGCGCATCCTCGAGCTCGAGCTCCAGACGGCGGTCGAGCTGTCCGACAAGGAGGCCGCGAAGGTGGTCGGGCAGATCGAGAAGGCCTCCGGCCGCAAGATCGTCGCGACCCGGACCGTCGACCCGGACCTGATCGGCGGCCTCGTCGTCCAGGCCGGCTCGCTCCGCCTGGACGCGAGCGTGCGCGGCCGCCTCGAGCAGCTCCGCGAACAGCTCATAACCTCCTAAGGAGACAACTTGAAACTACGCCCCGAAGAGATCACCTCGATCCTCAAACAGCGGATCGAGGAGTACGAGGTTGAGACCGACCTCGCCGAGGTCGGCACCGTGCTCCAGATCGGAGACGGCATCGCGCGGGCCTACGGCCTCGAGAACTGCATGGCCGCCGAGCGGCTCGAGCTCGAGCATGGCGTGACGGGTATCGCGCTCAACCTCGAGGAGGACAACGTCGGCGTCGCGCTCTTCGGCGAGTGGGAGCAGATCTCGGAGGGCGATCCCGTCAAGCGCTCGGGGCAGGTCATGAGCGTCCCGGTGGGCGACGAGCTCATCGGGCGAATCGTCAACCCGCTTGGCGAGCCGCTCGACGGCGCCGGGCCAATCGAGACGAAGGAGACCCGTCCCCTCGAGTTCAAGGCACCCGGGGTCGTCCAGCGCCAGCCGGTCAAGGAGCCGCTCCAGACCGGGCTCAAGGCGATCGACTCGATGATCCCGATCGGGCGCGGCCAGCGCGAGCTCGTGATTGGCGACCGCTCGACGGGCAAGACGGCCATCCTCGTCGACACGATCCTGAATCAGAAGGGCCAGGACATGATCTGCGTCTACGTCGCCATCGGCCAGAAGGCCTCGACGGTCGCGCAGGTGTACGAGCGGCTCAAGGACGCGGGCGCGCTCGAATACACGATCATCGTCACGGCCTCGGCCGCAGAGGCCGCGCCGATCAAGTGGATGGCTCCCTACGCCGGCTGTGCGATGGGCGAGCACTTCCTCTACTCGGGCCGCCACGCCGTCTGCATGTACGACGACCTGTCCAAGCACGCCGACGCCTACCGGCAGATGTCGCTCCTCCTCCGGCGCCCACCCGGCCGCGAGGCCTTCCCCGGCGACGTCTTTTATCTTCACTCGCGCCTGCTCGAGCGCGCCTGCAAGCTCTCCGAAGACGAGGGTGGCGGCTCGCTCACGGCGCTCCCCGTGATCGAGACCCAGGCCGGAGACGTCTCGGCCTACATCCCGACGAACGTCATCTCCATCACGGATGGCCAGATCTTCCTCGAGAGCGATCTCTTCTACTCGGGCGTCCGCCCCGCGATCAATGTGGGGATCTCGGTCTCGCGCGTGGGCGGGAACGCGCAGACGAAGGCGATGAAGAAGGTGGCGGGGCGGCTGCGCCTGGAACTTGCCCAGTACCGCGAGCTCGAGGCCTTCGCCCAGTTCGGCTCGGAGCTCGACCCTCAGACGCAGAAGACCCTCTCGCTCGGGGAGCGCATGGTGGCGACGCTCAATCAGCCCCAGTACCAGCCCTGGTCGCTGGAGGAGCAGGTCGTCGCCATCTTCGCGGGTCTCAACGGCTACCTCGACGACGTTCCCCCGGCACAGGTGCCGCGCTTCCAGGACGAGCTGCGCGAGTCCCTGACCACCGAGGGCGCGATCTACAAGGAGCTCCGCGAGAAGAAGGAGCTGTCCGACGAGCTGGAGGAGCGGCTGCAGGAGCAGTTGAAGAAATTCAAGGACACGTTCGCCGTGAAAGAGGACACCGGGCTCGTCGGAGCGGCGGCCGAGTAAAACGTGGCCACCGTCCAGGACATCAAGCGCCGACTCCGCTCGGTCGGCAACACGCGCAAGATCACGAAGGCGATGGAGCTCGTCGCCGCGGCGAAGCTCCGTCGCGCCGAGGCGCGCATCGAGGCGATGCGGCCGTACGCCGAGCGGATGCGCGAGCTGATGATCGGGACGGCGCGAGCGACTCCGTCGCGGCAGTTTCCACTGCTCGAGGAGAGGGAGGACGCACAGTCCGTGGCGATCGTGCCGATCACGGGCGATCGCGGCCTGGCCGGCCCGTTCAACACCCAGGTCATCCGACGCTCGCTCGCGCTTGCCCAGGAGGCCCGCGGAAAGGGTCAGGAGGCCAAGTGGGCCGTCGTCGGCAAGAAGGGGAACTCCACGCTTCGCTTTCGCCGCTATCGGGTCGAGGAGGCCTGGACGGGCTTCACGGACCAGCCCTCCCATTCCGACGCGCAGGCGATCGCGCATCGTGTCGCGGAGCTCTTCACCGAGCGCGAGGTCGACCGCGTGGTGATCGTCTACAACCACTACGTCTCGCCGCTCACGCAAACCGTCGAGGTGGAAGACCTGCTGCCCATCCCGCGGACGGCGCTCGAGGACGAGGAGGAGAAGTCGGCGTATGACATCGCTCTGGAGGGCGACTTCATCTACGAGCCCGAGCCGGAGGAGATCCTGGCTCGTCTGCTCCCGACCTACCTCGAGACTTCCATCTACAGCGCGCTGCTCGAATCGGCCGCGTCGAAGCACGGGGCCCAGATGACGGCGATGCGGAACGCCTCGAAAAACGCCGGGGAGCTGATCGACCAGTTGACGCTCGACATGAACCGGGCCCGCCAGGCTGAGATCACCCAGGAAATCCTTGAAGTCGTGGCCGGAGCGGATGCGCTCACCCAATAGCGGGACCGAAGGAGGCGGCTCGCGGGGGAACCATGGGTTCCCCCGCGTTGAGGAAATACTTGAGGTGGTCGCGGGCGCCGACGCGCTAACGCAGTAGCGCCCAAACCGTCCAAGGTAGTGACATGAGGGCGATCCTCGCCGTGGGGCTCGTCGTGGCGCTGGCCGTCGGCCTCGCTGCGTTCGTCGGCACCCGCGGCACGGGGGACGCGCGAGCGGAGCCGGCTCCGTGGACGTTCGCGCGGTCGATGTCTCAGCGGCGGAGCTACATCGCCGCGGCCAAGCTCGACGGGAACATCTACGCGGTTGGCGGGATGGTCGGCGAGACGGGGCGATTCCTCGCGGTGGCGCAGCGCTTCGACCCTAGGGCGAATAGCTGGACTGGCCTCCCGCGCCTCCCGGAGCCGGTGCGGGCCGCGGCCGGGGCCGCGCTCGACGGCGACATGTACGTCATCGGGGGTCAAACCGAAGACGGAGACGGCCGCCAGGTTTATGCCTTCGACGTCGCCCGCGGCAGCTGGGAGCGGCGCGCTCCGCTTCCCGAGCCCCGCTTCAACATGTCCGCAGTCGCGTTCCGGGGCAGAATCTACGCGCTGGGCGGCTCCAGCGGCTCGCAGGAGCATGCAGACGTCTTCGTCTACGACCCCTCCCGCGACGCCTGGAGCCGTGGGAAGCCGCTGCCTGCTCCTAATCACACGCTCGGCGCCGTCGTCTTCCGCGGCGAGATCTGGGCGATCGGAGGCCGGCGAGGCGAGCACGCCCTCCGCGAGGTTTGGATCTATGACCCCCGGACTCAGCATTGGCGCCGCGGGCCGACACTGCCGAAGCCCATGGAGCTTGTCGGCGCAGCCGTTGTCGGAAGCCAGATCCACGCGATCTGGGAGAGCACCTACCAAATCTACGACGCGCGCACCGGTGGCTGGAGCAACGGGCCCCGCCCCTTGATCACTCGGCACGGCCTCAAGGCCTTCACACTCCGGGGCTCGCTCTACACGGTCGGAGGCTGCACGACGGACCTCCACGACAGCGCGGTCGTGGAAACACGTCGTATCACGATGCGCTAACTTTCCGCGGCCCCGATGCGTCTAATGCATCTGGTTGGCCGTGCGGCTCAGTGTTCTCGTGCGGCCGGGTACGTATCAGTAGAGGAGGGCAGACGTGAGCAGAAAGAAGGTGCTTTTGCTCGTCATGGGCCTGTTCGGTGCGCTTGCCATTGCGGCCGCGGGATGCGGCGGCGGTGGCGAGGAGGCAGGCGGGACGGGCGGCGGCGGGACAGGAGCAGCCGCCAATCAGGTTTTGCGCATGGCGTGGAGTGCCGAGCCACCGTCGCTCGACCCCGGGCTCGCGCTGGACACAACGTCGTCGAACGTGCTCCTGGCCATCATGGATCCGCTTATCCGGCTGAACCAGAAGACGAACGCGGCCGAGCCGTCGCTTGCAGAGAGCTGGGACGTCAGTGACGACGGCAAGACGGTCACGTACCACCTGAGCCCGGACGGCAAGTGGACGAACGGCGATCCGGTGACCGCAGGCGACTTCGTCTATTCGTGGAAGCGCACGCTTTCGCCTGAGCTGGCCGCGGACTACGCCTACCAGCTGTACGGGATCGTGGGTGCCTTCGAGTACAACTCGTGCACGAAGAAGTGCGACGCGCTCGCCGACAAGGTCGGCGTCGAGGCGCCGGACGACACAACGCTCGTCGTCCATCTGACCTCGGCCCAGCCGTGGTTCGTCCAACAGTCCGCGCACCACTCGTTCCTCGCCGTACACCAGGCGACGGTCGAGCAGTTCGGCGACAAGTGGACGGAGCCGGGCAACATCGTCACGAACGGACCGTTCAAGCTCGCCAAATGGGAGCACGAGGCCGAGATCGACCTCGTCAAGAACGACGACTGGCGCGACGCCAAAGACGTCAAGCTGACGTCTATTCCGGGCAAGATCATCGTCGATGGTACGACCAAGGTCCAGGCCTTCGAGTCCGGCGAGGTCGACGCTCTCGACGGCGGCACCCTGCCTCCAGATGAGACCGCCCGGCTGAAGGACACGCCCGAGTACGAGAACTATCCGTCGCTCGGAACGTACTACTACGGCTTCAACATCAAGAACATCTCCGACATCCACGAGCGGCGTGCGTTGTCGCTGGCCATCAACCGCCGGGAGATCATCGATCAGATCGCCCAGGCGGACCAGCTCCCGGCCACCGGCATGTCGCCCAAGGGCATCTCGGGCTTCGACGTCCTGAACCCGAATTCGCCCTGGACGCCGGAAGAAGCTGACCTGACCCAGGCGAAGGACGAGCTCTCGCAGGCCGCGAGCCCGAAGAAGGACATCAACCTGTTCTTCAACAACGCTCCCGGTCACAAGGAGATCGCCACCGCCGTCCAGGCCCAATGGAAAGAGCTTGGAATCAACTCCACGCTGAAGCAGCAGGAGTGGGCCCAGTACCTCGAGTTCCTCGGACCTCCGCCGAACAATGCTGTGGATGTGTATCGCCTCGGGTGGATCTACGACTTCCCGGATGCGATCAACGGTCTCGAGCTCTGGACCTGCGATTCCGGCAACAACAACACCAACTTCTGCGACAAGGACTTCGACGCCCTTGTTGCGAAGGCGAAGGAAACCCCTGACGACACCGCGCGGTTCGAGATCTACAAACAGCTCGAAGACATGCTCTTCGGGCAGGACGGCGCGCTGCCGATCGCACCGATCTACTGGTACACGCTTCCGAACCTCGAGAAGCTGTCGGTGAAGGACACGTTCTTCATCAGCCCGCTCGACCAGATCGACTTCACGAAAGTCGTGGTGAAGTCGGGCTAGAGGATCGCTTCTCGATTACAGCGAGCGGGCCGGCGGGGCGCCAGGGCGCCCCGCCGGCCCCCTGCGTTGCAATGGAGCCTCAAACGGGTAAAGATTTCAACCGATGACCACTTTCATCATTCGCCGGGTGGTTTGGACGATCCCGGTGATTTTGCTGGTCATCCTGATGACGTTCCTCATGATGCGGCAGATCAAGGGGAACCCCTTCCGCCACACCGAACGGAACGTGCCGGAAGCCATCCAGAAGAACCTCGAGCGGAAGTTCCACCTCGACAAGCCGTGGTACGTGCAGTACGCCTATTACGTGAAGGGTGTCTTCACGTTTGACCTCGGTCCCTCGATGGCCCAGCGCACGCGGACGGTGAACGACGTGGTCCGGGACGGCTTCCCGCGCTCGCTCAAGCTTGGGCTCCTCGCCTACCTGTGGGCGATCTTCTTCGGGGTGCCTGCTGGAATACTCGCGGCGCTTAGACCGAACTCGATATTCGACTACGGGGCAATGCTCTTCTCGAGCATAGGTTTTGCCTTACCGAGCTTCTTCGTCGCCACCCTGCTCATCTACTACGTGGCGGTCAAATCCGGGATCGTGCCGACGAACGGCTGGCCGACAGGGTTCTGGCAGCTCGACAGCCGTGTCATCCTGCCCTCGTTCGCGCTCGGGCTCTTCCCGATGGCCTACTTCGCGCGTCTTGTGCGCGGCGCGATGCTGGAGACGATGCAGCAGGACTACGTTCGGACCGCGAAGGCAAAGGGCCTCCGCTACCGGCGCGTGATCGGCCTCCACGTCCTGCGCAACTCGCTCATCCCGGCGGTGACCGCGACGGCACCGCTGCTCGGCCTGATCATCACCGGCACATTCGTGATCGAGTTCATCTTCTCGATCCCGGGAATCGGGCGCTACTTCATCAACTCCGTCAGCAACCGTGACTACTCGGTGGTGATGGGGATCACGGTGCTGACCTCGGTGATCATCGTGGTCGCGAACCTGTTCGTCGACATCATGTACGGCGTCCTCGACCCGCGCACGCGAGAGGCCCGGTAAGTGGTCCCTCCCGCGACGGCAACCGGCGCCCGCCTCGCTGCAAAGCGTTTCCATGCGGCGTCCTCGGTCGCCGCCGTACTTACAGTCAGTAGGACGGCTCTTGCGTCTAACCCCACGCGGATGCGTGCTTTTCGCGCGCCGGTCTCCCGGCTCCGTCACGGAAGTGACCACTGATGGCGGTCGACCGGCGCGAGGCCGCTCTCCCGACCGCTCCGCCGGCGGTCGGAGCCGGAGTCGCGGTCGACGATTCGAGCGCCGGCGCGCCCATTGCTCAGGCGAGCCTCTGGAAAGACGCCTGGTACCGCTACATCCGCAACAGGGCGGCGGTTGCGGCGGCGGTCGTCTTCATCGTCATGGTCCTCTACTGCCTCCTCATTCCCGGCTTCTGGAAGATCCCTGGGATCTGGACATCGCTCAAGGACTACGACCCGAACGCTGTGGACTTTTCGCAGTCCTACGCGGGCTTCAGCCTCGATCACCCGTTCAGCACCGACAAGTTCGGGCGCGACCTCTTCGCACGCACGGCGGTCGGCGGGCAGATCTCGATCGCGATCGGCTTCGTCGCCACCTTCTTCATCCTCGCGATCGGCGTCTTCTACGGCTCCATCGCGGGCTTCATCGGCGGCAAGCTCGACAACGCCATGATGCGGTTTCTCGACGCACTCTACGGCCTCCCGTACCTGCCCTTCGCGATCATCACGCTCGCGATCATCGGGACGCAGAACTTCCTTGCCATGACGATCGCGCTCACGGTCGCCAGTTGGTTTACCTCGGCCCGGATAGTCCGCGGGCAGATCATCACTCTGAAGGAGAACGACTACGTGCGCGCGGCGCGTGCCGTCGGCGCCCGCTGGTACCGGATCCTCGTCCGGCACCTGCTGCCGAACACGCTCGGCGTCCTCATCATCGCCATCTTCCTGGAGCTTCCGGTCGTCGTCCTCGGCGAGGCGTTCCTCTCCTTTATCGGTCTGGGGATCAACCCGCCGACCGCCTCCTGGGGCTCGATGGCGCAGGACGGGCGCGAGGCGTACCGCCTCCACCCGGAGGTGCTCTTCATCCCCAGCCTCGCGATCGCGCTGCTCGTCATGTGCGCGAACTTCATCGCCGACGGCATGCGGGACGCTCTGGATCCTCGCACCCGCGAGACCTCGTAGCCATGGCGATCCTGGAGGTCAAGGACCTCAAGACCTACTTCTACACCCGCGAGGGAGTCGTCCAGGCCGTCGACGGGGTCTCGTTCGAAGTCGAGAAGGGCAAGACGCTCGGCATCGTCGGAGAGTCCGGGTGCGGCAAGTCCGTGACGGCGCTCTCGATCATGGGGCTGATCCCGAAACCACCCGCCAAGATCGCCGGGGGCCAGGTTCTCTTCGAGGGCAAGGATCTGACCGAGCTGAACGACCGTGAGCTCCAGGACATCCGCGGGCGCCAGATCGCGATGATCTTCCAGGACCCGATGACGTCGCTCAATCCGACGTTCAAGATCGGGACTCAGATCACCGAGACGCTCGACCGTCACTATGACATCTCCAAGGACGACGCCCGCAAGCGTGCGATCGAGCTCCTCGAAGAGGTGCGCATCCCGCGCGCGGCCGAGCGCCTCGACGACTACCCGCACCGCTTCTCCGGCGGCATGCGTCAGCGCGTCATGATCGCCATCGCGCTGTCGTGCAACCCCAAGCTTCTGATCGCGGACGAGCCCACGACGGCGCTCGACGTGACGATCCAGGCCCAGATCCTCGATCTCCTGGACGAGCTTCGCCGCGAGCACGAGATGGCGATGATCCTGATCACGCACGACATGGGCGTCGTCGCCGAGACCGCCGATGACATCGCGGTCATGTACGCGGGGCAGATCGTCGAGTACGCGACTTCGCTCGACCTCTTCGACAATCCGGAGCACCCTTACACCAACGCGCTCCTGGGGGCCTTGCCGCAGCTCGAGGGCGACGAGCACGAGATCCGCGAAGGCCGCCTCACCTCGATCCCGGGTCGCCCGCCCGCCCTGATCGACCCTCCGGAGGCCTGTCGCTTCGCGGCGCGCTGTCCGTACGCGCACTACGGGGACTCTTGCACCCGGGTCCAGCCCGAGCTCCGGGAGATCCGTTCGGGTCACTTCGTCCGCAGTGCACATCCGACGAGCGAGCGAGCCGGCGAGCGGGAGAGGGTGGAGGCATGAGCGAGAGCGCGAGCGAGGCCGGCACGAGCCAGAACGGGTCGCTCCTCTCAGTCCGCGACCTCCACATGTACTTTCCGATCCGAAAAGGCGCCCTGATCGAGCGGACGGTGGGTCAAGTCAAGGCGGTCGACGGCGTCAGCTTCGATATCGCCGAGGGCGAGACGCTCGGCCTCGTCGGCGAGTCCGGCTCGGGCAAGTCCACGACCGGCTACTGCGTCCTCCAGCTCCTGAAGCCCACATCCGGATCGGTTCGCTTCATGGGCCGGGAGCTCACTGAGATTGGCCGCGAGGACCTGCGGCGCATGCGACGCGAGATGCAGATCGTCTTCCAGGATCCGTACTCGTCCCTCGACCCGCGCATGACCGTCGGCGGCATCGTCAGCGAGCCGCTCGAGGTGCACGGGATCGGCACGCGGTCGAGCCGCCGGGAGACCGTCCGTCGCCTGCTCGAGATCGTCGGCTTCGACCCGAACTTCACCAACCGGTATCCGCATGAGTTCTCGGGCGGGCAGCGCCAGCGCATCGGCATCGCACGCGCGCTCGCGCTCAACCCGAAGCTGATCGTGTGCGACGAGCCGGTGTCGGCGCTCGACGTCTCCATCCAAGCCCAGATCCTCAACCTGCTCAAAGACCTCCAGCGGGACTTCGGGCTCACGTACCTCTTCATCTCCCACGACCTCGCAGTCGTCCGGACGATGAGCGACCGCATCGCGGTGATGAACCAGGGCAAGCTTGTTGAGGTCGGTACCGCTCATCAGATCTACAACGAGCCCCAAGACGAGTACACGAAGGCGCTCTTCACCGCCGTACCGGTTCCCGACCCCCGCCGGCAGCGGGAGCGCAAGGCCGAGCGTGCGAAGCTCAAGCTCGACCGCCTCACGGCCGATGCCGAAGCTCTGACCTAACCTCTCCGGTTAGCTATCGTCAGATTCAACATGGCTGGCGCTCATTTTCCGCTTGAGAACAGACGCTGTGAGCGCGCTCGGCAGTGGTCGTCCCTGCGTCTCGACGGCGAGCTTTCGGAGCTCGAGGGCGCCCTGCTCGAGAAGCACCTGGAGACCTGCGGCTCCTGCGTGGCCTTCGCCGAACGGCTGACGGCGACCGCGCTTTCGCTCCGGACGACGCCTCCCGAACCGCCGCAGATCCGCTTCGAGATCCCGAAGCGGACGAGAGGTTCATTCCCCGCCTCCCGCCGTGTTGCCGTGGCGGCAATTGCGGCGGCCCTGGGGCTCGGCAGCCTCGTCGGCTCCATGCTCCACAGGCCGGCAGCGACTCCCGCTCCGGAGGGCCCGCTGATCAGCTTCCTCACTCGGGACGTGAGCCAGCTGCGGCAGATTCCCCGTGGGACGCACCTCGCGCCGGCGGCGCCCGCCCGCGACCCCGGCGAGCCTCCCGAGGGAATCATCTAGTTATTCGGCGAAAGTGCTGCGCACTTTCGCCGAAGGGGCTCGGTAGACTGGCTCTCGGGAGCGCAGGGACTCTTTATGGCTGAGAAGAAAGCGAAAAACGCCGGCAAGATCGTCGAGATCCGGGGCGTGGTCATCGACGTCGTCTTCCACGAGCAGCTCCCGGAGATCTTCCACGCGCTGCGCATCCAGGCGCCGGCGGAGGGCGGGCGTCCCGCAGTCGACCTGATCGTGGAAGTGCAGCAGCATCTGGGCAATGACCGCGTCCGCGCCGTGGCGATGGACGCCACCGACGGCCTCTCCCGCGGCATGGACGTGGAAGACACCGGCGCGGCGATCTCCGTCCCTGTCGGCGACCCCACGCTCGGCCGGATCTTCAACGTCCTCGGCGCGCCGATCGACCACGGGGAGGAGCTGAAGGGCGAGGAGCGCTGGCCGATTCATCGTCCCGCGCCCGATTTCGACGAGCTCGAGCCCACGATCGAGGTCTTCGTCACCGGCATCAAGGTGGTCGACCTGATCGCGCCGTTCGTGAAGGGCGGCAAGATCGGCCTCTTCGGGGGCGCTGGCCTCGGCAAGACCGTCCTCATCCAGGAGCTGATCCGGAACGTCGCCCAGGAGCACGGCGGCTACTCCGTGTTCGCCGGGGTGGGGGAGCGCTCCCGCGAGGGCAACGACCTCTGGCTCGAGATGACCGAGTCCAAGGTCATCGACAAGACGGCACTCGTGTTCGGTCAGATGAACGAGCCGCCGGGTGCGCGCTTGCGAGTCGGTCTTTCCGGCCTGACCATGGCCGAGTACTTCCGCGACGAGGGCCGCGACACCCTCCTCTTCATCGACAACATCTTTCGCTTCGTCCAGGCGGGCTCGGAGGTCTCAGCCCTTCTGGGCCGCATGCCTTCCGCCGTGGGCTACCAGCCCACGCTCGCCACCGAGATGGGGCAGTTGCAGGAGCGCATCACCTCGACCCGCAAGGGCTCGGTCACCTCCGTCCAGGCGATCTACGTCCCCGCGGACGACCTCACCGACCCGGCGCCGGCGAATACCTTCGCCCATCTCGACGCCTTCATCGTCCTCTCGCGCTCCATCTCCGAGAAGGCGATCTACCCCGCGATCGACCCACTCGATTCCTTCTCCCGCGCCCTCCAGCCCGGGATCGTCTCGGATGAGCACTACGAGACGGCGACTCGCGTGCAGGAGATCCTCCAGCGCTACAAGGACCTCCAGGACATCATCGCCATCCTGGGCATGGACGAGCTCTCGGACGAGGACAAGGTCATCGTCCAGCGGGCGCGCAAGATCGAGCGTTTCCTCTCCCAGCCCATGTTCGTCGCCGAGGCCTTCACGGGCCGCCCCGGGAAGTACGTCGAGGTCGAGGACACCATCCGCGGCTTCGGCGAGATCCTCTCCGGGAAGCACGACGATCTCCCCGAGCAGGCCTTCTACATGGTCGGGACGATCGAGGAAGCCGTCGAACAGGCGAAGGGCATGTCGGGCGAAGAGGAGCGGGGCGAGGCCGAGCCCGAGGAAGAGGCCGAGCCCGCGCAGGAGCGGGAGCCCGAGCGCGAACCCGCACCCGCCTAGGTAAGCCGTGGCTGCCACGGAGAACGGCCAGCGGACGTTCGACCTTTCCGTCGTCACGCCGGAGGGGACCGCCTTCGAAGGCGAGGCGCAGATGCTGATCGTGCCGGGCGCCGCGGGCGAGATCGGGGTGCTTGCCCGTCACGCTCCTCTTGTGGCAATGCTGAAGGCGGGGGAGATCAGGGTGCGCGCGCAGGGCGAATGGCAGTCTTTCGCCGCCGGTCCCGGCTACTTCAAGGTGCAGCAGGATCGCGCCATCGTCCTCGTCGACGACGCGGTGCGTGCTGAGGAGATCGACGTCGAGCAGGCCCGTCGCGAGGTCGAGGAGGCGCGTGCCCTACTCGAGCGAGCGGACGCCGGCGAGGAGGGAATCGACCGCTGGCACGCCGAGCAGCGTCTCCGCCACGCCGAAAACAAAGTCGCCGTAGCGGGCAAGTAACGATCTCGTTCCCGCGTCTTAAGAAGCTTTAAGACATCGGCCCAATCGCTTGTGCGTTGCCTGGAGCTCTCGCTAGCGTGGACCTCGTAGTCGATTCCCAAGGAGGGCCATGATCTACACACTCATTCGCTCGCTCGTGAAGCTCGAAAGCGGCCGCTACTGCCGCCGCTGTGGGGCGTCCATCTCGCCACACGACGTCTTCGGCGTCGGTGAAGGCGTCTGCCCGGGTTGCAGGCAATAGCGAGCCTGGAAGACGCCGCTCGGTAAGCTCCCGTCTTCGCAGGACGGGAGTCCTTTCTTAACGGAGGAATTGGTGGAGCTGAAGGCATACGTGCCCGGGATCTATCCGCGCTCTGACGCACTCGTGCAGGCCACGCGTGACCTCGACCGCGGCCGGATCACCCAGGCGGCGGTGGATGAGCAGCTCGAACGAGATTTCCGCGAGCTGGTGGCCGTCCAGGAACAGGCGGGGCTTGCGCTCCTCTCCGACGGGATGGTCGCGTGGCAGGATCTCTTCAGGCCGCTTGCCAACCGCTCCGACGGCCTTGACGCTCGACCGCTGACCCGCTTCCTCGACACGAACACGTTCTACCGGGCGGTCCTCGTCGACGGCGATCCGCGCTTGCAGGAGCCGGTGCCGGCCCCGAATCTACCCGCGCGACGCTGGCTCGCCACGTTGCCCTCGCCGCTCGCCTTCGCGCGGGCCACCGGAGGTGGGGCATCTCCGCAGGCGCTCGCTGCGAACGTCCTCGCGCCCCAGATCGAGGCGTATGCGCAGGCCGGCTGCGCCCTCGTCGTCCTCGCAGACCCCTTCCTGGCGCGGGAAGGGGGCGTCCAGGAGCTGTTGTCCTCGCTGGGCGAGCTTCCGCAGCAGACTCCGCTCGCGCTGCAGCTCCCGTTCGGCGATGCGAAGCCGGTTCTGGCCCAGCTGGCAGACGCCCCTCTCGCGGCGATCGGGATCGACTTCTATGCGACGAGCGCGGACTCCGTCCCGGAGGAGTATCCGAAGGAGATCATGGCGGGCGTAATCGACTCGCGTAGCTCAGCGCTCGAGAGCCCGACGGAGATTGCCGGCTTCCTCGAGCAGCTTGCCGAGCGCAAGCCGGCAGGGTTGTCGCTGAGCGTGAATGGCGACCTCCAGTTCGTCCCGGAGCCGATTGCCCGCGAGAAAATCGCGCGCCTCGGCCGTTCCCAGACCACTCTCCAGGAGGCAGTATGAGCGACGTGCGTTTCCTGACCCGCGAGATCGGGAGCCTCGGCAAGCCGTCCTGGCGCGTGAAGACGTTCGCCGGCAGGCCGCTCGAGGAGCGCGACCTCGAGGAAGCCGAGCGCTGGGGGGAGCGGCTCGAGGTCGACGGGCACGAAGAGCTCGTCGAAGGTCTGCGCGCCGGCAGTCTCAGCCGCGAGCAGGTTGACGACTGGGCGGCGATCTATGCGCTTCGGCTGCTGGAGAGAGCCGGCGTGGACGTCGTCTACGACGGCGAGCAGAGGCGCACCGAGATGTACGACCACGTGGCCGCTTTCGCCCGCGGCTTCGAGACGCGGGGGACCGTCCGCTCCTTCGACAACAAGTACTACGTAAAGGCGGCGATCGTCGAGCCGCCGTCGGTGGACGGGCCGCAGGACGTCGAGGAGTTCGAGTTCGTTCGGGCCCACACCGACCGCGTCGTCAAGGTGCCGCTGACGGGTGCGTACACGATGGAGGACTGGTCGTACGACGAGCACTACGCGCACGAGGGCGCTCTGGGGGGCTCCGCGGAGCGCCGCTACGAGGCTCGCCGGCGTTTCGTTTCCGACGTCGCCACGAACGTGATCCTTCCGAACGTCCGGGGACTCGTGGAGGCAGGCGCTGAATGGATTCAGATCGACGAGCCCGCCGCGACGACGAAGCCCGACGAGGTACCGCTCGTCGTCGAGGGCTTCAACGAGGCCACGCGTGGGGTCGAGGCCAAGAAAAGCATGCACATCTGCTTCTCGGACTACAGCGCCCTGTGGCCGGCAGTCCTCGAGCTCGACGACTGCCTCGAGCTCCAGCTCGAGTTTGCGAACCGCGATTCACGCGAGCTGGGGACGCGCGACGATGACCGCCCGGGCTACGCCGAAACGCTCCGCCTCTTCAAGGAGCACGGCTATCCGAACGTCGGCCTGGGCGTGCTCGACATCCACTCCGACTTCGTCGAGCCGGCGGAGCTCGTCCGGGATCGGATCCTCTACGCCGTCGACGTGCTCCGCGATCCGGAGCGCGTCCAGGTGAACCCCGACTGCGGCCTGCGCACGCGGAGCTGGGACGTCGTCTACGAGAAGCTCGCGAACATGGTGCAGGGCACGCGCCTGGCCGAAGAGGTCCTCAACCGGTCCTCCGCCGTCGCGGGCGGCATCTAACCTCCAGCTTCCTCCGAAGGAGAGAGCTGGACCAGAATTTCGGCAAGAGCGCACCCTTCAGCCTGGGGGTCGAGGAAGAGTTCCAGATCCTGAACCGGGAGAGCTACGAGCTCGTCTCGCGGATCGACGAGATTCTTCTGGCCTTCGAAGGGGGCGAGAAAGAAAAGCGGGTGAAGGCTGAGCTCCTCCAGTCGGTCGTCGAGGTGGCGACCAACGTCGCGGGAACTGTGGGCGAGGCAATGGTCGACCTACACGACCTCCGTCGGCACCTGCGCGACGTGGTGGAGGAAGCCGATGCCTTGATCGCGTCCGCGGGGACGCATCCGTTTTCTCGCTACGAGCATCAGGAGGTCACCGACCGGCCCCGCTACCTCGATCTGATCGAGTCCATGCGCTGGGTGGCCGAGCGCGAGCTCATCTTCGGGCTTCACATCCACGTTGGGCTGGACTCGCCCGACAAGGCGATCGCGTGCTCGAACGCGCTCAGGACCTATCTCCCCGAGCTTCTGGCCCTGTCGACGAACTCGCCCTTCTGGCAGGGCCGGGCGACGGGGCTCGCCTCCACGCGGGTCAAGGTCTTCGAGCCGTTCCCGCGCGCCGGTCTCCCGCCTGCGTTCGCGTCGTACGAGGAGTTCGAGCTGCTCGTCGAGCGCGGCATCAAGACGAATTCCTTCGAGGACTACACGTACATCTGGTGGGACTTGCGCCCGCATCCCCGCCTCGGGACGATCGAAGTGCGTGTCTGCGACGCCCAGACCCGTATCGAGTCGGTGGCGGCGATCGCCGCACTCGTGCAGAGCCTGGTCGCCACCTTCGCGGCCGCCTTCGACCGGGGCGAGAACCTCCCGATCGAGCCGATCACGCTCGTGGCCGAGAACAAGTGGCGCGCGGCCCGGGACGGCCTCAACGCCAAGCTGATCGACCTCGCGAAGGACACCGAGCGCCCGGGGCCCGAAGCCGTGCGAGCGCTGGTCGAGTACGGTCGCCCCGCCGCCCGGGAGCTCGGTTGTGAGCGAGAGCTCGACGAGATCGAGCCCCTGCTTGCCCGCGGAAGCGGCGCCGACGAGCAACTCCGGATCTACGAGGAGACCGACAGCCTCCTCGCGGTTGCGAAGTGGCTGAACGAGGAAACCGTTAGGACGCTCTAGGAGGGCTTGACGAAACATCATCTGTGCCGCCGGGGCGCGCGGGTCGCCCCGAGACTGTGTCCTCGGTCGCCCCCGTATCTAAAGTCGATACGAGGGCTCCCTGCGTCCTTGCCCCGGAACGACCCGCGCGTCCCGGCGACGAGCGACGTTCCGCCAAGCCCTCCTGGCACTTGACCGCCGCGAGCTTGGTTATTCTCCCCTAGTCGCCGCTCGGCGACTTTTCGTATGCGAACGACGCTCAAGCGAGGCACGGGACGGGTTGACGGGAACGGGCACGGATCGCTTCCCGTCACGTCCCTGACGCCGGTCACGCGCTACCGCGCCCGGCGCCGGGGGCCCCTCCGCGTCATCGGCAAGATCCTCCTGTGGGCGGTCATCCTCCTCCTCGTTGCGGCAGGGGCTCTCGCGGGGGGTGCCTGGCTCTTCATCAACCAGAGCGTCTCGGCGGTGCGCGCGCACTCCCGCGAGGTGAAGGAGGCACAGGAGATCCTGGACGTGCCGAAGCCGCACGAGCCCACCGTCGCGCTCGTCCTCGGCTACGACAGGCGCACGCACGGAGTGGACGCCGGCGGCGGCTCTCGCTCCGACACCATCATGCTCATCCGGGCCGACCCGGACAAGAAGGTCATCTCGATGCTGTCGTTCCCTCGCGACCTGGTAGTCAACATCGCGGGGTGCCGGGGAACCGGGCCGTTCCGCGGCCGGATCAACGAGGCCTACACGTACTGCGGCCCGAAGGGAACCTTGAAGACGGTCAAGGACCTGACGCACATCCCCATCAACTACATCGTCACCGTCAACTTCCAGGGCTTCACGAAGATCGTGGACAAGCTTGGGGGCGTCTACATGGACGTCGACCACCGCTACCTGAACGACAACTCGAGCGGCGGGCCCACCTACGCCACGATCGACGTGCGCCCGGGCTACCAGCGCCTGAACGGCAAGAACGGGCTCGACTTCGTTCGCTTCCGCCACACCGACTCGGACCTCTATCGCCTCGCCCGACAGCAGCAGTTCGTGAAGGCAATGAAGCAGCAGGTGTCGGGGTTCTGGTCGCTCTCGAAGATCCCCGGGATCGTGAACACGATCACCGACAACGTCGAAGTGGGGGTCGGGGGCGGGAAGACGCTCGACGTCGGGACGCTCTACAGCTACGCGAAGCTTGTGTACGGGCTCCCTTCAGGAAACTTCCAGCAGGTGCAGATCCAGGGAATCACCGGCTACAACGAGCTCGCCGCCGCCGAGTCGTCGGTCAACGACGCTGTCGACACGTTCCTCAATCCGGACGTGAAGGCGCCCGAGAAGGCGGCTACCGCGGCGCTCGGCCGCAAGCCGAAGCGCGAAACCGGGCTGCCGCCGTCCGAGGTCACGATCGAGGTCTTCAATGGGAACGGGATCGCGGGCGCGGCGGATGACGCCGCCTACCGCCTCTCCCAGCGCGGCTACCGGGTCGTGAACAGCGGCAACGCCGACAACTTCAAGTACTTCGAGTCGAAGATCTTCTACGACCCGGCGAGCCCGGACGCCGAGGCCGCTGCGAAGCACCTCGCAGATCTCTTCGGCGATGCGCAAGCTCTCCCCGTGGCGACCGGCATAGAGCTGACGACGATGCTTCGCGTGGTCGTCGGCCAGACGTTCCACGGGACGCTGTCTCCCGGCCCACGGGACGAGACGCCCCAGCACAGCCCGCCCGCGATCACGAAGGACTCGACGAGCGCCGAGCCGTACGTGCGCGCTGCCAGGCGAAAGGTCGACTTCCCCCTCATGCTGCCGACCGTCAGGGAACAGAACTCATCACTCGACTCTGTTATGCCCGGTCGGGCCTACAAGGTCAGCGGACATTCCGCCTTCCGGCTCACGTACCGCACCGGGGGCAACGAATACTGGGGCATCCAGGAGCTCGGCTGGGCGGACCCCCCGATCCTCGACGGAGCGAGCGTGACGCAGACGATCAAGGGACGCCAGTACTCCCTGTACTTCAGCGGCTCGAAGCTTCACCTCGTGGCGTTCCAGCAGAACGGCGCCTCCTACTGGGTGGTCAACACGCTCCTCGACCGGCTCTCGAACGAGACAATGCTGGCGATCGCCAAGGGCCTGCGCCCGCTGGGCGCCAAGTAGCCGTTATTACACTCCAGGAAGATGCCTGAGCCCCTCGGAGTCATCGGTGCCGGTTGGGTCGGCCTCGTCACGGCCGCCTGCTTCGCCGACCTCGGCCACGACGTGGTGGTGCGCGACGTGGCGCCGGAGCGGATCGCCGAGCTCGAGGCGGGCGGAGTCCCGATCTACGAGCCGGGTCTGGCAGAGCTCATCGACCGCAACCGCGACCGCCTCCGCTTCACACTCGACCCGGAGGAGGTCTTCGCGGCCGCCAGGATCGCCTTCGTCTCCGTGCCGACGCCCCCGACTTACACCGGGGAGGCGGATCTCTCCGCCGTCGAGCGGGTGCTTGACGAGCTGCCCGAGCTGGCCGAACGGGCGATCCTCGTGATGAAGAGCACTGTTCCCGTCGGAACCGGCGAGCGGCTGCGCTTCCGGCTCGACAGCCGCGGGCTTGCGCACGTCGGCTACGTGTCGAACCCAGAGTTCCTCGCGGAGGGGACCGCGCTCGGCGACTTCACTCACCCCGACCGCGTGGTCATCGGCGCCTTCGACGAGGCGGACGGGGATGCCGTCGCCGCGCTCTACGAGCCGATCGACGCGCCGGTCGTGCGAGCCGACGTCGCTTCCGCTGAGATGGTCAAGCTCGCCTCCAACGCCTTCCTGGCCACGAAGATCTCCTTCATCAACGAGATCTCGAACGTCTGCGAGGAGACCGGCGCAAATGTCTCCGTCGTCGCCCATGGGATGGGGCTCGACCGGCGAATCGGCAGCCTGTTCCTGCGGCCCGGCATCGGCTATTCGGGCTCCTGCCTCCCGAAGGACGTCTCCGCGCTCAAGCAGCTCGCCGGGAACTCGGGCTACCACTTCCAGCTCCTCACCGCCGTCATCGAGGTGAACGAGCTCCAGAAGCGCCGGGTCATCGGGAAGCTCAGGAAGCATCTCGGCGGCCTGCGCGGGAAGACGATCGCCATCCTGGGGCTCGCCTTCAAGCCGAACACGAACGACCTGCGCGATGCGCCCAGCCTCATCCTGGCGCCGCGCCTGCTCGCCGAGGGAGCCGAAGTGCGGGGCTGGGATCCGGTCGCGCTCGAGGAGGCGCGAGCGATCATGCGCGGAATCGACCTCCGCTCGACGCTCCTCGACGCAGTCACCGGCGCGGACGCGGCGGTCATCGTCACCGAGTGGGACGAGCTCCGTGAGCTCGCGACGCCGGAGATTCGGGACGCCATGCGCACCCCTCTCATCGTCGACGGTCGCAACCTGCTCGACCCGGAAGCGGTCCGGGCAGCCGGCTTCACGTACGAGTCGATGGGGCGAGCCTCCTCGGAGCTCGGCGCGCTGCCCGAGACCGAAGAGCCCGAGCCTGAGCCCGAGCTCCAGACGTAGTAGTGGAAGCCATCATCCTGGCGGGCGGCAAGGCCGAGCGGCTCGGGCCGGCCGCGGAGGGAAGGCCGAAGCCCCTTGTCCCTGTTGGGGGGCGTCCGCTCGCCGCCTACCAGGTGGCGGCGCTCGCCGAGGCCGGCGTGGAGCGGGTGCTCGTCAGCTGCGCCGCCGGCCAGGGCGCGCTCTTTGTCGCCGAGCTCGGCGGAATCGGCGCTGAGATCGTCCCGGTGGAGGAGCCCGAGCCACTCGGTCGCGGCGGCGGGCTCCGCCTCGCCGCGCAGGAGCTCCGCGAGGACGAGGCGTTCGCCCTGAACGGCGACGAGCTCGTCGACCTCGACTTCTCCGAGCTTCTCGGTCGCCACCGCGATGCTCCCGTTGCCGCGACGATCGCGGTCGCGCCCTTCGAATCGCCCTTCGGCGTCGTCCAGCTCGGCCACGGAGATCTCGTCACGGGCTTTCAAGAGGCTCCGCAGCTTCCGTACTGGGTCAGCTGTGGCGTCTACTTCCTGGGCGCGGAGGCGCTCGAGCGCCTGCCGGAGCGAGGAGACCACGAGCGAACGACGTTTCCCGAGCTTGCGGCCGAAGGAAAGCTGGCCGCCTTTCGCCACGAGGGCCTCTGGGTGACGGTGAACACGCCCAAGGATCTCCGGCGCGCCGAGGAAATCATCGCGGGAGGAGGCTTGACTCGAATCGGCCACCTGCGGTAGGACCGCCGCGATGCGCGGGATCTCGCCCAACCTCCTCGACCTCGATCGTTTCGCCGTGGACGTGAAACGGGTCGACAAACCGTGGGGCTACGAGCTCGTCTACGCCCTGACCGACCGGTACTGCGGCAAGGTCATCTTCATCAGGGGCGGCGAAGAGCTGAGCCTGCAGTTCCACCGGAAGAAGGACGAAACCATCTATATCCAGTCCGGCCGTCTTCAGCTAGAGATGGGCGAGCCGGGCAAGTCGGTCGATACGGAGGTCGTCGGCCCTGGCCGCGCCTTCCACCTGACGCCCGGCACAGTTCACCGCATGCACGCGCTCGAGGACACCGTCGTTCTGGAGGTCTCGACACCGGAGCTCGACGACATCGTCCGGCTCGAAGACCGCTACGGGCGAGCAGACCGGCCCGCGTAAGTACACTGACGCGCGGCATGGCGGCAACCGCACCTCGGCATCACGTCAGGGATCTCGCCCTCGCGCCGGCGGGCGTGACGAGGATCGAATGGGCCGACCGGCAAATGCCGGTCCTGGCCGCGATTCGCGAGCGCTTCGAGAAGGAGCGCCCCCTGGAGGGCTACCGCATCTCCGCCTGCCTCCACGTAACGACCGAGACTGCCAACCTCGCCCGGACGCTCCAGGCGGGCGGCGCCGACGTCCTTGTCTGCGCCTCGAACCCGCTCTCGACGCAGGACGACGTCGCCGCGGCCCTCGTCACCGATTACGGCGTGCCCGTCTTTGCGATCAAGGGTGAGGACGACGAGACCTACTACGCCCATCTCACGGCCGCGCTCGACCATCACCCGCAATTGACGATGGACGACGGAGCCGACGTCATCGGCGTCCTTCATTCGGAGCGCCAGGATCAGCTCGGCGAGATCGTCGGCGGCACCGAGGAGACGACCACCGGCGTCATCCGCCTGCGGGCCCTCGAGCAAGAGGGGCGCCTCGGCTTCCCCATCGTCGCCGTGAACGAGGCGAAGACCAAGCATCTCTTCGACAACCGCTACGGCACGGGCCAGTCGACGATCGACGGGATCATCAGGGCGACGAACGTCCTCCTGGCCGGCCGACGCTTCGTCATCTGCGGTTACGGCTGGGTCGGGCGCGGGGTCGCCATGCGTGCCCGCGGCATGGGTTCCCACGTGATCGTCACCGAGGTCGATCCAATCCGCGCGCTGGAGGCGCTCATGGACGGGTTCGACGTACTGACGATGGAGCGCGCAGCCGAGGTGGGCGACATCTTCTGCACCGCGACGGGCGACAAGCACGTCCTCTCCGCCGCTCACTTCGAGCGCATGAAGGACGGTGCGATCCTGGCAAACACCGGTCACTTCAACGTTGAGATCGAGATCCCGGCGCTCCGCGAGCTGGCCGTCGAGACCCGTACCGCGCGACCGTTCGTGGAGGAGTTCCGGTTCGAGGACGGTCGGCGCCTGTATCTCCTGGCGGAGGGCCGACTGGTCAACCTCAGCGCCGCCGAGGGGCACCCCGCCGCGGTGATGGACATGAGCTTCGCGAATCAGGCGCTGTCGGCCGAGTTCGTCGTCGCCCATGCGGGAGAGCTCGAGCCCAAGGTGTACGACGTGCCCGAGGAGATCGACCGCGACATCGCCCGCCTCAAGCTCGAGACAACCGGTGTCGAGATCGACGAGCTGACCGAGGAGCAGGCACGCTACTTGGCTTCTTGGGACGAAGGGACCTAGCCTAGTCTTCCGCCGCGAGGAGGATTGGGTCGAGGAGGGCGAGGCATGAAGGCAATGGTGATGGCGGCTGGGCTGGGGACTCGTCTCAGGCCGCTGACCGACTTTCTCCCCAAGCCGATGATGCCCGTGGCCAACCGGCCCGTCCTGCACCATCTCCTCAACCTGCTGCACCGCCACGACGTGCGCGAGGTTGGGATCAACGTGCATGCCTTCCCCGACCTCATCCAGGCGTACTTCGGAGACGGCTCGAGCCTCGGGATGACGATCGAGTGGTCGCACGAGGAGGAGCTTCTCGGCACGGCAGGCGGGACGAAGAAGCTCGAGCAGTTCTGGGGCGGAGAGACGATCCTGATCACCTCGGGGGACGGCCTCCACGACGTCGACGTGACGGCGCTGCTCGGACATCACCGCCGGACGGGAGCACTGGCGACGCTCACGGTCAAGCCGGTGAGCGACCCCAGCGCCTATGGCGTCGTGATCCTCGACCGCGACACGCGCGTGCGGGGTTTCCAGGAGAAGCCCACGCGGGACGAGGCCCGGTCCGATCTGGCCAACTGTGGCATCTACGTCATCGAGGCCGAGCTGCTCGATCGCCTTCCCGCCGACACGTTCCACGACTTCGGCACCGACGTGTGGCCCGCGCTCGTCGCCGCCAACGAGGAGGTCTACGCGTACACGACGATGGCCTACTGGAACGACGTCGGTGATCTCGACGAGTTGCGGAACACCATCCTCGACGCCGTTCTGGGGCACGTGCGCGTTGAAATCCCCGGGGAGGAGATCGCCCCGGGCGTGTGGGCCGAGAAAGGCTGCAAGATCGCCGACTCCGCTCAGATCGACGGCCCGGTTGTGCTCGGGCCTGGCGTTGTCATCGAGGACGGCGCGCAGGTGCGCGGGCCGGCCGCCATTGGCGCGGACTGTCATGTTGGCCAGGGGGCGGCGATCAGAAGCGCGGCGCTCCTGCCGGGCACAGCGGTCCCGGACGAGGGACTCGCCATCGCGGGGATCTTCGGGGACGCGTCGAAGCTCGCCGACGCCGTCCTGCGCTACCCTGCGGCCCGCTAGGGGAGTTACAAAGTCGCGACCTTCGACGCGCCACGCGCGCGCGTCGACCCGCTACCCACCCCTGGGGGTGGGTGTGGGCGCGAAACACAGAGGCTTTCGGCTCCTCGATCTCCTTGTCCCGGAGCGCTGCGCGGCGTGCGGAGCCGGGGAACGGGTCGTCTGCGCTCCCTGCCTCGCCGACTTGCGCCTCCTCCGCGGCCCGCTTTGCGCACGCTGCGGCTCGCCGACGGCCTGGCCGGTGGACCGCTGCGCCGAGTGCGCTGGCCGCAGGCTCGCGTTCGTCTCGGCCCGCGCGGCGGTCGCCTACGACGGGCCTGCGCGCA
>DATNOU010000039.1:0-4684 GCA_035601195.1 Gaiellaceae bacterium | reverse complement strand
ACGGGCTCGCAGCCCATAGTGTCAGCGACGGCCTGCCCAACCTCGTTTCTCCCTGAAGCCCCTGTCCCGGAACAGCTGACGAGGCTAGCCCAGCTGCCGGAAGCAACGGCACCATGAAGCGATCTTCATGCCCCTACAACGGCCACCGCCCGCATCGCGCGCTGAACCTCCTGCCGCCCGACCACGAGCGGCCAACGCCACGGCTCGCCAGCTCGGCCCGACCGAGCGAAGTCACCCGTCGAGATCGCCTCGGCGGACTGATCCACGAATACAGCCTGGCGGCATGAAACGGGATTTATGCACCCCCACACCCGCGAAGAGGAAATGCGGGCGGCCGGCGCGGTCGCCAGGCCGCCCGCGATCGAACCAGAGATCCGCTAGCAGCCCTGGTTGCCCGGCTGACCTTCGTAGCCGAGACAGCCGGGAGGTTGCCCTCCGCCGCCACCTTGGTTGCCGGGCTGACCCTCGGACCCGAGCTGGCCGGGAGGCTGGCTGGCCAGAGCCGGGCTGCAGCGCCACCCGCAGCCGCGCGCAAATTTCTGGGACCCTCAGGATTTCGCGATTCGATTGGCGAAGCGATCGAACGGGCGTAGAGTTGCCCCATGGCCAGCCTTATGGCGAAGATCCGCAAGTGGCTCGGGTTAGGGAAGAAGTCCTAGCCGTACCGGGTGCGCACGCGAGGCAGGCCGAAAGGGGCCTCGCCTGATCTGGACAAGACGAACAGCCCTGCGGCTGCGCCGCGGGCGGTAGCTCGCACCAGCTTGCGCAAGACAGCTCGCACAAAACCCGAACGGTGGTTTGCAGCTGGTTTGATGCGGGGTTCCCGACCGTAGAGTCGGGCTACTCGTTCGCATCCTTTGGAGGGAGTCCGCTGTGTGTTCTTGTCGCTGGTCTACCTGCTGTTTACGCGACTGCTCGAGTCCAGCTGCCCGAGCCTCCGCACAAGTTCGCGGCTGAACGATCGTCGCTAGGATAGCTCGCATCCGCATGCGCGGTCAGCAAGCACCCAGCCGTGGCGGGCAGCCACGCGGAACCTTCCTCTCCCGCGACGGGGCCGCAGGCTCGGATGGCGACGCGCTCCGTGTCGTTCGGGCGACTCGCGATCAGTTGGGAGTGGAGTGGTCTGCCGAGGCCGACCCGCTCTCCTGGCGAGTCGTCTGTTGGGACAGCTGTGACGCCGCCGTCGCCCGGCTCAAGCTCACGGGAACGCACCGGCGCGCGACCTTCGCCGGTCTTGCTCGTTTGCAGCACCCGTTCACGATCGCCGTCTCCGGCCTAGGAGCCGATGGCTCGGTGCTCTGGCAGGCTGGGCTTGCCGATCTGTATCTGCGGCCAGGTCGCCCCGCTGGGCGAGCGGGAGTCTCCGAGCGATTGCGAACCTGCGGGCAGCGAAGTACTGCCAGCCAGGGAAGGAGGGAGCTGGTGTCACCGAAGCGGCCAAAAAAGGACGCGGCCTCAGGCAAGACGGGGACAACGAGGAAGCCGAAGCCGAAGAAGAAGACCGCGCGCGGGAAGTAGCCGCGGCTGGGTCGACCCGGGCGCCGAGAGCGCGTAGGGTTCACGCGCTCGGGCGAGCCGATCGAGTCGGTCGGTTTGCGGGAGCTTCGTGAATCCGCCGACGTTCGAACGCCGCCGGCGAGCAGACGTTTCGGGATTCCGCCAGGCCCGGCTAGGAGTTTGCTGCGCGGCGACCTCTGCTCGCCTGACTGATAAGCGGTGAGCGAGGCCCGCGGTCCTCGCGCGGTCTCGCGACGTCGACTGACTGCGCAGCGAGCGCTGCGATAACCTCGGCGCGGTGGCGCTCTAAGCGGAGCATCAGTCCAGCCACGTGCTGGTCGCCGGTCGCCTTCAGTTCCGCGAGCGCGGTTTCGTAGATTTGGAGTAGGCCGAGCAGCGTGTCGCCGGCAAGCCTCTCGGGCCTCGAGCTCATCAGACGCAGTCCCGCAACGCGAGTGCTTCGTGCGACGACGCGAGCGACTTGAGCGTGCTGTTCTCGATCTGGCGGATCCGCTCGCGTGTGACGCCGAACGCGCGGCCGACCTCTTCGAGCGTGCGGGGCTCGGCGCCGTCGAGTCCAAAGCGCAGCTCGATCACCTGCCGCTCGCGTTCGGGCAGCGCGTCGAGCACGCGCACCAGCTCGCGGCGCCGCCACGCCAGCGCGGCGACATCGAACGGCGACTCCGCACCCTCGTCCTCCACGAAATCGCCCAGCTCCGCGTCCCCGCCCTCAGCGACCGGCCGCTCGAGCGACGCCGGCCCCTGTGCCATCCGGAAGATCTCGCGCACCTCCTCAGTGCTCATCTCCAGCTCTTCCGCGATCTCCCCCGCATCTGGTTCGCGTGCCAGCTGCTGCACCAGCCGCCGCTCGACGTGTAACACCTTGTTCAGCTTCTCGACCATGTGCACGGGGATGCGGATCGTGCGCGCCTTGTCAGCGATCGCGCGTGTGACCGCCTGCCGAATCCACCAGGTCGCATACGTCGAGAACTTGTACCCCTTGCGGTAGTCGAACTTCTCCACCGCTCGAATGAGACCGAGCGACCCTTCCTGGATCAGGTCGAGGAAGGAGAGCCCGCGGCCGAGGTAGGACTTCGCGATCGAGACGACGAGGCGGAGGTTGGCCTCGATCATCTGTGTCTTCGCCAGCATGTCGCCGCGCTCGATCCGCTTTGCGAGGTACACCTCCTGGTCGGCGGTCAGGAGCGGCACCTTCCCGATCTCCCGCAGGAAGAGACGCAGCGAGTCGAGCGAGGGCTCGACGCTCAGGTCGAGCTTCGGCGCCTTCTCCTCTTCGGGTGGCGGCTGCTCGTGGGGCGGGTGCTTGTGCGTCTCGCCCTCGACGAGCTCGACGCCGTGGTCGATCAGGTACGTGTAGAAGTCCTCAACCTGCTCCTTGGTGAGCTCGACATCCTCGAGCCCGGCCGCGATCTCGTCGTAGTTCAGGAGTCCTTTTTCGAGACCGATCTGAACGAGCTTCTGCAGCTCCTCGGCATCGCCACGACTATCACCCCACCACAACGCCGCACCGTTAGTAAGCGGCGCGCGCTCAGGCTCCGCGACAACAAGCCCAGGGTCCGGGGACTGCATCACCGCAATAGACGCTCTCTTCCTCGTCGGCCAGCCAATTCAAACCTCGCTCCCGCCCGCCACCGGCTCCCTGTCTGGTGATGCAAAGTCGGTCCCACCCGTGGCGAAGCGCCTGATTACGGCCCGAACCGTGTTGACCGCACCCACAGGCATCGTCGGCTACCGTGAGTTCATCCTCCGCCGGAGACGCCGCTAGCGATAGCGCCCAGCAAACGCGTGGGTTGTGCTTTGCCGGTGTGGGAGCGACCCGCGATGCCGTGCGGAAGTTCCCGGAAGTTCGTCGACGACGCATGCAGTGTCGAGGTCGCTGCGCAACCAGTCGCCACCGCGCCCGAGTGCGTAACGTTCGGCTCGTGATCCGTTACCAGGGCAGCGCGACCATCCGGCAGGGGAAGACCGTGATTCGGGGCGACTGCGTCGTCGAGTCAGAGGACGATCAGCTGGCCCCCGAGCCCGATCTGCCGTGGTCTGGACGCTTCCACGATCCGGTAGCTGCGGCGACCCTCGAGGAAGGACACGCGTGGCTACGCCTCAACGTAGAGCCCGTCCGTGAGGGTGCGATCAAAATCACGCGCTCCGGCGCCGGCCCCGGCGCCGGCTTGATCGACTTCGACGGAATCGGCAGCCTGCGCGAACTGCGCTGATCCGCGCATGGCGGATCGGCTCAGCTCCCTCGACTCCTCGCCTTCGGCGTACAAACCGGGACCGCAGAGCTTCCTCGGGTAACGCTTGCCCTCGACGAGCAGGCCCGATAACCGTTCGCTGGTCGCGGGCTCGAACGACTGCTTTGCGAGCGCGGCCGGCATTCATATTGACGATCGGGTGCATTCCCGTTCGTGCGGTCATAGGACGCCCCAGCCCGAGGACCACGAGAAGACGACACGCCTGTGGGGTGCGCAAATTCGGTCGTGCCTGCAAACTTGAACGTTTCGTCATGTCCGGCCGCGTTTGTACACGCCACGAGTATCGACCGATACTCCAGGCCCAGCGAACGCCCTCACGGTTGGCGGTTCTTGCGCCGTTCAGCGGCTTGTGGTACTCGCGCGCGCGCGCGTGAATCAGTAAGAGGTAACAACGAGCCCCTAAGACCTCACGACGAGCCGAGCCGCGACCGAGCAGTCAGCGGAGGCGAACCGTCTGCCGCGGGTCACAACGCTGCCAACCTCTTCGAACCTGGAATCAGAGTTTTTGACACCTTCAGCAGCATCCGACAGGCCGCGGCCGCGGCGGAAGTAGCGCCAGAGGACGAGACGACCTCAACGGTCGGTTAGCGTGGACGCGTGTACGCGGACGAGCTGCTCCTCCCCTGGTTTCGCAGCCTGGTCGAGCAGCTGCCAGGGATGCGGCTATTCGACGCTTGTTTTGATCCGCGTAAGCGCCACCCGGTCAAGACCGCGGACGCGGAGTGGTGCCAGCCCGTATTCGTGCTCAACCTGCCGAACTCGCGCTCGACGCGTGAGAGGGCTGACGGGCAAGCCGAGCGCTTGCTGTTGGCTTGGACTGGTCTAAGGTGCCGACATGGCAGAGCGACTGAGGGTGTGGCTTGCGGGCGGCCACGAGTGCGATCTCGACCTTGGAGAAGGCTCAGCCCAAGACC
>DATNOU010000038.1:0-3645 GCA_035601195.1 Gaiellaceae bacterium | reverse complement strand
TCCGTGCGAAGAACCAGTCACGCCTCCGTATAGCGATCATGCTATACGGAGTTATAGCACGACTGCTATGTGCTTAAACGCGGTCAATGCGCCCGTTTCCCCGGGCTCTTGTGCCGCTCGGCTGCTCTCGTAGTGTCCGTCGCAGTCACCGTCAGTCAAGAGGAGGAGAAAATGCGTCGCCCCTTGCTTGCAGCCTTGGCTCTCGTCGCAGCCGCCGTGGCACTCGGTGCCACTGCGTTCCGCGAAGACATCGCGGATGCTGCCGGGATGCTTTCGGTTTTCGTCACCAACGACAGCTCCCATCCCGTACCCGTCAGCGCTGGCTACGAGACGCAACTGCTTCTCGATCAGGTCATGTCCAACGGAGATAGGGCGACGATCCCGGTCGCTGCGTACAAGACCGTTCACTTCGATTTCAGAATCGACAACGGAGGATGCGCCGGCTCGTTTGCATCGCTGACCGTCGTCGAAGGCGCCACTTTCCTGGGCCGCGGACACATCGATGCCGACGACGCCTGCGTTGGAGGCTTCACCGGGCAGACGATCGAGATCCCGGGCCGCTCGCTGACATTCATCGTCACCGCGCCGGGCACGGACACGTGGCGCGTCGTCGCGTTCGGCCGGGCGAACTAACCCGAAGTTACCCGCGTAGAGCACGCTGATTCGGCTCTGCTGCGTTGGTGGCGGTGGGGAGCGGCTGTCTTGTTCGTGGCTACGCGTGTTTCGGGATGCGTTCGAGCAGCTGGAGGGCGCGCGCCTGGGTGCGGTTGGGCTGGGTGATGGTGTCGAAGGTGGCTTGGCTTTCGCGGACGCGGTTGGTGTTGCGGACGATGAGCGCGAGTTCGGCGAGCAGGCTGGGGAAGCTGTGGCAGGTCTCGCCGTCGGTGGTGCGCTTGGTTGAGGCTTTCCGTTTCGCCTGCGGTGAGCGTTCGGCCTTGGCGACCGGGTCGGCTGCGAGCGGCGGCTGCTCGTCCGTGTAGAGCAGCGGCGCCCAGGCGGCGCGGAGGTGCCATTCGAGGTAGTAGGCGAGCAGGCAGAGAAAGGCGTGGGCACGGACGCGGTCTTCGCGCCGGTGGCGGACAGGGCGGATCTCGAGCTCGGGGCCCTTGAGGGTGCGGAAGGCGCGTTCGGCGTGGGCGAGCTGCTTGTAGGAGCGGACGACGAGGGGGGCGGCGAGCGTCTGCTCCTTGAGGTTGGTGCGCAGGACGTAGAAGCCGTCCAGGGCCGCCTCGGCGTCGATCTGTTCCTGCTTGCGGCTGTACTCGAAGCGGTTGTCTTCGATCACGAGCTGGAAGTGCTTTTTGACCTTGCGTTTGTTGATCACCTGTCCGACCGCGAGCGCGATCTCGGCCGCGCCGACGAGCGTGCCGGCCTCGACCCGCTCTTTGATCGGCGCCAGCGCCGCCTCGGTCGCGGCGAGGAGGTCCTCCCGTTTGCGCGCCCGCTCGGACGCCTCCAGCGGGTTGCGGCAGACAACGAGTCGCTCGCCCGGATAGTCGCTGCTCTCGATCTCCGCGAGGTTGGTCTGATCGAATAGCGACAACTGCAGCGCACCCTCCCGGACCAGCCGTTTCAGCTGCGGCGCCTTCAGGGCGGTGACCCAGCCGATCCCCGGCTCGGCGGCGAGCGTGGCCAGGTTGGCCTTGGTCGCCATTCCGCGGTCGACGATCAAGACCAGCGTCGCGAAGCCGAAGCGCTCGCGCAGCTTGGCGATCTGGGCGGGCAGCGTCTTGTCATCGTGCAGGCCGCCGGAGAAGACCTCGATCGCGACCGGCCGCCCCTCGGCGTCGCAGAGCAGCCCATAGATGATCTGGAGCGTGCCGCGGCGGCCGTCGCGCGAGTAGCCGAGCGCCAGCAGCGGACAGGTGCGCCCCTCGAAGTAGGAGGAAGAGACGTCGTAGAGCACGTGCGCACCCTCGGCGAGGTGGCGCCGAGCAAGCCGCGCCTCGATCCGCTCCTGCCGCGCCAGCAGCCAGTCGAGCGCTCCGTACAGCTCGTCGGCGTCGACCTCTCCCAAGCCGAGCTCCCCGGCCAAGGTCGACTGCGACAGCTGCCGTGTGCAGGCGAGCTTTGAGCCGGGCCGAAGCACCCGCTGCACAATCATCGCCAGCACGAGCGAGCGCTCCCGCGAGGGCGCCCGGTCGAGCAGCCGCGCGAGCCCGAGCCTGCTCGCCATCCCGAGCGCCGCCCGAACGTGCCCGTGCGGCAGCGAGCGCTCGGTCGCAAACACGTCACCGGCGGCAACCAGCGCCTCGCCGGCGAGCGCACGCCGCAACGCCTCGATCGCCGCCGCCGGCAGCTTGGACACGTTCGCCACCGTCTCGTGGCGGACGCGCTTGCCCTCGCGCACGCTCCGCCGCACCAGCCAGTACGTGTACGCCCGCTCGCCGTGCCGACGCTCGATCTTGGCCACGTGCATCGCCGGATAGCCACGCTCCACAACCAGCAGTATGACAGCGCGACCGGACAGTACTCTTGGCTACACAATCCAGCCCAAAATGAGGCCCGATCCCGCACCACAAGCCAGATCAGACGCTCAGCGCCCGGGTAACTTCGGCTTAGCCTTCGAATGGGCCATCGGCTCCTTCTGTCCATCCGGCGGCACGCCTCGCCCGTGCCAGGGCAAGCCTTTCTGCGCGCGGCTCAGGAGCCACAGACCGAGCAGCCAGAAAACGACGATCAGGAGCGAGGCCGGCTCGACGCGCGCCTTCGTCAGGTAGGCCGGAAGCTGCGTGCCCGCGACCGCGACGACGAGCACGGAGATCACGAGCCCGCATTCGAGGACGAGCAGCAATGAAGCCGCCCGATACGTGAGCGCACTGATCGCGCCCAGGCCGACGACATCGAGGACGACCAGCACGACCGTCTGGATGGCGATCCCGCCGAGAATGTTTCCGATCGCGATGCCGAGGTCGTGCGACAGCGCTGCGCTCGCCGTGATCGCAATCTCCGGCAGGTTCGTCGCGATCGAGAGGAAGACCAGGCCGCCGACGGCCTCGCCGAAGCCGAGCCGGTGATCGAGGACGTCCGTCGTGTTGGAGAGGTGGACCCCCGCGACCCACACCGCCGCTCCGGCGCCGGCGAAGACGAGCAGCAAAAGAGCGAGCGACATGCTGCGGTAGCGTTCGTCGCGTGAGCACGATCGCCTATGACGTCGAGGCCGTGCGTGCGCGCTTCTCGTCGCTACAGAGCGGCCTCGCGTTCTTCGACGCACCGGGTGGCACCCAGGTGCCCGACTCGGTGATCGACGCGGTGTCGACGTACTTCACGGAGTCGAACGCCAATGTCGGAGGGCCGTACGGCACGAGCATCCGCACCGAGGCGCTGATCGATCAGGCGCACGAGACCGCCGCGCGCTTCCTCGGCTGCGACGCCGAGAACACGACGTTCGGGGCGAACATGACGACGCTCAACTTCATGTTGACCCGAACGGCGGCTCGGGATTTCCGAGCGGGGGACGAGATCGTCGTCACGAGGCTCGACCACGATGCGAACGTCTCGCCCTGGCTCGAGCTCGCGCACGACCTCGGCCTCGTCGTACGCTTCGTCGCGCTCAACGAGGACACGACCCTCGACCTGGACGATCTCGCGCGCCGGCTCGGCGACCGGACGAAGGTCGTCGCGTTTCCGCTCGCCGCGAACTCC
>DATNOU010000037.1:0-2287 GCA_035601195.1 Gaiellaceae bacterium | reverse complement strand
GCCGAACAGCAACGGCTGCACAAAGAGGCCGTAGAGGCACGAGAGCAGGAGCTTCGGCGCGAGTTCGCAGAGGGTGAGGCCGAGAGAGAGGCAAAGATCCGGGCGCGGCTTGAAGAGAAGACGGCGACCGACATCGCTTATCTCGAAGAACAAGTCGAGGCACAGAAGGTTGATCTGAAAGAGTCGCGAGAGCGCCAGGTTGAACTGCTCAGGCAGAAGGACACCCTCGACAGGCAGAAGGCGAACCTCGAAATCGAGTACGAACGGAAGCGAGAGGCAGACCGCAAGAAGATCGCTGCTGAGGAGCGCGAGTCCGCGAATGAGCAGCATCGGATGGCTCTTGAGGATGTCCCGCCCGTCGTGGAATTTCGGCGGCGGTCCGGTGTGATGGTCAGGCGGTGAGGACGATAGCTGCCTCCTTGCTCGTGGCCTGAGGTGCGCGACGACGGTCGAGGTCGCGTTCGATCGCGATGACGAGGGTGGCGAGGTCGCGGTAGCCGATGATCTTCCGAAACTGCCGTTCGGCTTCGAGCATGCCGGCTGCGGTCCAGCGCAGCGCCATCTCGCCCGAGGACCAGCGCTTCACGTTGCGCTGGGTGCGGCGGACGATCTCGATCATCGACTCGCACGGGTTCGTGCTCTCGAGCGTTCGTTTGAGCGAGCCGGTGACGCCGAGCCGGGTGAGCGTGAGTGTCTCTTGCATGCCTTCGCGCAGCGAGCCGGCGGCGCCGGGATGCAGGCGGTCGAGCTCGCCGGCGAGCTGGCGCAGCTGGTCGAGCGCGCGAGCGTGATCGTCGAGCGCCCACGCCCTGCGCAGCCGCTGCCGCACGTTCGGCCGCTCGCGCTCGGGCAGATGCTCGGTCACGTTGCGTTCCTTGTGGCGCACGCATCGCTGCACGGGCGCCTCGCCGAAGACGTTGCGAATCGCCTTGCGGAGCGCCTTGGCGCCGTCGATCACGAACAAGATCCCCTGCTCGGGGTCGAGGCCGCGCTCGACCAGGTCGGAGAGCAATGCCGTCGCGACGGTCGCGTTCTCCGTGCTGCCTTCCCAGAGGCCGAGCGGGATCTTGACGCCCTCGGTCGTGATCCCGAGCGCGACCACGTTGGTGCGCCCCTGCAGCTCGAGCCCGTCGATCATCATCACCGCCAACCTGACGTCGTCGAGGCGCCGGCTCATCAACTCGCCGAGCGACCGGCGCGTCCGCTCGACGAGCGTCCGCGACACGGACGACTTCGACGTCGACCGCGCCCTCCGTTCGATCTCGTTACCGACCGGTTCGGCCGTGCGCCAGTAGCGGCGCGTCGAGACGCCGGCGAGCATCCGCTCCAACACGACCTTGGTCAGCGGATCGCGGTCGGCGAAGTGTGCGTACGTCTGAAGCGGCAGCTCGTTGCGACCATCGGCGCTCCTGACCCGCGGCCGCTCCACCTGCAGGCGCCGGCCGCCGAGCGTCACCTCGCCCGACTCGTGCCCATGACGGACGGCGACGCGCTCCGAGTCGTGCTTGCCCTTGGCGCCGACGAGCTCGACGACTTCCTCCTCGAGCAGCTCGGCCAGCACGCCCAGCCCGACGCCGACGCTCAACGCGAGCAGCCCCTCCCTCGCCGAGCCGATCAACTGGCCGAGCGCCTCCTGCACGCGCGCCGGCAACGCGATCTCGCCGACCCGCTCGCTCGTAGCGACCTGCTCCCGCGATACGGTCTTCATGGCGGTTCCTCCTCCTGTCGATTGACGACTTCGCACTCGCCACGGTCGCTGCGCGACCGGACAAGGCGGGAGGACCGCCACCTCAAGTTCTACGAGCTACGGGACAAGCTCCTTGGCGATGTGACGGGCGCACTGTCTGACACAGGTGTATGCCAGCTCGAGTCGGCGTCGCGGTTGCGGTCGCGCACGATCGACGCGACGTACCGCTCTATGAATGACTCGGCCGAGCGACTGGTCCGGCGCGAAGTGGCTGAACCACCTTCCGGGCGGGCGCCGGCCGCCGGAGGCGCGAGCGAAGCACCCCGAGTGGTTCCTCAGGGACGCCACGAAGACCGCGTGTAGTTCTCAGACCTAGGACGCTCTACCGAGCGTCTTCATTGCCTGGCCGAGCGGCGCCACGATCTTCACTTCCTCCGCGCGCTGCATCGCGCGAGACTGGAAGGTCGCTCCATCGCCGGAGCCACGTTGACCGACTCCGGCTCGGCCCGACGCTAACGGGAGCTGCCGACCGCCGGCGACCAGCCAAGCGCGCGGCCGGTCGACGCGGAGGTGCGGGCCGCGGCAGTCGAGACGACCGGG
>DATNOU010000036.1:0-1779 GCA_035601195.1 Gaiellaceae bacterium | reverse complement strand
GGTGACCGCGCATGCGTCTTCGGCGCTGTCGGTGGCCGGCTCGGCCGCGTTTACGGTCGCGACCGACAGCAGCGGGCTCAACTCGGCCGATGCGGTCAAGACCTACGTGGACGCGAACATCCAGATCACGCCTAACGGTGTGAACCGGGTCGGCGACTCGCACATCTTCACGGCGCATGTGAACGTGAATGCCGGCAACGGCGCTGGGTTCGTCGACGCTCCGAACGGGACGTCGATCAGCTTCACGATCGACTCCGGCCCGGGCGCGTTCCAGACTGCCACTCCGTGTTCGACCACGGGCGGGACCGGCTCGTGCCAGATCACGCTCAGCTCGAGCGTGACCGGCGTCACGACGGTCAGCGCGCACAGCACGCTGACGGTCGGCGGCATCTCGCTCACGCGGCACACGAACGGCTCGGGCGCGAACTCTGGCCCGGCGACCAAGCGGTGGGTGAACGCGAAGATCGCGATTGCTCCGAACGCGACGAATGAGGTGGGTCAGCCGCACACGTTCACGGTGACGCTCATGAAGGACACCGGTGACGGGAACGGCTTCGTGGCCGCCGGTGGCGAGCACGTCAACTCCACGTTGACGGACTCGAACGGCGCGAGCTCGACGTTGAACGCCGCCTCGAGCACTTGTGACGACGCGGGTGCGAACACGGATGCGAGCGGCCAGTGTCTCATCGTGATCAACTCGAACACGGCGGGGAAGGTGACCGCGCATGCGTCTTCGGCGCTGTCGGTGGCCGGCTCGGCCGCGTTTACGGTCGCGACCGACAGCAGCGGGCTCAACTCGGCCGATGCGGTCAAGACCTACGTGGACGCGAAGATCTCGATCACGCCGAGCGGCGTTAATCCGCTCGGTGCGACGCATACCTTCACCGGCCATGTCGAGATCAATGCCGGCAACGGCAGCTGGGTCAACGCTCCGAACGGCACATCGATCAGCTTCACGATCGACTCGGGCCCCGGCGCCTTCCAGACCGCCAACCCGTGCACGACCTCAGGCGGCAGCGGCAGCTGCACGGTCGACCTGAAGTCGCTGGTCGCGGGCACGACGATCGTCAGCGCACACAGCACGCTGTCCGTTGGCGGCATCTCGCTCACGCGGCACACGAACGGCTCGGGCGCCAACTCCGCCCCGGCGACGAAGCAGTGGGTGGCCGCGCAGATCGCGATTGCTCCGAATGCGACGAACGAGGTCGGCCAGCCGCATACCTTCACGGTGACCCTGCAGAAGGATCCGGGCTCCGGCTACGTGGCCGCTTCCGGCGAGCACGTCAGCTTCACGTTGACGGACTCGGACGGGGCGAGCTCGACGCTGGACGTGGGCGCGAGCACCTGTGACAACGCGGGTGCGAACACTGACGTCAACGGCCAGTGTCTGGTCGTGATCAACTCGAACACCGCCGGCAAGGTGACGGCTCACGCGTCTTCGACGCTGTCCGTCGCGGGCTCGGCTCTGATCACGGTCGAGACCGACGGCGTCGCCCCGAACTCGGGCAACGCGGTCAAGACGTGGGTGGATGCGAACATCCAGATCACGCCGGCGACGGCGACGAACCCGCTCAACACGACCCACACGCTGACGGGACATGTAAACGTCAACGACGGTTCGGGTTTCGTGAACGCTCCGAACGGGACGGTGATCGGCTTCTCGCTGGTGTCCGGCCCGGGCAGCTTCGACGGCGCAAACAACTGTACGGTCACCAACGGGTCGGGTTCCTGCTCGGTGAAGATCAAGTCCGGCACGACCGGTACGACGACCGTCAGGGC
>DATNOU010000035.1:0-14460 GCA_035601195.1 Gaiellaceae bacterium | reverse complement strand
GGCGCCGCCGCGGCCAGGAACCCTTGCCGAGCGCCCGAGCGCGGTAACGGCGAGGTAGAGCCGCTCGGCGGAGGTCGTGTCGCCTCCGAGCACCGGCACGCCCGGCTCGTTCAGCCCCTCGTAGAGCTCGAGCACATGCTGCACGTGCGTCTCCGCCGGTGCGCCGAGGCCGACGATCAGGCCCTCGGGTTCGGCTCCCGAGGCGGCGAGGTCGCTGAGGTTGACGGCCGCTGCCCGGTAGCCCAGCTCCCGGAAGGACGTCCACTCGAGGCGGAAGTGCACCTCCTGGACGAGCGTGTCCTGGGTGACGACGAGACCGCCCTCGAGCTGCGCCGCGTCGTTCTCGATTCCGCGGGCGAGGCTACGGCGCTCCAGCTCGTCGAGCAGCCCGAGCTCGCCGAGCTCAGAGAGCCGCATCGACCGCCGCCCGTACCGCGGCCGCGTCGGTCGCAGCCCGCACCACCGCGACCCCCGCGGCGCCTGCGCGGATGCAGTCGGCCGCGTTCGAGGCGTCCACCCCGCCGATCGCGATCACCTGCGCCGAGACCGCGCCGCAGATCTCCGCCAGGCCCTCGAGCCCGATCGGCGGATCGGCGTCCGGCTTGGTCGGTGTCGCCCAGACGGGCCCTGCACCGATGTAGGTCGCGCCGCGGGCCTCGGCCTCACGGGCCTCCCCGGCCGACGCGGCGGAGGCGCCCAGCAGCAGCCCCGCCGCGAGCGCCCGCTCGGCTCCCACGTCGTCGCGCCCGAGGTGGACGCCGTCGGCACCGAGCTGCAGGGCCGCCTCCACGTCATCGTTGACGACGAAAGTCGCCGCCAGCTCGCGGAAGCCGCGGCCGGCCTCGACGATCTGCCGCGTCGGCGCCTTGACCCGCAGCTGGACGACCGTCGCGCCGCCCTCGACGGCGGCGCGGCCGATGGCGAGGTCGCTCACGACCGCGTGGAGTTGCAACGCTACGCGTCCTCGTATCTCGCGGACGAATCGATCGTCAGAGGGTCCAGGCTGAAGAGCGCGTCGTAGAGCGCGACGTGGAACGAGCCCGGCCCCTTCGCCTTCCTGGCCCCCTCCTCGCCGGCGACGCCGAGCGCGACAAGCGCCTCCGCAGCCGCCTCGAGCGGGTCGTCTGGGCGCACACCGAGAAAGCACCCCGTGATCGCGGTGGACATGCACCCGGTGCCGGTCACGCTCGCGAGGAGCTCGTGGCCGTTGGCGACCGCAAACGACCGGTCCCCGTCGGAAACGTAGTCGACCGGGCCGGTGACCGCGACCACGCAACCGAGCGCCCGCGCCGCCTCCCACGCCAGCTCCGCCCCGCCTTCTGCGCCCACGGCCTCGACGCCGCGGATCTCGGCCTCGCGGCCGACGAGGGTCGCGATCTCGGCGGAGTTGCCGCGCACGACCGCGAGCTCCAGGTCTTCGGCCAGGTTCCGTGCGGTCTCGGTGCGGTACGCGGTCGCGCCCGCGCCGACGGGGTCGAGCACGACCGGCACACCGGCGCGATTCGCCGCGCGACCCGCCAGCATCATCGCCGCCACCCATTCGTCCGAGAGCGTGCCAATGTTGAGCACGAGCGCCGAGGCCGCCCGCGCCATCTCCTCGACCTCCTGGACGGCGTGCGCCATCACCGGCAGCGCGCCGAGCGCCAGGGTCGCGTTCGCCGTCTCGTTCATGACGACGAAGTTCGTGATCTGATGGACGAGCGGCTTGCGCTCGCGAATCGCGGCGAGGTCACGGCCGGTATTCACGCGGCCCCTCGCAGGCCGAGCACGTCCACCGGGCCCTCACCCGCGCCGAGCTCGACGAGGCCCTGCGCGACGGCGCGCGAAGCCACCTTCGCCGCGCCGCGGGCCGCAGCCTCGAGGCTCTTGCCCCGCGCCAGCAGCGCGGTCAGGGTCGCGGAGTGCGTGCAACCCGCGCCGTGGGTGGCGGCCACCTGGTGACGCTCGACCGGGATCTGGACGTGCCGGCGCCCGTCGAAGAGGTGGTCGACCGGCTCGCCGTGCCCGCCGGTGACGATCGCCGCCGCCGCGCCCAGCTCGTGCAGGCGCTCGGCGAGCTCGTGCTTCGAGCCGGGGCCGGCGATCGCCTCGGCTTCGGCCAGGTTCGGCGTGACCACGGTCGCGAGTGGAAACAGCCGCGCGACCATCGTCTCGACGGCGTCGTCCTCCAGCAGGCGGGCGCCGGAGCTCGCAACCAGCACTGGGTCGACGACGAGCGGCACCGGCCGTGCGGCCAGGTAGTCGGCCACGGTCTCGATCACCTGCACCGAGAAGAGCATCCCCGTCTTGGCGGCGTCGGCTCCGATGTCGTCGAAGACGGCTTCCAGCTGGGCACGCACGAATTCCGGCGGCACCTCGTGCACCGCGGTCACGCCAATGGTGTTCTGGGCCGTCAGGGCGACGACCGCGCTCATGCCGTGCACGCCTGCGGCGGCGAAGGCCTTCAGGTCGGCCTGGACGCCTGCGCCCCCGCCCGAGTCGGACCCGGCGATCGTGAGACATCTTGGAATCATTTGCTCCCTTCGCCGGCATGACCCGGATCAGGTTCGTCGGGTGTGATCTCAGCCCCGCAGGGCACCCCGGGACGGCAAGGCTACCATCGGCTCATGGCCACCAGCGTTGCCCTGTGGGACGACCTGCTCGCCGGACAGGAGCTCGCCTACCTGGGCTCCGAGGCGGCGCGGGAGGCCCTGCTCGCGCCGCTGCCGGAGGACCTGCACCCGCGGGTGCGGGAAGCGCTCGCAGCACAGGGCATCGAGGCGCTCTACGCCCACCAGGCCGCGGCGTGGGAGGCGGCGCGGCGGAGGAAGCACCTGGTGGTCACGACCGGCACCGCGAGCGGGAAGACCCTCGCCTTCAACCTGCCCGTGCTCGACGCTCTGGCCCGAGAGCCGAAGCAGCGGGCGCTCTACCTCTACCCGACGAAGGCGCTCGCGCAAGACCAGCTCCGGTCGCTCGGTGCCTTCCGGCTGCCGAAGCTCCGCGCGGCGATCTACGACGGCGACACGGCGTCGGAGCGCCGCTGGCAGGTGCGCAGGTGGGCCAACCTGATCCTGTCCAACCCGGACATGCTCCACGTGGGCGTGCTGCCGCACCACGATCGCTGGGGGGACGTGCTCTCGAACCTTGCCTACGTGATCGTGGACGAGGCGCACGTCTATCGCGGCGTCTTCGGCTCACACGTCGCCAACGTGCTCCGTCGGCTTCGCCGGCTCGCGCGGGTCTACGGCGCCGAGCCGCAGTTCCTGCTCGCCTCGGCCACGATCGCGAACCCGGGCGAGCTCGGCGCGCGGCTGCTCGGCGCCGAGACGACCGTGATCGGCGACGACGCAGCGCCGCGTGCCGAACGGACCGTGGCGCTGTGGAACCCGCCCCTCACCGACGAGGAGCTGGGCCTACGGGCCAGTCCGCTCGGCGAGGCCTCGAAGCTGATGGCCGACCTCGTCTCACGCGGTCTGCGCACGCTCTGCTTCGCCAAGAGCCGCCGGGCGGCCGAGCTGATCCACCGCTTCACCGCCGACCGGCTCGGCGACGACTCCGCCCTTTCGCCCTACCGCGCCGGCTACACGCCCGCGCAGCGGCGCGAGATCGAGCGGCGCCTGCTCGAAGGCGAGCTGCTCGGGGTCTCGGCGACGAACGCGCTCGAGCTCGGGATCGACGTCGGCCTGCTCGATTGCGTGATCTCGGTCGGCTTCCCCGGGACGGTCGCGTCGCTGCGCCAGCAGTGGGGCCGCGCCGGCCGGCGCGGCCACGGGCTGGCGGTGCTGGTGGCGAGCGAGGACGCGCTCGACCAGTACTTCATGCGCGAGCCGCGGGCGTTGCTGGGCCGGCGCGTCGAGGCGGCGATCCTCGACCACGAGAACCCGCGGGTGCTGGACGGCCACGTGCGGGCCGCGGCGTTCGAGGCGCCGCTGGACGACGCCGACCGGGCCGTGCTCGGCGACGCGGCGCTGGAGCGGGCGGCCGTGCTTCCGGAGCTGCGGAAGACGAAGGCGGGCTACGTCTGGGCCGGCCGGGACTACCCGGCTGCGAAGGTCTCGCTCCGCTCCACCGGCCCTGAGACCTTCACGATCGTCGACGGCGCGAGCGGCGCGCTGCTCGGGATCATCGAGCAGGAGCGGGCGTACTCGACGGTGCACCAGGGCGCGATCTACCTCCACCTCGGAGAGAGCTACCGCGTGCGGGAGCTCGACCGCGGCGCGCGCACGGCCGTCGTCGAGCCGTTCAGCGGGGACTACTACACGCAGGCGAAGAAGGAGACGACGACGGCGATCGTGGAACCGCTGCGCGAAGAGAACCTGCTCGGGCTGCCGCTCTCGTTCGGCCGGGTGGCGGTGACCGAGCAGGTCGTCGGGTACCAGAAGCTCTCGATCCAGACGCAGGAGAGCATCGAGCTCGTCGCGCTGGACCTGCCGCAGACCGAGTTCGAGACCGAGTCTGTCTGGTTCCTGCCGGAGCCGTGGATGCTGGAGGGGCTCGAGGAGATGCCGAGGCTGCTCGGCTCGCTGCACGCGGCCGAGCACTCGCTGATCGCGCTGCTCCCGCTCTGGGCGATGTGCGACCGCTGGGACATCGGCGGGCTCTCGACGAATCTGCATTTCCAGACCGGGCGGCCGACGATCTTCGTCTACGACGGCCACGCCGGCGGCGTCGGCATCACTGAGCGGGGCTTCGAGGCCTTCGAGGGGTGGGTCGCCGACACCGCAAAGCTGCTTGCCGGCTGCCTCTGCGAGCACGGCTGTCCCTCGTGCGTCCAGAGCCCGAAATGCGGCAACCTGAACGAGCCGCTCGACAAGACGGGCGCGCTTGCGCTACTGGAGCGAATGCTCGAAGCGGCCCAGGGTCGGATGCGGTCGTCCTGCTAGAGGTCGTGCCTCCACACGTTGTGAACGGCCGAGAGAACATCCATGCCTCCTCTGAGGCTGTCGGTCTGCCACGACTCACGCCCAAGAAGGGACCCCGGATGACGCTTCACCGTAACGCCAAGCTCGGACTGGCCGGCCGCCTGGCGCTCGTGCGCGCAATCGAAGGCGGAATGAGCATCAAGGCCGCCGCGGCCGCTTCAGCGTCTCGCCGGGACGGGCACATCGCTGGTGGCATCGCTGGCAGGAGGCGGGCGAGCCGGCCGATCCCTCGCCGGGCCATCTAGACGAACTCCTCGGCCGGCACCGGCACGCCTGGCCGTTCCTCGTTTCGGCGCTCCTCCTCGCGGTCAGGCAGAAACCACCTTTCCGCGACCGCGGTGGGAACGACGGCAGACAGGACGACAACCGTGATCAGAAGCGAGAACTGGGTCTTGTCGATGATCCCGGCGTTCAGCCCATAGAGCGCCGAGATCGTTCCGAAGGTCAGCCCCGTGCTCATCAGCAACGTCGTGAACGTCGCGTGCCTCGGGATCGCCCGTCGCGCAAGGGGGTAGATGAACGCGACCTTCGGAATCATCTTCGTAAGTAGCAGCACGCCCAGCAGGCCGAGGTTCGAGAAGACAGCCCCGAGCGAGACGTTGAGGCCGCCCTTGATGAAGAAGAAAGGCGTGAGGAACGCGAACGCGACGATGCGCAGACGCTGCTGTTCGTCGCGGTGCTCCTTGTAGTGCTGGCTCATCACGAGCCCGAGGATGAAGGCCGGCAAGACGGCGTGACCGTTAGATGCGTCCGCAAGCACCATGAGCCCGAAGAGCGCAACGAAGACGAGCTTGATCTCCGGTTCGATGACCCGGTCGCCGTACCGGCGGAAGAACGGCGGTGCGAGCTTCGGCAGCGCCAGGATGAGCGCGAGTGAGACGACGATGAAGACGGGGAACCAGACGTTCGGCTTGATGAAGATGGCCGAGAGCGCAACCGCGGTGCAGAGGTCGGTGACGAAGGTCGCGCTCATCAGGAGCTTCCCGACATTCGAGGTGGTTAAGCCGCGCTCGACAAGGACGGCATAGACGACCGCGAGCGACGTGGTCGACAGGGCGGTGCCCGCGATGAGCGATGCCTTGAGAGTCCAATCAACAAGGAAGTACGAGGTCAGCGAGGCGAAGACGAAAGGTCCTGCAAACGACGCGACCCCGATACCGACCGTGGCTTTCGCTCGGTCTCGCATATAGACCGGGTCTACCTCCATCCCCGCCAGGAAGGTGAGGACGATGGAGGCAAACTTGGCGATGAAGTCGAGCCACTCTGCCGTGTGCAGGTGAAAGACGTTGCCTGCGATGACGCCGAGCGTCAGTTCGAGCAGGGCGACGGTAATGCCCAACTCGACGGAGAGCATCGAGGCGATGAGGACTACCGCCCCGAGTACGGCTGCTAACTGGACTGGGTTCACGCTGGCCTCCTACTTCGCGTCGGAAAAGACGTTCGGTAGAGGCCATCAGCCCCGCTAGAGGCGGTTAGGCGCGAGCCTCATCGCGCACCCGAAGCTTACCTTGGCTCATAACGACGTCTCGCGCTCCGAAGTCCTCGACTACCAGAAGGCGCGCCGGGGGCGATTGATTCAGGAGCCGGGGCGGGGCGCCTAGGCTCTGCGGCTAGCCGACGCCCCCGGCGAAGGGAGAGGATGCCGGCGCCCCGGCTCGGTCATTATTGTCGGCAGAACGACCGGACGGCCTTAGTGCGTGGTTCCCGTGGCTCAGCTATGAAGCGCATCCACCGCGACACGACTGAGGCAGGGACGTGAAATGAGTCGGCTGGCATAGGATCGCGCGCATGAGCTTCGACGATTGGATGCTCGCGCTCCACGTACTCAGCGCCTTCGCCTGGGTGGCCGGGATAATCGTCTTCTGGGTCCTCATCGCGGCGGTGCGGCAAACGGACACCCCAGAGGGGACGATCCGCATGGAGCCGGTGGTGAAGGTCGGCAATGTGGCCGTCGGTATCGGGATGGGCGGCACGATCGTCCTCGGACTCTGGCTTGCCTTCTCGGTCGGCGGCTACGACATCTGGGACGGCTGGATCATTGCCGCGATCGTGCTCTGGGTGATCTCCATACCGCTCGGACAGCGCACCGGCGCCGCCTACCTGCAAGGCATGAACAGGGCACGGGAGCTTCGAACGGCCGGGCAGACCGGACCGAATGCCGAGCTTCTCTCCCTGAACCGAACGTCCAGTGGGGTCATCGTCCACTTTCTGTGGTCGGTCGTCGTCCTGCTCATCCTCATCGACATGATCTGGAAGCCAGGCGCATGAGCGTCCTCGCCGCGGTCCGCCCCGACAGCTGGGACTTCCCGCTCTTCCTACACGTCCTCGGGGCGATGATCCTGGTCGGCGGCCTCGTCACCGGCGCGAGCGTGCTCAGCTTCGCCAGAGGCGAAGCGAGGTTTCTCCGGCTTGGGTACTGGTCGCTCCTGGCCCTCTCCCTGCCGGGTTATGTGCTCATGCGAATCGGTGCCGAGTGGATCTCCTCGAAGGAGGGCTGGAACGACCTTCCTGAGGGGGTCGACGATCCCGGCTGGCTGAGTACCGGAAGGATCATCGCCGACGCCGGCGGGCTCATCCTGCTCGTCTCGCTGATCGTTGGCGGGATTGGGGTCTACCGGCTGCGGGAAAACAAGGGCTCCGGCCTCCTCAGGGCGACGCTGGTGCTCTCAGTCGTCCTCCTGGCGGCGTACGTGGTCGCCGTTTGGGCGATGGCCGGCAAGCCCGACTAGCTGTGGGACCCACAGACCTGTGAGACGCGGCTGATCGGAGGTCGGCCACCGAGCGAGCTGTGCGGGCGGTGCCGGTTGTACCAGCGCAGATAGCCGGCGAGAGCTCGAGCGCGGTGGGCGCTCGTGGGGTACGAAAAGCGGTAAGCCCACTCGCGCAGCAGTGTCTTGACGAGCGCCTCGGCCTTTCCGTTCGTCTGCGGCCGGCGCGGGCGGGTGTAGCGGCGAGCGATCCCGAGCTCGGCGCAGGCCTCTGCCCAGGCGTACGAGCGGTAACCGTTGCCGTTGTCGGAGAGCACGCGCTCGATCGAGATCCCACGCTCCCGGTACCAGGACGCCGCTCGACCCAGGAAGGCGACGCAGTCGGCGGGACGCTCACTCGGGAGCAGCTCCGCATAGGCGAGCCGGGAGTGATCGTCGACCGCCAGGTGCAGGTACTGCCAGCCGGCGTGGCGACTGCGGGTCAGCCGGTCACCGTGGATGCGCTTGCCGATCGTCCAGAAGCGACCCAGCCGCTTGATGTCGACGTGCAGGAGCTCACCCGGACGCTCTCGCTGGTAGCGGCGCACCGGCTCTCGTGCGGGTAGGCGGAGACGGGAGACGCCGTAGCGGCGAAGCACCTTCCACACGGTCGAGGCGGGCAGCCCGAGCTGACTGGCGACGACCAACGGGCCCGCTTTCGCGTACTCGCGGGCAGCGAGGATGCGCTGCTCGAGCTCCTGCGGGAGTCGACGGGGTTGGCGCCTGGGCACCGGGCGCCGGTCGGTCAATGCCGCCCAGCCACCTTCTCGGTAGCGCCCCCAGAGCCGGTAGCCAGTTGCCCGGCTTGCGCCGCAGGCGGCCGCTGCCGCGCCCGGGCTCTCACCGGCAAGAACGAGCGAGACGAGCCGACAGCGCGACTCGAACGAGAACCGCATCCGTCGCGGTGGCTGCGTAGCGTTGATCATTCCGGGCCTCCTTGGCGAGCTGGGGTATCGACAACCGCCAGACTCGCCGGAGGCCCGGACGCAATCAGGTGTCTCGCAGGTGTGTAGGCAGCAGAGCTAGCCGCGAGTTTCGTCTCCCGCTATCGGCAGGCGGGCTGTCGATCCGGAGCCTGCTCGTTCGTCGTACTCTCAACAGCGACCAAGGAGGGCGAGATGCAGTACATGCTGCTGATCTACGGTGACCAGAGCTCCTGGGACGACCGCAGCGAAGAGGAGCGGGGCCAGATCTTCCAGGCATACGGCGCCTTTACGCAGGAGCTGCGTGACAGCGGTGCGATGCTCGCCGGCGACGCGCTCGAGCCGACGCAGACGGCGACGACCGTCCGCGTCCAGAACGACGAGACACTGACCACCGACGGCCCCTTCGCCGAGACCAAAGAGCAGCTCGGCGGCTACTACCTGATCGAAGCGGACTCGCTCGACGAAGCCATCGAGTGGGCCTCGAAGATCCCCGGCGCACGCCACGGCGCCGTCGAGGTGAGGCCGGTAATGGTCTTCGAAGGGAACGGCTCATAGTCGAAGCCGTCTTCCGGGAGGAGTGGGGGCGCACGCTCGCGATCCTCGCCCGCATCCTCGGCGACGTCGATCTGGCCGAGGATGCGGTGCAGGAGGCCTTCGCGACGGCACTGGAGCGCTGGCCCCGAGACGGTGCCCCTGCCAACCCGGGCGCATGGCTGCTGACCACTGCGCGCAACCGCGCGATCGACCGCATCAGGCGCGAGCGCACGCTCGCGCACAAGACCGAGCTGCTGGCGGCTCTCGAGCCCGCCGAGCAGGAGGAGGCCAACCCCATCCCCGACGAGCGGCTGAGCCTGATCTTCGCGTGCTGCCACCCGGCGCTCTCGACCGAGGCGCAGGTCGCGCTGACGCTGCGGGCCCTGGGCGGGCTGAGCACCGAAGAGATCGCGCGCGCCTTCCTCGTGCCGGAACCGGCAATGGCCCAGCGGCTCGTGCGCGCGAAGCGCAAGATTCGCGCCGCGGGCATCCCCTTTCGCGTGCCGCCGGATCACCTGTTGCCGGAACGCCTGGGCGCTGTGCTCGCCGTCCTCTACTTGATCTTCAACGAAGGCTATGGGCCGCCGCCCCGGGCCGACCTCTGCGAGGAGGCGATCCGGCTCGGGAAGGTGCTCGCGCTGTTGATGCCCGACGAGCCGGAGGCGCTCGGCCTCCTCGCGTTGTTGCTGCTCCAGGACGCGCGGCGGGACGCCCGCCTCGACGCCGGCGGCGAGCTCGTGCTGTTGGCCGACCAGGACCGCGAGCTCTGGGACGCGAAGCGAATCGCGGAGGGGCGGCGGGTGCTCGAGCGCGCCCTTCCACTGCGGCGGCCGGGGCCGTATCAGCTCCAGGCCGCAATCGCCTCCTTGCATTTCGAGGCCGAGACCGACTGGCGCCAGATCGCCGCGCTCTACGCGCGGCTCGCCTCCTACACGCCCTCGCCGGTGGTCGAGCTCAACCGCGCTGTCGCCGTCTCGATGGCCGAGGGCCCCGAGCGGGGCCTCGCGCTGATCGACGGGATCGACGGCCTCGAACGCTACCGCCACATGCATTCCGCCCGTGCCGATCTCTTGCGTCGCCTCGGGCGCGGCAGCGAGGCGGCCGAGGCCTACGGACGTGCGCTCGAGCTCGCCGCGCAGCCGGCAGAGCGCGCCTTCCTAGAGCGCCGGCTCGCCGAAGTACGATCGTCCGCATGAGCGTCGAGCCGAAGCTGTACGGCTGCCAGTCCATGACCGGCGAGCTGCGGCGCGTGCTGGTTCGCGCGCCTCGCGCCGAGGATCTCCAAGGCTGGCGGATGTGCGGCTGGCGCGCCGAGCCCGACCCCGTGGGGATCGCAGCCGAGCACGAGGCCTTCTGCGAGCTGCTCGAGGGCGCGGGCGCCGAGGTCGTCCTCGCGGAATCGCCTGCCGACGGCAACCCGGACGCGATCTACACCTACGACCCCGCGCTCGTCGTCGATGCCGGCGCGCTTCTGCTTCAGCCCGGCAAGGAGTGCCGGCGCGCCGAGGTGCCGGCGCTGGCGCAGGACCTGGAGCGCGCAGGCGTGCCGGTCGCCGGGCGGCTCGAGGGCCCGGCGTGGGCCGAGGGCGGCGACTGCTGCTGGCTCGACGAGCACACGCTGCTCGCAGGCTGCGGCTATCGCACGAACGCGGCGGGGATCGCACGGCTGAGAGACCTCCTGCCCGGCGTCGAGGTGCTCGCCTTCGACCTCCCGCACTGGCACGGGCGCAATGAGGTGATGCACCTGATGTCGCTGCTCAGCCCCCTGGCGCCGGATCTCGCCGTCGTCTACCTTCCGCTCCTTCCGACCCGCCTCGCAATGCTCCTGGAGGAACGGGGGGTCGAGCTCGTCGAGGTTCCCGAGGAGGAGTTCGATTCGATGGGCCCCAACGTGCTCGCGCTCGCACCACGCGTCGCGCTCGCGGTCGAGGGCAACCCGGAGACGAGCCGCCGCCTGGAGCGTGCCGGGGTCGAGGTGCTCACCTACCGGGGCGAGGAGCTCTCGAAAGGCGACGGCGGCCCGACATGCCTCACCCGGCCGCTGCTGCGCGTCTCGTAGGACGACGGACGAGCTCGCCGCCGCAGTTCGGGCAGACGCCGCTCTGCGCGATCGTGCACTCGCCGCAGAACGTGCACTCGTGCGAGCAGATGTAGGCGTCCCCGTCGGGGGCAAGCGCCGCACCGCAACTCTCGCAGGACTCCCGCATCTCGAGGCTCACGGGAGCGACCCTAACGCGAGCTCGACCGCCTCTTCCGGCGAAGCGGCCCTCGGCACGCCCTGCAGCTCCCAGCCGGGCTCGAGAATCACGACCGGCCTCCCGAGCACGTTGGCGAAGCCGATCTCGGCGAGGGTGCCCCACTTGCCGCCGACTACGATCACCGCGTCGCCCGAGGCAACGACGGCCAGGTTCCGCGCGTGGCCCACCGCGGTGACGACCACGTGGTCGATCCAGTCGTTCGCATCGGCGCGCCGCTCTCCCGGCAGGACGCCGATCGTCGTCCCTCCCGCCGACTTGGCGCCGCGCGCCGCCGCCTCCATCACCTGGCCAAGGCCGCCGGTCACGACGGTGCAGCCGCGAGCCGCAAGCAGCCGTCCGACCTCCTCCGCGCGGCCCTCGTGCTCGGCGCCGCTGCCGATCACCGCCACCTGCACCCGAGCCATGGCGCGATAGTAGAGACATGACCGACCGGCAAGCCCGTGGCGGCACCCTGGTCGTCGGCGGCGGCTTCGCCGGCGGCTACGTCGCCCGCTGCCTCGGCAAGCGCGGCGCCACGATCGTCAGCCCCGAGAATTCGATGCTCTACACGCCGATGCTGCCCGAGGCCGCCTCCGGGACGCTGGAGCCGCGTCACGTGGTCGTGCCGCTGCGGATGATGTGCCCGCATGCCGAGCTGATCCTCGGCCGGGCGACGAGCCTCGACCTCGCGCGCAACCGCGTCCAGGTCGAGACGTTCGAAGGGCTGCTCAACCTCGGCTACCAGGACCTCGTGGTCGCGCTCGGCGCCGTCTCGCGAACGTTGCCGATCCCCGGCCTTGCCGACCACGGCCTCGGCTTCAAGTCGCTGGCCGACGCGATCCACCTGCGCAACCACGTCCTGCGCAGGCTCGAGGCCGCAGACGCCGCCCTCACGGAGGTGCATAGGCTGCGCGAGCTGACGTTCGTCTTCGTCGGCGCGGGGTACGCGGGCGTGGAGGCGCTCGCCGAGCTCTCCGACCTCGTCCGCGACGCGCTGCGCTACTACCCGAACCTGCAGCGGGTGCCGCAGCGCTGGTTGCTGGTGGATGCTGCGCCGAAGATCCTCCCGGAGATCCCGCACCGCCTCGGTGAGTACGCAGCCGAGCGGCTCGTTCGCCGCGGAGTCGAGATCCAAGTGAGCACCACCCTCGAATCGCTTGAGGCGCACGCGGCTCACCTCTCGAACGGCGAGCGGATCCTCACCCACACGCTGGTCTGGACCGCGGGCGTCCGTGCACACCCGCTGCTCTCGCAGTTCGGCCTCCCGCTCGAGGAGAAGGGGCGCGTCGTCGTGGACGAGACCCTCGCGGTCGAGGGCCACGCGAACGTCTGGGCGCTCGGCGACGGGGCCCGTGTCCCCAACCTCGCGACGCCGGGCAAGTTCGACCCTCCCACCTGCCAGCACGCGCTGCGGCAGGCCCGCAGGCTGGCGAAGAACCTCGCCGGCGAGCGGAAGCCGTATCGCTACCGCATGCTTGGACAGGTGGCGACGCTCGGCCGTTACAAGGGAATCGCCGACGTGGTCGGCCTGAAACTGACCGGCTTCCTCGGCTGGTGGGTGACCCGCACGTACCACCTCTACCAGCTGCCGCTGATCTCGCGGAAGCTGCGCGTGGTGGCCGATTGGACGACCGCGTTGTTCTTCCGGCGCGACATCGCGGAGCTCTCGATGCTCGGCCATCCGCAGCGTCTCGGCGATGAGTGACGAGCTCACGCGCGCGTACGCCTTCCTGGCGCGCGGGGACATGGGCGGAAGCCGAACGGTCGCCTCGCCGTACGGCCGAGCCGTCTACACCGACGAAGTGCCGAAACGCTCGGACGGCAACTACCTCTGGATCGAGCGCGACGCCGAGCCGAGCGTGCTCGTCGCCGAGGCGGAGCGGCTCCAGCGGCGCCTGATCTTCGTCCCCGATCCTGCTCTCGGCGACCGGCTCGCGCCCTGGTTCGCCGAGCACGGCTGGCGCATCGACCGGCACGTGGTGATGGCCCAGCTGCGTCCCGCGGAGCGGCAGGCCGATCTCTCGCTCGTCCGCGAGTTGGGCGAGGAGGCGCTGCGGCCGGCGCGCCGTCGTCTACTCGAGGACGAGCCCTGGGCGACGCCGGAGGTAGTCGAACAGCTGTTCGCGGCGAAGGCGCTCATCGGAGAGCGCGTGACGGCACGCTTCTTCGCCGTGCTCGTAGACGGGGAGATCGTCAGCTACACCGACCTCTACGTCGACGGCGCGGATGCGCAGATCGAGGACGTGGGCACGCTGCCCGAGCATCGTGGCCGCGGCCATGCCACCGCTGTCATCCTCGCGGCGATCGCGCAGGCGCGGGAGGCAGGCGCCGACTTCGTCTTCCTCGTCGCCGACGCGGAGGACTGGCCGAAGGAGCTCTACCGCCGGCTTGGCTTCGACGGGCTCGGCCACTACACAAAGCTCTTCGCACCGCCCACGTAGACTCGCAACAGTGCCTGCCGCTCTTGCCGTCCGTGGCCTCGAGAAGCGCTACGGGACGACAACCGCCCTCGCGGGAGTCGACCTCGAGGTCGCCGAGGGGGAGCTCGTCGGCCTGCTGGGGCCGAACGGGGCCGGCAAGTCGACGCTCGTCAAGATCGCCTGCGGACTCGTCCGCGCCTCCGGGGGGACAGCACAGGTTCGCGGCGCTCCGGCCGGCTCGCTCGAGGCGCGCCGCTGCCTCGGCTATCTCGCCGAGCTCTTCCGGTTCCCCGGCTGGTACTCCGCCGACGAGCTGCTCGAGCTGCACCAACGGCTTGCGGGCTCGGCGGGCGGCATCACCGAACGGACCGACCTGCTGGAGCTCGTCGAGCTCGCCGACGCGCGGAGCCGCCGCGTGGAGGAGATGTCGAAGGGCATGCAGCAGCGGCTTGGCATCGCGCACGCACTCGTGGGCAAACCCCCGCTGCTCCTGTTGGACGAGCCGACGAGCGCACTCGACCCGGTCGGCCGCCGGACGGTGCGCACGCTGCTCGAGGAGTTGCGCGGGCGCGGCACCTCCGTCCTGCTCAACTCGCACCTTCTGAGCGAGGTCGAGCTCGTCTGCGACCGGGTCGCGATCCTTCTGCACGGCCGGCTCGTCGCGGAAGGCTCGCCGGCCGAGCTCTCCCGGG